>JAHCIP010000225.1 GCA_026129165.1 Anaerolineae bacterium
GGGGCGACCTGAGCGAGGGACGCGCCTGGCTCAAGACACTCTTGCAAGCATCTTTACCCGAGACAGACGCCGTAGGGCTAATACGCTGCCGCGCCAATGCCCTGCTGGGCGCGGCAGCGCTCGCGTTCGACCAGGGTGACTGGGCCGAGGCGGCCGTCTATGCCGAAGAGAGCGCCACGCTGTTCCGTATGGTAGACGATAAGGCTGGACTGACACTGGCGCTGCTGAGACTCGGATTCGGCGTAGGGCCGGCGACGGAACAGGGCAAGCAATTTCAGACAGAGGCGCTGGCCCTATCGGAAGGTCTGGCGGATAAGTGGGTCATCGCCATGGCCCGCTACGTGGTGGGGCAAGGCGCCTACTTTCGGGCCGACTATACGACCGCTCGTCGTTACCTGGAGGATGCCCTGCGCCTGCTGCGGGAAGTGGGCGACGTCTTATTCCTGCCCCGCGTACTGAGTATGCTGGGCGGCGTGGACCTGGCGCTGGGCGAGTACACCCAGGCGCGGACACGGCTGGAGGAGGCGCTGACGCTGGTCCGGACGACGAACGATCCACGGGCCCTCGCCCTTGTCGCCGGCAATTTGGGCGATGTGGCGCGCTGTCAGGGCGACTACAGGCGGGCCGTGGAAGTCTACCAGGAGAGTCTTGCCCTCCATCGGGCGCTGGGGAACCACAGTGATATTCCAGGGGTCGTCCACAGCCTGGGCTACGTCGCGCTGGGGCAGGGCAAGCTAGAAGATGCCCTGGTCCTTGAGCGCGAGAGCCTGCTGGCGCAACGCGACCAGGGCAACCTGCCTGGCGTCGCGGAGGGGCTGACCGGCCTGGCGGCGGTCGCCGTCGCGCAGGGCCGGCTGGAACGGGCGGCGCGGCTCTTTGGAGCGGCGGAAGCCCTGCGTGAGCAGGTGAGGCCGATGGTCTGGCCGGCGGAACGCTTCGAGTGGACCCGGCATGTCGCCACCTTACGCGACCGCCTTGACCTTACGACTTTGACAAGCGCCTGGGCAGACGGAAGAGCGATGACGATTGAGCAAACCGTCGACTACGCCCTATCCGTCGAGGCCGCCAAGCCACCCTCCGCGTCAGCCCCCCCTCCTCCAGTAGCACGCCACCAGTATGAGAAGGCGTACTACGGCGGGCTGACGGCCCGCGAGCGCGAAATCGTCGCGCTCATCGCGCAGGGCAAAACGAACCGCGCCATCGCGGATGACCTTGTCATCGCGGAGCGCACGGTAGACCGGCATGTAGCGAATATGATGGCGAAACTGGACTTCCATTCCCGTGCCCAGATTGCGGCCTGGGCCGTCGAGAAAGGTCTGGTGACATCAAAATAGAGGTGTACCAGGGTGGGTGGTTATAGACAGTCGTAGGCATGTCGCCTACGACTGTTTTATTTACTCCTAACGGCGAAATCTACATACCTCCAGCGGCGGATATGGGTACTTTCACCGATGGCAGAGGGGGCCGTTTCTGGTATAGTAGACGGCAGTCAAGAAACACGCCGCGCTGCTGTCACGAAAGGAATCCCACCATGTCAGCCGAGCAGAACACTGCCATCTTGCGCAAGGTCATCGAGGAAGGCTTCAACAAGGGTAACATGGCTGCGCTCGATGAGTGCTTCCCCCCAACCTACACCGAACACCAGTTTGACCTGCCCTCCACCCTGGAGGAGTTCAAAGGCTCGATCCGCTACCTGCGCGAGACCTTCGCCCCCTTCAGCCTGACCATTGAGGATATGGTAGCCGATGGCGACAAGGTCTGGGTGCGGATGATAGGGCGTGGCACGGACAGTAAGGGGTTAATGGGACGCCCACCAAGCGGTAAGTCCTATGCGATTACTGTGTTTGATGTATGCCGCTTCGAGGATGGGAAAATTGTGGAACACTGGGGGGCGCCGGACCGCTTCCACATGCTGGCGCAACTCGGCCTCCTGCCGCAGCCGCCCCAAATGGTCGCTCCGGGCCAATGAACGTTATGCGTGCAAACCAGCGGCAGGCGGGCTAGGGATTCATCCAGGGCGGCCGCAGCGCGGCGATGTCGTGGTAGATGGGGCAGCCCTCGTCGTGGGCGCCGGGCAGGTAGCCCGTGCTGACCAGGAACTCGCGCACGATTTCGCCGCCCGTGAAAACAAACGTCCGCTTGAAGAGGCGTTGCCAGTCGGCCAGGGGCAGCGGGTGGTGATGGTCGAGCCAGATGGCGAAGGAGCCGTGCTCGTCGCGGATGCGCTGGAGGCGGCGGGCATTCTCGATGACGGCCTGGACCTTGAGCCGGTTGCGGATGATGCCGGGGTCAGCCAGCAGCCTTGCCCCATCGGCCTCATCGTAAGCGGCGACACGGTCCAGGTCGAAGTCGTCAAACGCCTCGTGAAAGCGGTCCTTTTTCTTGAGGATGGTCAGCCAGGACAGGCCGGCCTGGTTGATCTCCAGGGCCAGGCGTTCGAAAAGGGCGGCATCATCGCGCAGCGGGAAGCCGTACTCGGTGTCGTGGTAGCGCTGGTGCAGCGGGTGGGACGCCGCCGCCTCACAATAGCTCACGCCCATTCTTCTCTCCAAGCATACTCTGGTACACCTGCCAGGTCGCCTCGGCGACGCGCTGGTGGGTGTAGTGGTCCAGGACGCGCTGGCGGCCCCGTTCTCCTAGCGAGCAGCGCAGGGTCGGATCGGCCCTCAGCCGCGCCAGGTGGCCGCGCAACGCCTCTACATCGCCCTCCGGGAACACCAGCCCCGCGTCGCCAATGACATTCGGAATCTCGCCGCTGGCCGCGCCGACCACCGGTACCTGGCACGCCATCGCCTCGATGAGAACGCGGCCAAACTGCTCCTTCCACGACGGCGTTGTCCGCGACGGCAGGACGAGCGCGCCCAGGTGGGCCAGGTAGGCCGGCACGTCGGTCGAAGGGACGTAGGGCGCGAACTCGACGCGATCCTGGATGCCCAATTGCTCCGCCAACGCCCGCAACGCCGGCCCTTCTTCGCCGCTCCCCCGAATCTCCACCCGCCACTCCCCCTCCAGCCCCGCCGCCGCCCGCAGCAGCAGGTCTATCCCCTTGGCCGCTGTCCAGCGGCCCAGGTAGCCGATGCGGAACGGCCGCGGGCCGTTTGAGGCTACGGCGACGGGATGAAATACGGCCGGGTCAATGCCAAACTGGGGGATGACCGTCACGGGGCCGCGATAGCCCTTGGCTCCCAGGACGGCAGCGGCCTCCTGGTTGCCAGCGATGGCATGGCGGGCGACACGGTAGCATAACTTCTCAAAGCTGCTAAACGGGGGTGGATAGCGACGCTGGATGTTCTGCCAGGTAAAGAAGAGGGCGGCGCTGCCAAGCCCACGCGCCAGCCAGAGGGCGTGCGCCGTGACCAGATTGTACGGCTCCTCGTCCATATGCAGGATGTCGGGCTGCATCTCGCGCAGGCGGCGGCCGAGGGTAGGATAGACGTGGAGATGATGGTTGCCATTGAACAGGATGGGTTCGGCCAGCAGCCGATACCCCCGCGTGTAAGCGCGGTGCAGCCTCAGGGTCGTGTCGCCCTCGCGCCAGGCGGGCGGTACGATGACGGTCAACTCGACGCCGGGTAGCGCGGCCAACTCTTCCAACTTACGCTGGTACGCGCCGACGACACAGGCTTTGGATACCATGAGAACACGCATAGCCCTAATCATAACCAACACCCTCCGTCCAGGCGAACCTGGACGGAGGGTGTGGCAACAGGAGGGATACTCGACTAGCTGTGGCGGGCGCGGCGCATCCCCCACAGCAGGCCAAACGCGCCGAGGGCGGCGGGCACAGCCCACTTGCGGGCCGCGCCGTTGGACGCCTTGACGCCCTTCGCCATGACGGGGATCGTCTTGAGCTTCTCGGTCGCCTCGGCCTTGACACGGGCGAACAGTTCAGGGTCGGCTCGATACTGGTCGGCCAGCCGCTGCTTGACGGCCACGTCCTCGTCGGTGATGTACTTGCCGAAGGAGCGCAGTCCAGCCAGTTGGTAGCCGTGCTTCTTGAACAGTCGGTAGATCTCCTTGACCTTCTCCATCGTGATGTTGCGGCCCAGCGTGTAGTCCTCGAAGCGGCCTTCCATCGCCAACAGGGAGGTCTCAGCCAGGCAGGCGTAGGAGGTCTTGGGCGGCAGGCCAATGTCATAGCCAAAGTCAATGTCGCCGGGGATCAGGACTTCGCCGCTCTCGATGACCAGGACATCGGGGCGCAGCGCCGCCTCGGCCGGGTTGATGTCAGGCGGGCGGGCCACGTCGCAGATGACCGCGCCGGGCTTGCACCTGGTGATGTCAATGATGCGCTGACCAAAGGCCGACGTCGCCGTGATAATCAGGTCGCAGTCGGCCGATAGGTCGCCGGCCTTGGTAGAGATGGTGACCTGCGCGCCCGGCGTCTCGGCCTCGATGGTTCGCTTGAGATCAATCAGGCGTTCAGGTTCAATGGACACCAGGACCACGTTGCCGATGGCCTGGGCGATCAGACGGGCGCACACCGAGCCGATGGAGCCGGTCGCGCCGATGACCATCGCCTTGCCCTGGCTCAGGTCGGTCGCGCCCATCTTGATGACGGCCTGCTTGGCGGCTTCGAGGGTGGCGGCGACAGTCAGGCTGTTGCCGCTGGTGATGGCGATATCCGACTCGTGGGCCACGGTGATGCCGGCGTCGCCGACGACACTCGTGAACGCGCCGAGACCCAGGAGGCGGGCACCCTTGCGCTCGGCCATGCGGGCCACCTTGTTCAACTGGCCGTAGGTAAACCGTTCGCCGTGGTTCATCATCTGGCGCGGCGTCGCACCAAGCGTGAACAGGTAGCCTTCGATACGCTGGCCTGTGGTGGGCGACTTGCCGCCCGTGATGCGCGACAGGTACAACGGCGGCATGTAGGCCGCGACAGCCTCGACCAGGTCATCGGGCAAGTAGCGGGTGAAACGGAACCGCCGTTCTTTGTGGATAAAGCTCACGTCCAGCGGGTGAATGACAAAGGCGAAGCGGTTGATGCCAGCCTCTTCCGGTTGCAGGTCGCGGATGGCGGGCGACCAGTCGAGGGTCGCCATCAGGTCGAGGTAGGTGTCCTCGCTCAGGGGGGCGTTCGGGTCGGCGCGCAGGGCGACCAGCAGGGCTTCGATGGTCGCGGCCGAGGCCCGGCCTAGTTCCCCCTTGCCCTCCAGCGAAGGCATCAGCGTCACCACGGTCGATACACCTCGCTGGCGCAGGTCGTCCAGGTCATCGTCCGAGGCCGACTCGACTACGACCGTCTTGTGGGCGAGCTCGGTCGGGGCATAGCGCCGAATCGCGCCGATATCGCCGGCCAGCAGGTCCGCCCACTCAAAGGGCGCGGCCGGACGGGCGATGTTCGGCTGGCCGGCCTGGGGGACCAGACGGCGGTAGGGCGCGTCTTTCAACTGGTCCAGGGTCGGCGCGGCCACCTGGTCGAGCGACTGACGGCTGCCCACGCCGGGCGCATCGGGCAGGGCAAAATAGATCAGCGGGTCGGCATAGCGCAATGAGCCGCCGCGCCGTTCCAGGGTCTGGGCGAGACCGACATGGTTCAGGCCGGGAACCATGAGAACGCGCTTCTGGCTGAAGATGCCGGGTTGGGCGCGGTCGGCCAGGATGATGCCCCAGCGCATCAGCCCGTCCCGAATCCCCGCCCCGTCCACGACCGGCGTCGTGTGGGCGAGGCCGGGCAGGCTCGCGCCGAGGGTGTGGGGCCGCTGGGCCGAACCCAGTTGCAACTGGGCCGGCATCCCCTCCAGCCCGATGGCGTCCACCTTACCGTCGTATTCCGTAATCAGGGCGCGGGCGCGGTCGACGTCGCCGCCCACTCCGATCCGCCGTATCTCCACCGACTGACCCAAAAACGAGGCGATGGCTGTGGCATCGCCCTCGTTCAAGTGCAGGACAAGAATATGCTTCATAGGGCATCCCTCTCTGTAGACACGAGATTCCATGCCCAGTATAGCGCACCGGCGCGAGGATACGGTATAGATTAGGCTATGCAGGGGAAAGAAGGGTTCACGTATCGGTAGAAGCCGCCTGTCGAATGCGGTCCACCAGGCGCTGCATGCGCTCGTAGTGCGAGCCGCGCCAGTAGATGCGCCCGCACTCCACGCAACGGTAGAACTCGTCGTAGTAGAGGCGGGTCTTGGGCAGCAGGAACTCCAGCACGGCCTCTTTCGCCACTGGCTCGACCGCGCCATTGCACCGCACGCAGCGGTGGAAGGGCTGGATCGCCTCGAACAGGTCGAAGCGCCGCAGCACTTCCAGCAGTTGGGCCAATGGCTCGGTCGCTCGCACGTAGTAGCCGTGGCTGACGACGCCGCGCTTGAGCAGGCCCCGGTCACGGGTGAGCAGCAGCCGGCCCTCCTCACTGGAGATGCGGGCCAACTCTGGGTCGGCGTAGTCGTTGCGGTAGAGGGTGTCGAAGCCCAACAGACGCAGATAGGTGGTCAGCTTGCCCAGATGGACGTCGAGGACAAAGCGCGGCTCGCGGAGGGGATGCGGTCGCAGGCGCACGGCCGGCTCGATGGCGAGGCTCTCGAACACCGGGTAGACGCTGACGCGGTCGCCGTCCTGGACCAGGCAGCCAAAATCCACCGAGACGCCATTGACCAGGATGAGGTCCACTTCAGGGTGCGGTACACCCAGCGCCTCGATGAGGTCCTTGACCGAGCCACGGCCCTGGAACTCGTAGGCAAACTCCTGGCGGCGGCTGGGCGGCAGGAAGTCATTCAGTTCGGCGTAGAAGCGGAAGGTGGCCTGGGGCATACTCACGCCGACTCGTCCGGGTTGACGCCCGTTGGGGGCAGTTGAAGCTCGATGTCGTCCAGTACCAGGCTCGCCATACGCCTTTCTCCAGTCTAGCTACCTCAACCGTTGCGCATAGTATACACATAGTCGAAGCCGAACTCAACCGGAAGGGTTTACGGCGAGGACATTCTCAAATTCGAAGGTTTCAGCTCAAGAACAGGCTGTCAGCGGATTTAGGGAACGGATTGAGCGGATTATGCGACTGGAAGTAGACTTAATCTGTTCAATCCGCTCCCCGAATCCGTTGAGGGCCTGTTGCCTCCGCGTACTCGGCGTGACTCAGCGGTGAATGAGGCTCGCCCTTTGATAAATAGCGTGCGTCTCCGCCGCGACACGCCGCCAGCTAAACTGGCGGGCGCGGGCTAGGCCGCGCTCACGCAGGTCGGCGCGGAGGTCGGCGTCGGTCAGCAGGCGGCGGAGGGCGTCGGCCAGGGCGCGCCAGTCGCCCGGCGGGTGCATGAGAGCGGCGTCGCCAACCACTTCGGGCAGGGAGGTGGCGTCAGCGACAATGGTGGGCGTGCCGCAGGCCATCGCTTCGAGGGGGGGCAGGCCAAAGCCTTCGTAGCGCGACGGGAAGCAGAAGACGGTGGCCGCGCTCAGCAGCGCGGGCTGGTCCTCGGACCGAATCCAGCCGGGGAAGAGGACACTATTTAGCCCTAGCTCGGCCGCCTGGCGGCGCGGGTCCGGCGTCACGACGCTGTCACGAGGCAGACCGCCGGCGCAGACCAGAGGTATATCTACGCCCTGGCGCTGGAGCTCGGCATAGGCGCGGAGCAGGGTCTGTACGTCCTTGCGCACGTCGAAGCCGGCCAGGTAGAGGATGAACCCGTCCGGCAGGCCATAGCGGGCGCGGACGGCGGCTTGGTCGGTGGCAGAGGCGGGGCGGAAACGCTCCGCGGCGGCGAGATGGATCGTGGTCACGCGGTCCGGGGGGAGGTGGAAGCGGGTCAGAATCTCGCGGCGGCTGTACTCCGAGTCGGTGATGACGTGGGCGGCGCGAGGGAGGGCCAGCGTCACCAGGCGAAAGTAGAGCCGCGCCAGGGGCGAGCCGCGATACTGGGGCAGGACGAGGGGAATCAGGTCATGGACGGTGACGACGGTCGGGACGGTGGGCCGCAGCGGCGGGGCGAAGTAGGGGACGTGGGCCAGGGTCGCCGACTGGGCCAGGCGAGGGAAGACGGCTTGCTCGAACCAGGTCTTCGCCAAATCGGCGGTGACGCCGCGCGCCTGGACCGGCGGCCGCCAGCGCACGACCTCGGCCCAGCCCGGCGCGACGCCCTCGACCTCGCCCATGACGGCCAGCATACGACGGTCGTCGGGCGCGAGGTCAGCCAGCGCGGGCAACAGCCCGTGGAGGTACTGCCCGCTGCCGACATGGGGGGTGGGCCAGAAGAAGCCGTTTATCATGACGAAGGACCAACCTTTGCGCTTCGTCTCTTCGTCCTTCGTCTTTGGTCCTTCGTCGCTCACCGGTCGGCGTAGCCATTCGGGTGCGCCTGACGCCACGCCCAGGCCGTGGCGATGATGCTGTCCAGGTCGGTGTAGCGGGGCCGCCAGCCGAGGTCGGCGCGGATGCGGGCCGAACTGGCAACCAGGGCGTCCGGGTCGCCGGGGCGGCGGGGCGCCTCGACGTAGGGGACGGGCTTGCCCATGACCCGCCCGACGGCCTGGACCACCTCCAGGTTGGTGTAGCCGCGCTCGCTGCCGAGGTTGTAGACCAGCGGACCGCGCCCTTGCGCCAGGGCTTGCAACGCGAGGCGGTGCGCCGAGGCCAGGTCGCTCACGTGGATGTAGTCGCGGATGCATGTGCCGTCGCGCGTCGGGTAGTCCGTGCCGTAGAGCTGGAGTTGGGGGCGCTGGCCCATGACCGCCTGCATGGCGAGAGGGATGAGGTGGCTTTCGGGCTGGTGGTCCTCGCCCAGCGGCGGCTCCGCGCCGCAGGCGTTGAAGTAGCGCAGGGCGGCATAGCGCAGGCCGTGGAGTTGGCTGAACCAGGCGAGCATGTGCTCGACCATCAGCTTGGCCTGTCCATAGACGTTGGTCGGCTTGAGCGGCGCGTCCTCCTGGACCGGCAGACTCTCCGGGGTGCCGTAGACGGCGGCGGTCGAGGAGAACACGAACATCTCGATCCCCTGGGCCAGGACGGACTCCAGAAGGGTCAGGCTGCCCGCCGTGATGTTGCGGAAGTAGACAGCGGGCTGCTTCATGCTCTCGCCCGCCTCGATGAGCGAGGCGAAGTGCATCACAGCCTCGACACGATGCTCGCGCAGGGTGCGCTCTAGCAAGTCGCGGTCGGCCACGTCGCCCTGGACGAAGACAGCGTCGGAGTGGACGGCGCGGCGGTGGCCGCGCAGCAGACTATCGTAGACGACGACGTTGTCGCCCTGCTCCACAAGTTGGCGGGTGACGACGCTGCCGATATAGCCCGCGCCGCCAGTGACAAGGATTCGCATGGTACAGTCCCTAGAAGGCAAAAATAAACGTTAGATCATTGACATTCGTGCGCGTGGGCCCAGTGATGAGCAAGTCACCCAGCCGCTCCAGGAACGTGTAGGCGTCGTTATTGGCGAGGTAGGCCAGCGGGTCCAGGCCGAGGGCCTGAGCGCGGCTGAGGCTGGTACCGTCGGCGAAGGCCCCCGCTGCGTCGGTGGGACCGTCACTGCCGTCCGTCGCGACGGTTAGCAGCAGGACATCGTCCAAGCCGGCCAGCGCGGGAATGGCCGCCAGGGCTAACTCCTGGTTGCGTCCGCCCTTCCCCTGGCCGCGCACCGTCACTGTCGTCTCGCCACCCAGGACGACGCAGGCGGGTCGAGGCAGGGGCCGCCCCTCCCGCGCCAACTCACGGGCAATGGCGGCGCATACCTTACCTATCTCCCGCGACTCCCCCTCAACATAGGTCGAGAGGAGCAGGGTGTGGAAGCCTAGCTCGTGGGCTTTCATGAGGGCCGCGTCGGCGGCTTGGGAATTACTCCCCACGACCACGTTCTGGACCCGCTCGAACAGCGGGTCGCCCGCCTTAGGCGTATCGGGGATGTCCCCCGTGCGGCCGGCCCGCAGCCGTGCGATCATCGCCGACGGCAGAGCGCCCCACAGGGCGTAGCGGTCCACGACAGCGCAGGCTTCCTCGAACGTAGTGGTGTCGGGGACGGTCGGGCCGGAGGCGATGACGTCGAGCGGGTTGCCCACCACATCGCTTAGCAGCAGTGC
>JAHCIP010000226.1 GCA_026129165.1 Anaerolineae bacterium
CCTGACCTAACGCTTCTGCCTACTCTTCCCACTCTTCCTACCCAAATTATAGCCACATTAGCCGCGCGCGACGGACGCCGGTTCGCTGGCTGCCTCCGGTTCCGGCGTGGGCGCCTGGGGGACGGCCAGACGGGGGGCGCGCTCGCGCAGCAGCCAGAGGGCCGTCCCCCAGATACCACGGCGGAAGGCGAGGACGATGATGATGAAGATGAGGCCGGTGACCACGCCAGGCGACTCGCGCAGGACCGGGAAGACCGCGCCCGTAGACAGGGCGTCGCGCAGCAGCAGGACCAGCGCCGCGCCGATAATCGGCCCCCACAGCGTACCAATGCCGCCGAGGATAGTCATGAGAACGGCGGTGCCAGACGTGGTCCAGTGGACGAGTTCCAGCGCGGCGAAACCGTGTCCGAGGGAGTAGAGCGCGCCGCCAAGACCGGCCAGCCCGGCTGAGATGACAAAGGCCAGCAGCTTGTAGCGGGCGGTGGGGTAGCCAAGGGCCTGGGCGCGCGCCTCATTGTCGCGGATGGCGACCAGGACGTGGCCGAAGGGTGAGTGGACGACGCGGTAGGCGAACCAGAAGCCGAGCAGGGCGATGGGCAGCGCGGCGTAGTAGAAGACGGTCGGGTTGGACAGCGAGGCGACGCCGGGGAAGAGGCGCGGGATACCCTGTAGACCATTCTCGCCGCCCGTCACCGGCCGCCACTCGTTGACGACATAGAAGATCATCTGGGCGAAGGCCAGCGTGACCATAGCGAAGTAGATACCCTTGCGGCGGACGGATAGATAGCCGATGGGGACGGCCAGGGCGACGGCGACCAACAGGCCGCACAGCACGGCGATGGGGAAGGGCAAGGCGAGGTTCTTGGCAAGCCAGCCGGACGTGTAGGCGCCGCTGCCCCAAAACATGGCATGGCCGAAGGAGAGCAGGCCGCCGAAGCCGAGCAGCAGGTCCAGCGCGACGGCGTACAGCGCCCAGAGCACGATGTCCAGGGCCAGCACCGGGTAGATGACCTGGGGCAGGACCAGGGCGATGCCGAGCGCCACCACCAGCGTGACAAGGTTCCAGGCGCGGCGGTTCATGCGCCCTCCGTTCCAAATAGGCCCGCCGGCCGCCACAGCAGGACGAGCGCCATGAGGATAAACACCAGGGTGTTCGCCAGGGGCGGGAAGAACACCGCGCTGACGGCGCTGATGATGCCGACGGCGAAGCCGGCGGCCACCGCGCCGACAATGGACCCCAGCCCGCCAATGACGACGACGGCGAAGATGACAATGATAAGTTCCTCAGCCATGCCCGGCGCGACGTTGTACATAGGCGCGGCCAGCACGCCGCCGAGCGCGGCCAGGGCAATGCCGAAGCCGAACACCGGCGTAATCCAGCGGTCGACGTTGACACCGAGCGCGCGCGTCAGGTCGGGCTTCTCGGTGGCGGCGCGCACGATCATGCCGACACGCGTGCGCTCGATGAGATACCAGACCAGCCCGCAGACCAGCAGCGAAAAGACAATCACAAACAGGCGGTAGTTGGGGAAGAAGACGATGCCCAGGTTGGTCGCGCCCGTCAACTCACCCGCGTTGCGGTAGGGCTGGCCCTGGACGCCGAAGCGGAGGCGCATGACGTCCTGGAGGAACAGGGCCACGCCAAACGTCAGCAGGAAGTTGTAGAGGGGGTCGAGCCGATAGAGCCGGCGCAGCAGCGTGACTTCCAGCAGCATCCCCAGCAGGCCGATGGCGACCGGCGCGATGACCACGGCGTACCAGAACCCAACGCCGTACCACTGGAACAGGATGTACGCGCCGAACGCGCCCAGCATGTAGAACGCGCCATGGGCGAAGTTGGTCACGCCCAGTACGCCGAAAATAATCGCCAGCCCCAATGACAGCAGCGCGTAGAAGCTGCCATTGACCAGCCCGTTGAACAACTGGAGCACGAGTTGCGTCGGGTTCATCGGCTCTCCCTGGTCAGTACCCAGTAGTCGGTAGTCAGTAGTCAGTAGTCAATGGAGTTCTGGCTACTGACTACTGACTACTTCGTACTTCCTACTACATCTTGCACCCAGCCGCTAGCGCCTCGCTCACGGGGCGGAAGGCCTTGTCGGCGGGGATGGTGGACAGGATTTTCGAGAAGTCGAAGTCCTCCTTGACCTCGCTCTTGGGCCGAACCTGGGCCAGGTAGGCGTCGTGGATCACCTGGTGGTCTTCGGCGCGGATCGAGGCGTTGCGCATCATAAAGTCGTTGAACTTGTAGCCTTCGAGCGCCTTGACCACAGCGTCCGCGTCGTCGGAGCCGGCGCGGCGCACCGCTTCCAGGTACTGCATGGCGGCCGAGTAGTTGCCAGCGTGGGCGAACGTCGGGCGCGTGTTCGTTACCTTCTGGAACTTGTCGGACCAGTCGCGAGCTTCCTTGTCCATGTTCCAGTTCCAGGCCGTCGTGTAGAGCACGCCCGCGAAGGCATCCGGCCCCAGCGCGGCAATGTCGGTGTCGAACAGCAGGCCGATGGCCGGCTTGATATTTTGGTCGCGCAGCTTGAACTCGTTGAACTGCTTGACGACGTTGACCAGGTCGCCGCCGGCGTGCATGATGCCGAGGATGTCAGGCTTGGCGGCCGGGACCTTGAGCAGGAAGGACGAGAAGTCGCCCGACGGGTTCGGGAACGGACTGGCGTCGCGGGCCAGCACCTTGCCGCCGTTGGCCTCGATGGCCTTGCTGAAGGACTTATCCATGTCCTGGCCGAAGGCATAGTTCGGGTAGAAGATGTACCAGTTCTTGCCGCCCTGCTTGGTCACTTCCGTGCCCGTGCCGTTGGCGAGCATCCAGGTGTCGTAGGCGTAGTGGAAGGTGTACTTATTGCACTGCACACCCGTCAGGTCCGTGGTCGCCGCGCCAATGTTGATGTAGAGCTTCTTCTTCTCCTTGGCGACACCCGCTACGGCCAGCGCCGCCGACGAGGTCGGCACGTCGAGGATGACGTCGGCCTGGTTGCGGTCGTAGAACTCCTGGGCCTTGCTGTTCGCCAGGTCCGGCTTGTTCTGGTGGTCGGCGCTGATGACGCTGATGGGGCCGCCCAGCGCGTTCGCGCCATACTTGGCGGTGAAGTCGTCAATCGCCATCTGGACCGCCTTCTCGCTGTTCTTGCCCGACAGGTCGGCGTAGATTTGCGACTGGTCGTTGAGGACGGCGATGACGATCTTGTTGTCGGTCAGCTTGGCGGGGCCAGCAGGGGCCTTGGCCGCTTCCGTCGCCTTGGGCGCCTCGGTGGCCTTCGGGGCTTCGGTCGCTTTGGCCGCCGGGGCCTGCGTGGCAGCAGGAGCTTGAGTCGGGGCAGGAGCCTGGGTGGCGGCGGCCGGCTTGGCGGCGGCGGCCTGAGTCGGCTGGGCCGCCGGCGCAGAGGTCTGCCCGGCGCCGCACGCGGCCATGATGGCGAGCAGGGCCATCAGGGTCAGAATACTGAGCGATTTTCGGACTGTCATTTCTTCTCCTCCTTGATTCAGTAGTCGGTAGTCGGTAGTCGGTACTCAGTATACTGCCTACTGACTACCGACTACTTTTTACTTCTGCCTATACGCCAAGGTACTTCAACAACTCTTGCTCGCGGGCCTTGACCTGGTCGTTGGTCAGCCTGTCTACAATCTGGCCCTGGACCAGGAGGTAGTGCAGGTCGGCCACGGCGGTGGCAAAGCGTAGATTCTGTTCGATGAGCAGGATGGTGACGCCCTGCTGTTTGGCTTCGAGCAGCAACTGGGCAACATGCTGGACCAGGACCGGGGCCAGCCCCTCCGTCGGCTCGTCCAGCAGCAGCAGCCGCGCGCCCATGCGCAGCACCCGCGCGATGGACAGCATCTGCTGCTCGCCGCCCGATAGTTTGGAGCCAGAGTTACGGCGGCGCTCCTTCAAGCGCGGGAACATGCCATAGAGGCGTTCGACGCTCCAGGGGTCGGGGCCGACCGTCGGCGGCAGGAGTAGGTTCTCCTCGACGGACAGCCGCGCGTAGATGCCCCGGTCGTCGGGGACGAAGCCCAATCCACGCCGCGCCCGGTCGTGGACCGCCAGCCGCGAGATGTCCTGGTCGTCCAGCAGCACCCGACCGCGTGTCTGCTTGTGCAGCCCCATAATGGAACGCAGCGTGGTGGTCTTGCCCGCGCCGTTGCGGCCAACCAGGGTGACGATCTGACCCTGGCTCACGTCCAGGTTCAGGTCACGGAGCGCCTGCGCTTCGCCGTACCAGGCCGAGAGGTTCTCCAGTCTAAGCATAGGTCTCACCCATCTAAAACCCACCGCCGGTCACAGAGCCATGTCGCTCTGAGAGCCACGCACGATGACCAAACGAGTACCAGAGCGCATCCATCATGACGCCCAGGGCCACTAACGTCGGGAAGGTCAGCGGAAACAGATACCGCCAATACGGCAGAACCAGGGCCAGGCAAGTCGTCGTCAGCAGGGTGGAACTGGTCAGGAGCAGCCAGAGGGCGGCGAGACGTGGTAGGCGTAGGCGGCTCCCAGGGCCAGGAGGATGGTGGAACTGGTCAGGAGCAGCCAGAGGGCGGCGAGACGCGCGGCGGGCTTCGCTAACAGTACGCCCAGCAGTATGAGGGCCGGAGCCAGGAGCAACACGATATACCAGGGCTGAGCCGCGAGATGATAGCGCCGGCTGAGGGTCATGGTTTCAGCCGAGTGGGTGGCATCCAGGCCAAATCGCTCGCCTAGCAGCGCCACAAATGGAGCATCGAGGGGCCGATCACTCCCCTGTTCGACCCGCAGCCGAGCCTCAAGCATGGGCAGCAGCCGCCAATGATCGAGATAGCTTTGCACGCCTAACTTCAGCACTGCCAACGGATTGCGCCAGGCGGCTGTCATCGCCATCGCCTGCGCCGCGCGACTGCCCGCAAGATCATCCCCCTCGAAAGCAGCGTGCAGTCGCGCCACCAGCCCGCCCGGCAGCCAGCGGTTCTCCTCGCGCCTGAAGCGGTCACGCAAGGCAGACGGGTCTTCGGCCAGCATCCCTGACAGCACCTGTCGCGCAGGTGGGTCGCTCGCATCCGCAGGGATGAGCAGTGGCGCCCAGGCGCTGGCGATGTGATAGCCATCGTAGGGCAGGTAGGTCGGAGCCATGTGGGTCCGTGCCCCCATCCACGCCCGATACCCACTATGCAGCCCTAACATCACCACGAGGCCGACAACCAGATGCACGATCGGCTGGTAGCCCATCCCGTTTGGCGTGCGCCCCACCCGGCGCGCCAACAGAGGCAGCACTGGCAACAGCACACTGCCCCAGGCGAGTGGCACATAGGCGACCCGCAGCGTCACCAGCAGCAAGCCGACACCGCATACCGCGACCAGGCTTATCAGGCGCGGACGGCGGAGATAGACCAACCCGAGTAGTAGATAGGTCGCCCAGAGCAGTTGGGTGAAAGCTTCCGCCAGCACCAGCCGTTCGTGGAGTACCTGCAATGGTTCCACTGAGCCAGCGATGGCTACCAGGAGCGCCGTCAACGGCTGGACGCCGAGGTAACGAACGAGGATGAAAGCCGCCAACCACGCCGTGACCGCTCCCGCCAACACCTGCGCCCATACCAACGTCGTCAGCGTGCTGGGCCACACCGCCAACCACTGCACCAGGAGTCCATAACCACTGGAGGTTGTCGCTAGCACATAGCCATCTAGGGCAACCCCTATATAGGCGCCCGAGTCACCCATAAAGAACAAGGGGGTCGAGTCCAGGGCCAAGAGTAGCAGTTTTAAGGTCAGAACCACGGTTCCTATGATGACCAGGGGATGACGCTGCAAGGCGCGTACCAGCATAGTTAAGCGGTGACGCTACGCCTGGGCGTGGCCGAGGTAGGCTTCGATCACTTGTGGATCGTTCCTCACCTGCTCATACGGCCCGTCGGCGATGACCCGACCATACTGCAACACGGTCACGCGGTCGGCCAGCGACGAGACAACGCCCATATTGTGCTCGACCAGGACGACGGTCCGGCCCTCGCGTACCCTGCGAATCAGGGCGATCATGCGGTCCACGTCCTCCAGCCCCATGCCCGACGTCGGCTCGTCCAGCAGCATCAGGCGCGGCTCCAGGGCCAGGACCAGCGCCACTTCGAGGGCGCGCTTCTGGCCGTAGGGCAGCGAGTGGACCTCACGGTCGGCCACTTCGGCCAGACCGACCTGGTCCAGAATCGCCAGGGCGCGGGCGCGGAACTGGGCCAGCACGCGGTCGGACTGCCAGAAGCGGTAGCCCAGGCCGGTCGAGGATTGGAGCGCCAGAGCCAGGTGTTCCACAGCGGTCAATTGTTCAAACAGGCTGGTAATCTGGAAGGACCGCGCCAGGCCCAACTTTGCCATTTGTTCGGGCGCGAGGCCGGTCACGTCCTTGCCATCGAGGAGGATGCGGCCCTCGGTGGGCTTGAGGAAGCCGGTCAACAGGTTGAAGAAGGTGGTCTTGCCTGCGCCGTTCGGCCCAACGATGGCGTGGACCGTCCCCGCCGCCACATCCAGGTCCACCTGGTCCACGGCGCGGAAGCCGCGAAAGTCTTTGCTCAGGCCCCGAATCTCGAGCATAGGCACGTGTGTATCCTCGCGTGTCGCAACACTGGGTCAGATGGGCTGCCAAGATACCATAGGGCACTCTAACTGTCAAGGCCGACGCTGGTGAGGCTGAGAGTAGTCCAGACGGAAGAGGAGAAATGGACGACTTCAGGGTACTGTATCCGTGTTGCGCGCTGGTTGCAACCGGGTTACATGGACGGCGGGGAACCACCGAGACTGCGGCGGCGTCTTGTTGCTTGAGGCGGGCTTGAATGGAGCGTCTTGGCCTACGCTGGGGCGTTCGGGCCCCAGTTCTCGCCCGACAAAACGTTTGCTTCGTGTGAACTACGGCCTGAACGCCGTAGCGTGTGGACATCCCATCTGTTCGGTATACAATTCGGGATGTTCCTGTAGCAACCTGTACCTATCCTCGGAGAGCCACGTCCATGCGCCACTTCAGCCTGTGCCTCATTCTCATCTGTCTCCTCTGTTTACTTAGCCTGACCGCCTGCCTGCCCGGCGCGCCAACGCCGCCCACGCCCACCCGCCCGGCCACCACGGCGACGAGGGTTCCGCCGACAGCCGCCCCGCCCACCACCGCCCCGCCGACGGCTGCCCCACCCAGCGTCACCGCGCCTCGCCCTACGGCCAGCGCGACGACCGCCGCGACCGCTATCCCTCCCACCGGTACAGCTACTACCGCGCCGACCGTTGTTCGCTCGGCGACGCCCACCGCGCCGACCCAGGCCCAGGCGACGGCCGCGACCGGGGGAGGCAGCCGCCCGACCGCGACGCGGCCGGCGACAGCGAGCAGCCTGCGCGGCCTCGACTGGGAAACCGTCCTCAAGACGGACCCCAAACTGGAGTATGATCCGTCGGTTCCCACGTTCGGTCAGCCCCTCGGCCCGTATGTGCGGCTGCGCGGGGTCGCGCCCAGTGGTCTCATCGAGGGGCACGGCGTGACGAGCAAGGTACTCTATGGGGATATTTCGGGCGATGGACGCGAAGAGGCCGTCATTTCGCTCTACTCGGGCGGCACGGCCGGCGATGTCGGCCTGCTGATCTACCGCGAGATTGATGGGCAGCCGGTGTTGATGACAGGTCTACCGGGCTACAAAGTGGGCGCGACCATCGCTAACGGCGAACTGCGCGTCAGCCAGCCGCTCTATGGCGCGAACGACGCCAACTGCTGCCCCAGCGGCGTCGAGGAGACGGCCTATCGCCTCCAGGGCGACCGCCTGGCCCGCGCGCGCGAGCCGATGAGCCGGGGCATCCCGGAGATGAAGCGCCCGGTCGTCGAACGCTTCTACCAGTTCCTGGCCGCCAAGGACTACCGCCAGGCGTATGAGGAACTCAGCCCGGCCTACAAGGCCGGCCACCCCTATGACGCCTGGGCGGCCGGCTACCAGAACACCCAATCGGTCACAGCGACGGCCACTGACCGCCCCAACGGCGCCGTCGGCGTGGACCTGACGGCGACCGACCGCACGGCCAGCGGGACCGTGACCAAGCGGTATACCGGCGTCTGGACGCTGGTGTGGAATCCCGACAAGAAGCAGTGGCTGATGGATAAGGGTGTCTTAAACGAGGTGAAATAAGCACTGCAGAACATCTGGACCACGAAGTCACGAAAGGGGCGAAAAACGCGAAAAAGGAGGCGCTTGTGTCCAATTCCTATAAGGGCTATGACTTCGGGCCTCTGTCGCATGCGGTGATAGGCGCATGTATTGAAGTACAGCGGCGGCTCGGGGTACACCTAATGGAAGTGGATTATCAGCGCGCCCTCACGATTGAGTTAGAGAAACGGGGCTTGAACTTTAAGCGCGAAGTCCATATCCCCATTGTCTACGACGGGGTAGAGATCACAGAAAGGCGGGTAGACTTCGTCATCTGGGGCTACGGAGGCGAGCTTATCATGGAGACGAAAGCGGCTAGCGCGATCAAGCCTGAAGACATCGAGCAATGTCTACTGTACCTCCACCAGGGCAATTATGGCCTGTGCCTCCTCGTGAACTTTGGACAGAAGCCGTTGGGCATCAAGCGGTTGATGCACACCGAGGCAATAGTCTAGTCCATCCGTCTCTCTTTCGTGTTTTTCGCGTCCTTTCGTGACCTTCGTGATCCAAAGAGTCGAGCAATATGGAAGTATCGTTATCTGACAAGTCAAACACGTGTTTGAAACACCGGATAGTAGAGCACAGTCGCTCTCTCGGCTTTGACCTGGTGCGCGTGACGACGGCCCAGCCGTTTCCGGAAACGCAAGTCATCCTGGAGGAGCGCATCGGGGCCGGGCTGATGGACGGCCTGCCGTGGTTCACCCTGGCACGGGCGCGGGTGGCAAGCGACCCTCGGAACCTCATGCCCGAAGTCAGGTCCATCGTCGCGGTGGGTATCAGCTACCTGTGCGATGGAGAGATCGACAGGAGTACGCCAGGCGAACCCTGCGGGCGTATCGCCCGCTACGCCTGGGGGGTGGACTACCACGCCGTGTTCAAGCGCCGGCTGCGCGACCTGCACGCCTTTATCGAGGCGCAGCTTGGCCGGCCGGTGGATATGCGCGCCCTGGCCGATACGGCGCGTATCACCGACCGCGCGGTGGCGCAACGGGCGGGGCTGGGCTGGTACGGCAAGAATACCAACCTCCTGACCCACGAGTACGGCTCCTGGGTCTTGCTGGGTGAGCTATTGCTGGATGTCGCCCTGCCGCCGGACCCGCCCCTCAAGACACATTGTGGGGCCTGCACCCTCTGCCTGCCCGCCTGCCCCACTGGGGCGCTTGTCGCGCCGGGCGTCCTGGACAACCGCCGCTGCATCTCGTTCCTGACTATCGAGCACCAGGGTGTCATCCCGCGTGACTTGCGACCCCTGATAGGGAGCTGGATTTTCGGCTGCGACCTGTGCCAGGATGTGTGTCCGGTCAACCGCCAGCGCGAGCCGCGTAACCACGCGGAGTTTATGCCGCGTCCGGCCGTCGGCTCCAGTCCGGCCCTGATTCCCCTGCTACGGATGAGCGAGGCAGAGTTCAACCAGACCTTCCAGGGCAGCCCCATTCGGCGGGCAAAATGGGCGGGGCTACGCCGCAACCTATGCATTGCTTTGGGCAACAGCGGCGACCCGGCAGCCATTCCGGCCCTGGTCGAGGCGCTCAATGGCGAGCCAGCACTGGTGCGCGGCCACGCCGCCTGGGCGCTCGGCCGACTGGGCGGAGTCGAGGCGCGCGAGGCGATGGTCGCACGGCAAGCGGTGGAAACCGATGAGTGGGTGCGGGGGGAGATTGAGTTGGCGCTGGTGGTCGAGCATTCAAAGGTAGACAAGGATTAACCCTCTCCCAATGGGAGAGGGCAGGGTGAGGGTCTTGGGGTCGTGGTAGGGAAGACCTTCACCCCCATCCCCTCTCCCAATGGGAGAGGGGTGCCGGACAGATTAAATCGCCACGAGCCACACAAACTGATAGGGCGCCAGGG
>JAHCIP010000227.1 GCA_026129165.1 Anaerolineae bacterium
GCCCTGGAACGGCTGGAACAGAGCGGCGAGGCCGACAGCCTCCGCCGCCGCCATGCGCTTCACTTCCGAGCGTTGGCTGTACAGGCGGCGCCGCACCTGGTAGGCGCGGAGCAGGCGGGCTATTTGAACAGTCTGCAAAACGAGCACGACAACTTACGCGCTGCCCTGCTCTGGGCGAAAGACAAACAAGCCGACGAGGCGCTGCGTCTTGTGACGGCCCTGTGGCTGTTTTGGTATCTGCGGGGCTACTGGACCGAGGGACGCAACTGGTTGGAAACTGTCCTCCGCTTGCCAGACACGAAGTTGCAGGTTAAAGAGAGTCTCGAATTGCGAACCAAATCCCTCAACGGCGTAGCCACCATCGCGTCAGCTCAGGGTGATCAGCAAATTGCCCGCACATTCTATGAGGAGTGTCTAGGCATTTTACAGAACCTGGGCGACCAGCAAGGCAGCGCGTTAGTCTTGGGCCAGTTGGGAATGGTTTCGCATTCACAAGGCGATTTTCACAAGGCCAAGCAACTCCTGGAGCAGAGTGTTCAGTTACTCCGTGCGCTTGACAGCAAGCAGCGCCTGGGTTGGTCACTGAATAATCTAGGCCTGGTCGTCCGCGATCTGGGCGATTTACCGCTCGCCCGCCGCTTGTACGAAGAAAGCCTGGCGCTCAAGCGGGCCGATAATGACCTATGGAGCGTGGCGCGCATCCTGAACAATCTAGGCGAAGTCGCCAAAGACCAGAGTGACTATGAGGCTAGTGAGGCGTTTCTGCACGAGAGTCTCGCGTTGAGCCGGGAAGTAGGAGATAAGTGGTCGGTCGCCGAGGTCCTCTCCAATCTGGGTCACATCGCAAAGAGTCGCCAGGACTACGTCCAGGCCCGCCAACTGTTTTTAGAAGGTCTGGCGGTCAGGCAAGATCTCGGACACAAAGTGGGGGTCGCCGAATGCCTGAAAGAGTTGGGCATGCTGGCTTATGAACAAGGGAATAAGCCTGAGGCGCAGCGGACGCTGACGCAGAGTTTAAGTGTGCTCCAGCAACTCGAAGATAAGGCTGGTATCTCTGAAGTGCAAGCGTGGCTAGCAAAGCTAAATTGACAAAAACCGAACGCATCGGTAGAGTTATGGACCTTGTGCCATAAACCCGTCGTCCACCCCTCTGCTCTGTGGGCGCTGACGGAAAGAACGTCTGGAGGACAAGATGCTGAAGCGTAGGCCCTTCGGGTTGGTGGTAATGATGGCCCTGCTGGCATTATTGTTCGGTACTTACCTTCTGCTCTCCCCGTCTGTGGTCGCTGAACAAACCTATGTGAATGGTTCGGCCGCAGGGAGTGGTGGGGGCCAAAGCCCGCGTGACTTACAGGCGCAAGCCACGCCACGAGCCACTATAACCCCTACACCGCCTACAGGCAGCGGGGGAGAAGGGATACCAACGCCAGGCGTTTTGCTGATCACGTTCGGCGTCGGTGTCGCGGTCGGTCTGGCAGCGGGCTACCTGATCTGGGGACGCGGTCGAGCCAACCAGGGGCCAATTGACCGAGGCCCACAACGGCGTGGGTAAACCACAACAGAATAGGTAGCTAGAGCAGGCTATCCCTAGATGGACAGCCTGCTTGATTTTATGTCTACGCGTTGGTTTAGAGCGCTCATTCACCGAATGTGGGGGAATCGCCTGCCGGGCGCGGTAAGAAAGCCTTCCGGCCGGTGTCCATTGTACGAAATACGCATGACGAATTACGCACTACGCATCACGCATCAGCCTTTGCGGGAGAGTAGCATGTCCACCAAGTACATCTTCGTGACCGGCGGGGTCGTCAGTTCGTTGGGCAAGGGCATCACGGCGGCGGCCATGGGGCGCCTGCTCAAAGCGCGCGGGCTGCGCGTCGCCATCCAGAAGCTGGACCCCTATATCAACGTAGATCCGGGGACGATGAGTCCCTACGAGCACGGCGAGGTCTATGTCCTCGAAGACGGCGCGGAGACCGACCTGGACCTGGGCCACTACGAACGGTTCATTGACGAGAACCTCAACCGCGCCAACAACGCCACCACGGGCCAGATCTACTCCGAAGTCATCGCCAAGGAACGCCGCGGCGACTACCTGGGCAAGACCATCCAGACCATCCCCCACATCACCAACGAAATCAAGCGGCGCATCGTCCTGGCCGCGCGCTCCAATGAGGCCGACGTCCTGATTGTCGAAATCGGCGGCACAGTGGGCGACATCGAGAGCCTGCCCTTCCTGGAAGCCATCCGCCAGATGCGCAAGGACGTAGGCCGCACCAATGTCGTCTACGTTCATGTGACGTTGCTGCCGCGCATCGGCGCGACAGGCGAACTCAAGACCAAGCCGACGCAGCATTCGGTCAAGGAACTACGCAGCCTGGGCATCCAGCCCGATGTCATCATTACCCGCTCCGACTACACTGTCCCGCCCGACGTGCGGGCCAAGATCGCCCTGTTCACCGATGTGGACGTGGAGGGGGTGATTCCGCTGGTCACAGCGGATACCATCTACGCCGTCCCCCTTGAACTGGAGGAGGCCGGGCTGGGCGACTTCCTGGTGCGCGAGCTAGGGCTGCCGGCCCGCCAGCCGGACCTGGCCGAGTGGCGGGGTCTGGTGGAACACATTCGCACCCCGAAGCCCAGCCTGCGTGTCGCCGTCGTCGGCAAGTACGTCGAGTTGCACGACGCCTATATGTCGGTCAAAGAGGCGCTCCACCATGCCGGCATCGCGCAGGGTGTGGATGTGGACATTGAGTGGATTGACAGCGAGGAGCTAGAGAAAGAGGAGGTGGCGGCGCGCCTGGGGGGCGTAGACGGCATCCTGGTCCCAGGCGGTTTCGGGCATCGCGGCATCGAGGGCAAGATTATGGCCGCCCGCTTCGCCCGCGAGAACCGCATCCCCTACTTCGGGCTGTGCCTGGGCATGCAGATCATGGTCATCGAGTTGGCGCGGCACGCGCTGGGCAACGAGACGGCCAATAGCACCGAGTTCCACCCGACAACCAAGCACCCGGTGATTGACCTACTGCCGGAGCAGCGCAGCATCACCGAGATGGGTGGCACGATGCGGCTGGGCGCGGAGACCAGCCGCGTTCGCGCCGGCACACGCGCCTACGCCGCCTATCAGACCGACCGCATCTCCGAGCGCCGCCGCCACCGCTTCGAGGTCAACAACCACTACCTGCCCATCCTCCAGGCCGCCGGGCTGGTCGTCAGCGGGACGAGCGCCGATGGGACGCTGGTGGATATCGCCGAACTCGCCACCCACCCCTGGATGCTGGGGACACAGTATCACCCGGAGTTGAAGTCGCGCCCCAACCGCCCCCACCCGCTATTCGTTGCGTTCATCGCGGCCGTCAAGGCGCGGACGAGCCCCCAGGGGGCAGCCCTCAATTACGAGCCGCTGACTGAGCCAGCGTAGTACGACGCTTATCGTTGCAGTCACCCTGAGCGAAGCGAAGGGTCTCGCCTTTCGAGAGACGAGACCCTTCGCTTCGCTCAGGGTGACATATGCCACTGTAGGATCATGCCAGGTCGCTGTCCCAGGGCAGGAAGTTATTCCAACGCTGAATGAGATAGGGTTTGAGGGCGGCAAAGATGTCCGCCTGGCGGCGGATATGGTCTTCAATCTGGGCATAGTTCAGCCCGTCCACCTCCTGAATCATACTCACCTTGCGGGCATAATACAGTGGTAGGAGGGCCATGACCACTTTATCTGGGTCCCCCTCGCCTTTGTTGTAGAGCACGGCGAAGTCGTAGACGACCCGCGCCCACAGGTCGGCGGGGAAGGAGAGCGTACCTTCGGCCTGAATCACCTGGAGCACCCGTTCCAGATTCTCCTCCGATAGCACCACCTCCCACGCGGAACGGAACCGGCGCGTCCCCTTGCGAATCGCCTCGCGGATGGCCTGACGCATGGCTGGCACCGGCTCTGGCTCCATCCTCACAAAGTCGCCGTAGATCGGGACGGGCAACGGTCCGGTCGTCTGCGGCCACTTGCGGCGGTAGATGGAGATCAGGCGGAACAGCGTGCTGACTACCTGCAAGAATTTTGGCTCAAACCCGACCGTCGGGTCGCGGAAATCATGGGTCTTGGTGCCCAGCGGCGCTTGACCGAGCTTCCAGCCGTCGTTGATGGCGAGCGATGTCATCCAGATATGGATACCGAAGCGCGCCACGTCGGTCTCCCACACATCGTGGTCCAGGAACGCGCGGATCAGGTTGCCCGACAAGGCCACCTCGCCCCCCAGAGGCTGGCGCACATCCAAGCCATAGAGAGACCGGGTCAGGGGATAGGCGAGATTGTCATTGATAGTCACTTCGTGGCTGTGCCGGCTGTAAAACGGCGTGATATAATCCGCCGCGCCTTCGATGACCGGCCGGGCCAGTCGATTCACCCAATCGGGGGTGATGCTGCGCAGGTCGGCATCCACGACCAGACAGGCCGACGCCTTGAGATGGCGGGCCACTTCGAAGATTGACCGCATGGCGCTGCCCTTGCCCATGATACCCTGGTAGGTCATCACCAGCTTCTGGACGTTGCGCGGCAGGCGAACATGCGAAGCAACCTGGACGGTTTCGTCGGTGGACATACCATCGGCGACTACAATGACCGCTTTTAGGTCGGGAAAGTGTTGGCTCGCCCCATCGCCGGTGATGGTCATAACATTGGCAATTGTTTTGGCATTTTTATAGGTCGGCATGCCGATAATCAGATCGGCCTGTCCAATGGCCCGCACGCGCTTCTGCGCGTCAGGGCGTAATGCAGTATCAACGAATATCACGTCCGTATCTCCTCAGACCGAGGTTGTTATGCCAGATTATACATGATTCCAGGGGCTTTGTCAGGGGAGTTTGCCCTCAAGTGGGGATTTAGCTAGAATTTCGCGCGTCAAGCGCGCCCCTCACCTTCTTCTAACGGAGCATCCGCCGATGGACTTCAAGCGTATCATTCGCGATGTCCCTGACTTCCCCATCCCAGGCATCATCTTCCGCGACGTCACCACCTTGCTCAAGGACCCGGCCGCCTTCCGTCAGGCGATTGATACGCTGGTGACCCACTACCACGACCGCCAGCTCGATGCCATTGCCAGCATTGAGTCGCGCGGCCATATCTTCGCCGCGCCGCTGGCCTATGCGCTCGGCGTGGGCCTCATCCCCGTCCGCAAACCGGGCAAGCTCCCCGCCGACAAAATCCAGGTCGCCTACCAGCTTGAGTACGGCACGGAACGACTGGAAATGCATATCGATGCCGTCCAACCCGGGCAGCGCATCCTCATCGTCGACGACCTGATCGCGACCGGCGGCTCGGCCAACGCGGCGCGCCAGATGGTCGAACAATTGGGCGGCGAGGTGGCCGGCTTCGCCTTCCTCATCGAGCTAACCTTCCTCAAAGGCCGCGAGACGCTCCAGGGGTATGACGTGTTCTCCGTCATCCAGTACTAGCCACGACAAACGCGATGGCATGCTCGCGGGTGTGGGACAGGCTGAGGGCAAAGTGCGTCAGCCCCAGCGCCTGAGCGCGGGCCTGGGCAGGGCCGTGGAGCGTGACCGTTGGCTGCCCCCGTTCGTCGCGCCCAATCTCGATGTCGCGCCAGGCGAACTCGCCAATGCCCGTGCCAAGCGCCTTGGCGACGGCCTCCTTGGCGGCGAAACGGGCGGCCAGGCGCTCCGGTTGGCCGCCATAGCTGGCGCGTTCCTGGGGCGTAAACACGCGGCTGAGGAAACGCTCGCCAAATCGCTCGCACGCCTGCGCGAAGCGCGCCACCTCGATCAGGTCCACCCCTGTCGCCAGCACCCACCCTCCCCTATCAAGAATAGTGATTGGCGTCCTCTATTGACCCTCTGGCCCTGCGACGGCCAGCACATACGCCTCCGGCGTCAGCCAGCGTTGTGCCACCGCCTGGACGTCATTTACGGTGATGGCGTTGACCAACCTGGGATAGCGATACAGGTAATCAAGCCCCAGGTTATACAATTCCATGTTCATCAGCTCGCTCGCTACCCCTTCGTTGGTCTCCACATCCAGAGGCAGCGACCCGACCCAGAAGGCTTTGACGTCCGCCAACTCAGCCTCAGCCACGGGTGTCTCGCGGATGCGGCGCATCTCCGCCAGAATCAAGTCTACGGCGCGGTCCACATGCCGCGGACTGACGCCAGCGTAGGCGTACCACGGCCCCGCGCTCAGCCCGGCGTCCAGGCTCGACCGGGCATAATAGGCCAACCCTTCGTCCTCGCGGATGCGTGTCCCCAGCCGCCCGCCGGGCCCCAGTTCGCCTAGCACGCTGTTCATCATTGCCAGGGGCAGATGGTCGGGGTGGCGGCGGGACAGGCCAGGCATACCCAGGATCAGGTCACTCTGGGTCTTGCCGGGCAGGTTCATGCTCTGCCGCCTCACCTCACGCAGCTTCACCAGGCTATCTGTTTCCTCCCAGGGCGCGGCCAGCGGTGGAAAGCGCGGGGTGGCGCGCCACGCGCCGAGGGTACTCTCGGCCAGCCGCACCAGGTCTGGCGTGTGGACTGCGCCCACGACAATCAGAAGACTGCCCTGGGGGCTGTAGTAGTCGGCGTAGAAACGCGCTAGGTCGTCGCGCGTCAGGGCGGTGATGGTCTCACGCGTGCCGGACAGGGGCCAGGCAAAGGCGTGGTGGGCGGGGTACAGCGTACTCCAGAAGGCCAATCGGGCGACGGCGCTCGTACTGGTCTCGCGCTGGCGGATGCCGTTGAGGATCTGGCCGCGCACGCGCTCGACCTGTTCCGGCGGGAAGCTGGGGCTGTGGAGGACTTCGCCGAGGAGCTCCAGCAGGGTGGGCAGGTCCTCATGCAGGCATTTGCCGCCGAAGGTGGACAGGTAGACGCCGCTGCCGACGCTCATGGACGCGCCGACCGCCTCAACGGTCTCGGCGATGTCCTCGAAGGTGCGATAGGTCGTGCCGCGCGTCAGCAGGGCGGCGGTGAATTGGGCCAGCCCGGCCTGCTCGCGGGTCTCGTTGGCGCTGCCGCCGCGCAGTACGCCACTGACGACGACCGAGGGGTTGGCCCAGTTCTCGCGCACCAGGAGCGTCATGCCGTTGGGCAGCGTCGTGCGCGTGACGTCATCCGGGCCAGGCAGTTTGACACTTGGTTGTACCACGATCATGTAATTCCCCATGATGTCGTATATCACATCACCTTACGACTTGTCGGGCGTGTACCAGCCCACGACCCGGTTCTTCGCCACAAGATACGTCTGCGCGACGCGTTGCACGTCGGCCGGCGCTACCTCCTGGAGGCGGTCCACCAGGGTGTCGAAGAGGCGGTAATCCCCCAGAACCTCCGCCGTGCCCAGCCGGGACGCCTGGCCGGTCACCGTCTCGACGGCGTAGGCCGCTCCGGCCCGCATCTGCTTGATGCCCCGCGCTAACTCGCCCGCCTGGACGCCATCATTCTGAACCCGCTCAACTTCCTGGAGGAGAGCCGCCTCCACCGCTTCAATAGCGCGGCCTTCGCGCACCGTCGCGCTCAGGTAGAACAGGAAGGGGTCCAGGTTCGAGCCTTGCGAGCTAGACACCGCCGTCGCCAGTTCGGTCTGAACAAGGGCGCGGTAGAGCCGCGTGGCGCGGTGCTGGGGAGCCGCGCCGTCCAGCACGATGTCGAGCATGACCAGGGGCACGTAGTCGGGGTGGCTTACGTCGGGGGTGTGGTAGGCTATCTGGAGGAACGAAGTGGAGTCGGGGCCAGTCAGGTGGACGCGACGCTCGCCCGCCTGGGGCGGCTCGGCGCGCTGAAACTCAGGGACGGGGGCGCGGGACGGGATTGGCGCGAACAAGTCCTCGATGCGCGCCAGCAGGGCCGCCGGCTCGAAGTCGCCCGCCGCGACAATGATGGCGTTGTTCGGGACGTAGTAGGTCTGGTAGTGCTGGTAGAGTTGGTCGCGGGTGACGGTTTCGAGGTCGGCCTTGTCGCCGATGACCATGTGATGGTAGGGGTGGACGCGGAAGGCGAGCGCCCGCACCTCCTCGCTCAGCCGCCAGCCGGGCGAGTTCTCGTGGCCCTCGCGCTCGGAGATGATCACGGTGCGCTCGGACTTGACATCCTCCGGGTCGAACAGGGCATTCACCATGCGGTCGCTCTCGATGCGGAGGGCGAGGTCCAGGTGTTCGACGGGCAGCGTCTCGAAGTAGCGCGTCGAGTCGGCGCCGGTGTAGCCATTCCAGAAGCCGCCCTCGCGTTCAATGGCCTGCTTGACGGCGTGGCCCGGCAACGTCGGCGTGCCCTTAAACAGCATGTGCTCGACAAAGTGCGACAGGCCCGTTTCGCCGGTCCGTTCGTTGCGACTCCCGACGCGATAGTAGGCCCAGAACGAGGCGACGGGCGCGTGGGTCATGCGCTGGAGGATGATGGTCAGGCCGTTGGCGAGGCGCGTGTAGAGGGGGGCGGTGGCGGTCAAACGGGTCTCCTGAGGCGATGACGGACGGGCGGCGCGGGGACATAGGCCAATTATAGCACAGAACCGCCCCCGACAGGTGTCGTCAGGGACGGTTAATGCTGGAGCAAGACGGCGGCCTGAACGCCGCCGCGTTGTCGCGTCCTTCGCCGCGCCGTTCAAGGCGCGGTCCTGGCGTTACGCCTTGACAGCCTGCATAGCGGGCTGCGAATGAGTCACGCGCTCGGCCTCATCCGAGGCGGCGTAGCCGCGCCCGATACCGCGATAGACAAAGCCCAAGCCGCGCATGACCTCGGGATCGTAGATGTTGCGGCCGTCCACGATGATGGGCAGGCGCATCGCCTCCTTGAGACGGCGCATGTCCAATTGCTTGAACTCGTTCCACTCGGTCACGATGACTAGGGCATCGCAGCCCTCGGCCGCCTGGTAGGCGTTCTCGCACAGGGTCACGTCGCGCAGCATCCGCTCGGCGTTCTTGCGGGCCACCGGATCATAGGCGCGAATCTGCGCCCCTTCGTTCTGGAGCAGGCCGATGATCTCGGTGGCGGGCGCTTCGCGCATGTCGTCGGTGTTGGGCTTGAACGACAGGCCCAGCACGCCAATCGTGGCGCCTTCCAGCGGGCCAACGAGTTGGCGGACTCGCTGGACGATGCGCCGCCGCATGTCACGGTTGATTTCGATGACATCGCGCAGGAGTTGCGGGTGCGCGCCGTGGACCGAGGCCATGAACTCCAGCGCCTTGACGTCTTTGGGGAAGCAACTGCCGCCCCAGCCCAGGCCGGCGTTCAGGAAGTAGGGGCCAATGCGCTTGTCGTAGCCCATGCCCGTCGCCACTTCCCGCACATCGGCGCCCAGTTGCTCGCAGATGGTGGCGATCTGGTTGATGAACGAGATGCGCGAGGCCAGGTACGCGTTGGAGGCGTATTTGATCATCTCGGAGGTGCGTTGGTCGGTAATCATAATCGGTGCGCGCAGCGGCAGGTAGAGCTGGGCCACGGCCTCCGCTGCGTCACGGTTCGAGGAGCCGAGGACGACGCGATCGGGGTGCATGAAGTCCCACACGGCGCTGCCTTCGGCGGTGAACTCTGGGTTCGAGACGACACCGAAGGGGATGGGCTGCTTCTGGCGCTTGCGCACGACCTCGGTCACAATGTCGCCCGTGCCAATGGGCACCGTGCTACGGTTGATAATGACCAGCGGCTTGATCATCACATCGGCGATACCCTGGGCTGCCCGCCGAATATACTTGAGGTCGGCCTCGCCGCCTGGACCGGAGGGCGTGTCCACACAGATAAAGACAAATTCGGCGTCGGGGATGCCTTCCTCATACGAGGTGGTGAAGCGAAGCCGGCCCGCGGTGACGTTGCGGCGCACCAATTCCTCGACGCCCGGCTCGTAGATCGGCATGATGCCGGCGCGCAGCATCTCGACCTTGCGCTCGTCAATGTCAATACAGGTCAC
>JAHCIP010000228.1 GCA_026129165.1 Anaerolineae bacterium
CCGACCAGGCCGCGACCGCCCTGGCCCAGTTCCTCCAGTCCGAGCGCGTCAACGCGCGCACCGACGACGACAAGACGCTGGTGCTGGCTGCCCGCCTCCCGATACCCGCCGTTAGCGAGGAAACGCTCCTCGAAGCTGATGACGCTCCCGTGGATGTTCCTGCGTCTTCCGTCCTCCGTCCTCCGTCGGAAGAGGAGGCCCCATGATCCTCTACGACTCGCGGCGCACGGCCTTGACGCTAGGCCGGCTGCTGGCACGAGGCGGGGAGGGCAGCGTCTACCTGGTCGAGGGGCGACCGGGCCTGCTGGCGAAAGTCTACACCCCTGCCAAGCCCGACTACGAGCCAAAACTGACGCGTATGCGGCAGAACCCGCCCCTCGCGCCAGGCCAGACCGGCGGCCACCACGCCATTGCCTGGCCGGCCGACCTGCTGTACGACAACGGCGGCGCGTTCCTGGGCTATCTGATGCCCCACGTCCAGCACGCTGTTCCGCTGTTCGACGTGTTCAACCCGCGTCGCCGCGCGCAGACATTGCCCGCTTTCGATTCGCGCTATCTGCATCGCACGGCGCGGAACCTGGCCGCCGCCGTGGCCGCGCTCCACGCCCGCGACTACGTCATCGGCGACCTCAACGAGAGCAATGTGCTGGTCACGCCCACGGCGCTGGTCACTCTGATAGACACCGACTCGTTCCAGGTGATTGAGCACCGCCAGGCGCAGATCGTCATCTATCCCTGCCCGGTCGGCAAACCCGAGTATACCCCGCCGGAACTTCAGGGCAAGACCTTTATCCGCGAGATGCGTCAGGCCGAGCATGACCGCTTCGGTCTGGCGGTGCTCATCTTCCAATTGCTCATGGCCGGCAGCCACCCCTACCGCTCGCGCTGGTTGGGGGCGGGCGACCCACCCGCCGTGGCCGAGAAGATTGCCAGGGGCTGGTTTCCCTACGCCAAGGCCCCGGCCGGCCCCGTCGCGCCGCCGTCTCTCGTGCCACCCCTGGAGTGGCTGCACCCGACACTGGCCGACCTGATGCGTCGTTCCTTCGAGGGCGGCCACCTCGACGCGCGGCTGCGGCCAGCGGCCGCTGAATGGACAGACGCGCTGGCCGAGGCGGAACAGGCGCTGGTGGCATGTCCCAAGGGACACATCTACTCAGGACACCTACGCACGTGCCCGGTGTGTGGCAGCCATGGCCGCGTGACGGCTCCCCAGTCGTCGCGCCCGACATCACCCACGCCGCGTGTCGCGCCGGCTCAGAGCGCCGGCCGAGGCGCGAGCGCGCCCTCTGGCTCTACAGCCACGTCAGGCCGGGGGAACAGCCCGACGCCGCGCTCTGCCAGCGCCTCGCCTGGAGGGGCGAGCCAGACCAGCCCGCCGCGTCCGGCGACCCGTCCTGCGCCTCAACCGGCCACCTCGCCCGCCGGCTCCTCGCCCCGACCGACCGCCAGCCGGCCGACGACGCCCCCACCCTGGGGACGACCGGGGTCATCCCCCTCGTGGGCCAGACCACGAGGCGTTACACCGTCTATGGGGCCGACCGCCACGCTGCCGCGCTCGCCGTTTGGTGGGGTGCGCTCGCAGATACGGTGGGAGTGGCTCAAGGCGCTGATGGTGACGTGGCTGATGCTGCAACTTGGCCTGCAGCCCCAACCCAGGACAGCGCCCACGCCTGTCCCCCCACCGGCCCCGGTCCCAGCCTCGACACGCCGCAGCCGCTGGGCCACGGTCAAACGCACAGCCGCGCTGGTGACGGTCGCCGGCGCCCTGGGGGCGAGCGCCCTGTTCGCCGGCGACATCCAGGCCTGGCTCGCCACGCGGCCGGCCCTCTTGCCGTCCATCACCGCCTCGTCGCCAGCCATCCCGACGCACATCGTCCTGGTGGACGCCCGCCAGGGCTGGTATCAGACCAGCCTGAACGTGGAGGCTGGCACGCGGGTGGATTTTGAGTGGGTGGACGGCCGCTGGACGACTCAGACCGGCCAGGCGCCTATCACCGGCCCGGAAGGCACGAATTTCGTGTGCAGCCAGCAGTTACCCCCCAGTCAGTGCGCCGAGCCGCTGCCCGGCGCGCCGCGTGGGAGCCTGATTGCCCGCCTGGGCGACCAGGTGTTCAGTGTCCCGGCGTCCGGCTACATCATTGCCTCCCAGTCGGGCGCGTTGGCCTTCCGCATCAATGATGCTGACGCGGGGCTAAGCGATAACGACGGCCAGGTGCGGGTGAAAGTGAAGCTTTCCCCGAAAACCCCTTAGACGCGTTGCCGGACCCCGGCGCCTTCCCGAGACCACGTTCGACCTCGGGGCCGCGCACAAGCGAGGCTCGTATGTCCCCCCGAACCAGAACCCTTGTCAGCGTGGGCGCGCTCATCCTGGTGTTGGCCGTGTTGACGGCGGTCACGGCCGCCGCCTCGCGCTCGTCAGGCGTGCCTGCCCAGGCGCCTGCTACGCCCCTCACGGCGCAACTCGCGACCCCCGACCTCATCGAGCAAGCGTATCGGCGCGGCGCGATCAGCGCCGAGGAACGGCTGCTCTATCTCGCCTATGCCGTGTATGACTATGCCGCGCTGCCACCCCAGTTCCACAGCCGTGTCGGCTGGTATGGGACGGCGACGGTGCGCGAGATTCAGGCCGTCCTCAAGGCGCAAGCCGAGGGGCGCACGGCGAAGTTCACGCCGCCTCTCCAGGCCGAGCTAGAGCGCGTGACCCAAGGCGGAGGGACGATCTGCGATAAGCCGGACGGGCCCACCACCCGCGATAGCGCCCACTTCCGCCTGAACTACATCGGCGTTCAGGGCGGCCTGACCATAGACCAGTACGTGGCGGCGTTGGAGGCTACCTACCAGGTCGAGATTACCAACTACGGCTGGCCCAAGCCGCCCTTCAATACGGCCAACACCTTTGGCAAGTACCCGGTGCAGGTGGCCGACCTGAGCGGGCCAGCCGGGGACCTCGGCCTGTACGGCTATGTTACCGCCGATGGCGGCTCGTACTCGGGCTTCATTGGCGACAACCCCAATACCTCGGCCGAGGAGACGGTGGCCTTCGCCACGTGCATGGTGGTCAACCAGAACATCCCGTCGTTCACCAACGGCGATGTCCCCCTGGCCGTGAAAGCTCTCAATAATACGATGGCCCACGAGTACGTCCACGCTATCCAGTTCGGTGGTGGCGACCCGGACCCCGAAGAGAACGCCATGTGGACCGAGTCGAGCGCCTCGTACGCCGAGGACGAGGTGGACCCCACAGGCCACGACAACTACCAGTACCTTTGGCCGTCCTTTAGTGCGTGCCTGGTGCAGTATCCGAGCGACTACAAGTATGCCAACTGGCCCATGTTTCGCTACGCCGCCGAGCGGCAGGGTGGGCTGAACCGCGCTGGCGGGGGCGAAGAAGTCTACCAAGCGTTTTTGGCCAATGTCGCGGCGGGCCAGCGCGCCATCCCCGCCTACGACAACGCGCTGCGGACGAAGGGGACGACCTTCAACGACACCTACCACGCCTTCGCCATCGCCATCCGCTTCACCAAGCAGTGCCCGACGGCCAGCCCCTACTGCTTCAGCGATGGCGACGCCATAGCCACCCGCCTCCAGGACACCCCCATTGCCAACCAGGGCGAGTTGGAGGGACCGGGCGTGTCGTACACGGGCGTCATCTCCGACAACTTCGCCATCAACTACATCGGCCTGCCCACGACGGGCGCCTACTCGGTCGAGGTCGCCAACACCGCCGAGAACGGAGAGCTGCGCGTGAGTGTTGCCGCCGATACTGGGGCCGGATTGCGAGTCGTCCCGCTGGCGGGGACGGCCGGCCCTGGTGCGACAGCGCGGCTGGCGGCGTTCGTCCCGCCAGCCGGCGCCCAACGGGTCGTCGCCGTCATTACCAATCAGGGCAGCGCCAGCCCTGACAACTGCGTCACGACCGACTACCGCTTATCGCTCGGTGAGGCCAGCGGGACGCCGCCCCCATCGGGTACCCCCACCGTCACCGCCACGCCAGGCACGAGGCCCACCCCTACCCCGTCGCCAACGGTAGTTCCCACGCCGATTGGGGGCAACAGCCACGTCCTATACCTTCCTCACATCTCCCTCAACTGGCTGCCAGAGTAGCGCGTGGCGCGGACAGAAATAGTCTCTGTCCGCGCCCCCGTTTCCCCTCTTGACAAAGGAAGCGACCTGTGGTATACTGTGAACGTTCTCGTGAACGTTCACATCGAAAAGTAGTGTTGGCGTCCCCTCGTAGTTAAGTCAAGTCTTCGAGTTATTAGTTTGCCGCCTCGCTGGTGAGGAACGAGCCATGAAACGTCAGCGGGTGACGATTAAGGATGTCGCGGCGCAGGCCGGCGTGTCCTACCAAACCGTCTCGCGTGTCCTCAACGCCAAGGGCGAAGTGGCGGAGGAAACCCGAGTCCGCATCCAGGCGGCGATTGACGCGCTGGAGTACCGTCCCAGCGCCATTGCCCGCAGTCTAGTGTCGCAGCGGACGCATGTCCTGGGCTTGCTGACCGCCGACTTCAGCGACTACACCCACGCCCGCATCATCGAGGGCGCGGAGATGGAAGCGCGGCGGCGCGGCTACCTGGCCTTTGTGAGTGGCGGCGAGCGCGGCCCCGACGGTGAGCCATTAACCTCGCCCCTGTTCACGCAGCACCAGACCGAGGGGTTGCTGATTGTCTATCACGGTGCGAGTCGGGACCAGTACACCATCTTCGAGCAGATTCCGCGCGACCTGCCCCTGGTGACGATTGGTTACGCGCCTGGCCGACCGGGCGTGGCGACAGTGGGGGTCCAGAACGTGGAGGGGGGGCGGCGGGCGACGGAGCATTTGCTGCGCCTGGGTCATCGGCGTATCGCCACTATTAGCGGGCCGATGCAGATGTACGCCAGCCAGGAGCGCCGCCGGGGCTACGCGAAGGCGCTTCAAGCGACCGGGCTGGACGTGGACAGCGCGCTGCTGGGCGAGGGGGATTGGTCGAGCGCCAGCGGCTACCGCGCCACGCGGGAGTTGCTCGCCCGGACCGAGTTTACTGCGCTATTTGTCCAGAACGACCGCATGGCGATGGGCGCGCTCCAGGCGCTGCGCGAGCAGGGCCGCCGCGTGCCCGACGAGGTCGCCGTTGTCGGCTTCGACGACATTCCATCGACCCCGTACTTTGACCCGCCGCTGACGACGGTTCACCAACCCACCTATGAGTTGGGCGAACTGGCGGCACGCCTGCTGATTGATCTGATCAACGGCCAGCCTTCCTCGGCCGACCTGACGCGGCTCCCGACGCCGCTGGTAGTGCGTCGGTCGTGTGGCGCCGAGGCATACAGGCCGCCGCCGTCTAGTGAACGTTGACATGCTCTGTTGCAAGAACCCGTTCGACTGTCACCCTGAGCCGAAGGCGAAGGGTCTCGCCTCACGAAAGTGAGCTGCTTCTTTTCCATAAGGAGGTGATGCCCGCCGCGCCAGCGCAATATTACCTATCCATCCCGACCCTGTTCGCCCTGTGAGCCTGGTTCCTCACTCACCATAAGGAGGTAAGCTGTGAGTCGTGTCACCCCGCAAATAACCATTCTCGCCGCCATTGCCGCCGTTGCCCTGGTCGCCCTGATTGCCCTCGGTTGCCAATCCACCCCGCCCGCCGCCCAGGCGCCTATCATCCAGACGGTTGTCGTGCGCGAGACCCAGGTGGTCGAGAAGGTGGTCGAGAAGGTGGTCGAGAAGCCCGTCGAGAAAGTGGTCGAGAAGCAGGTCGTTGTCACCGCCGCCCCCAAGGGCCGTCTGGTCTACAACTCGTACCAGAGCGACCCGGAGCCGCGCAAGCAGGACGCCGACCTGGTCAACCTGTTCCGCCAGAAGTACCCTAACATTGACCTGGAACACAATACGGTGGACCACGAGGGCTTCAAGCAGGCCATCCGCACCTACCTGGCCTCGTCGCGGCCGCCGGACGTCATGACCTGGTTCGCCGGTAACCGCGCCCGCTTCTTCATTGACAAGGGCCTGATTATGGACATCAGCGATGTCTGGAAGAAGGAAGGCTGGCTGGAGAAGTATCCCAAGGGCTTCCAGGCGCTGAGCAGTGTGGACGGCAAGCAGTACTTCGTCCCGACAAGCTATTACTGGTGGGCGCTGTATTACCACAAACCGACGCTGGAAAAGGCTGGCGTACAGCCGCCCAAGACCTTTGACGACCTGCTGGCTGCCTGCGACAAGCTGCGCGCGGCGGGCGTGGCCCCTATCGCCATCGGCACCAAGGCGCCCTGGACCGCCGCCGGCTGGTTCGACTACCTGAACATGCGCACCAATGGTCCCGACTTCCACATCAACCTCATGCTGGGCAAGGAAAAGTACGACGACCCGCGTGTCAAGAAGACCTTCGACAACTGGAAGAAGATGCTGGACAAGAAGTGCTTCATCGAGAACCCGGCGTCCTACGCCTGGCAAGAGGTCATCCCGTTTATGCTCCAGGGCAAGGCGGGCATGTACCTGATGGGCCAGTTCATCATGGACTCGGTGCCGAAGGAGAACCAGAAGGACTTCGACTTCGTCCGCTTCCCGATTATTGATCCGAGCGTCAAGATCGGTGAGGACGCGCCAACCGACGGCTACTTCGCCGCCGCCAAGGCCCCCAACCCCGAAGCCGCCAAGACCTTCCTGGCCTTCCTCGGCTCCAAGGAGGCACAGGAGTACTTCGCCAAGTCGCTACAGCGCCTGCCCACCCATGGGGACGTAGACCCCAAGATCTTCAGCCCGGAGACGCAGAAGGGTATCGAACTCATCAAGGGCGCGGACTACGTGGCGCAGTTCTATGACCGCGACACGACGCCTGAGATGGCCGAGAAGGGGATGGCTGCTTTCCAGGACTTCATGGCCGACCCGAGCAAGATTGACGGCCTCCTGACGAACCTGGAGAAGGAACGCGCCCGCATCTTCGCGGAGCAGCAATAAAGACGGAGGACGTGAAGCGTGAAGCGTAAAGCGTGAAGTGCGGAGGGTGAAGGCAGAAGGCGGAGGACGCAATACGGAATACGAAATAGGGATTACGTATCCCGTCCTCCGTCCCTAGCCCCTGGTCCCTAGTCCCTGTCAAAGGAGCGCAGCATGGCCGTCGGTCGTGTCGAGGCGGGCCAGCGCCCGCAGGCTCGCGCCCGCAAGGGGCGTCCGCTGGGCGTGTCGCAGTGGACCCCCTACCTGTTCCTGGTCGTCCCTCTGGCCCTGTTCCTGATGTGGGTCATCGGGCCGCTGTTCTACTCATTCTACTTGAGCCTGACCAACTGGGACGGGATTTCCGCGCCCAAGCTCGTCGGACTGGCGAACTACCGCCGCCTGTTTGCCGACCCCATCTTCTACACGGCGGTGTGGAACAATGTCAAGTGGCTCATTTCCTTCATCACCGTACCGGTGATCATGGGTCTGGCGCTGGCAATGGCGCTCAACCGCAATATCCCCGGCGCGCGGCTCATCAAGGCCATCTTCTACTCGCCCTACATCCTCTCGCTGGTGGTCGTCGGCCTCATCTTCGGCTGGATCTACCTGCCGGCGGGCGGGCTGCTCAATAGCACCCTCTCGACGCTTGGCCTCGGCGCGTTGAGCAAGGGCTGGCTGAGTGACAAGGGGCTGGCGACGTGGTGCATCATCGCGGCGGCCGTCTGGCGGCAGGTGGGCTATGTCATGACGCTCTACCTGGCCGGACTCCAGGGCGTGGACCCCTCGCTGGTGGACGCATCGAAGGTAGACGGCGCGAATAGCTGGCAGGCCTTCCGCCACGTGATTCTGCCCCTGTTGAACCCGGTCACCGTCGTCGTCGTCGTCATCAGCATCATCGACTCGCTGCGCTCCTTCGACCTGGTCTACATCATGACGCGCGGCGGCCCGGCCAACGCCTCGACGGTCATGGCGAACTTCATGTACATCGAAGCCTTCAACAACTACAACATGGGCTACGCCGCGTCCATCGCCGTCATCCTGTTCCTGATTACGTCTATCTTTATCTTTATCTACCTGGCGCGGGTCATGGCGACAGAGATGGAGTACTGAGTCTGTATCGAGTAGTCAGTAGTTGGTAGCCAGTAGTCAGTATCTTTCTATCTGACTACTCCCTACTGACCACTGACCACCGACCACTGACCACTGTTCAAGGAGGTTCCGTGGCTGCCCAAACGCTCCCTCAGACACGCGCCGCTGGCCGGGCGTGGTCACGCTACCTGGTCTACGGCCTGGTCTACGCGCTCACTCTGGCCTGGATTACGCCGGTCCTGGTCGCCATCCTGACCTCGTTCCGCTCCAACAGCGACATCCTGGCGCGCGGGTTCTGGACTCTGCCCAATAGCATCTCGCTCCAGAGCTTCTTCAACGCCTGGACACGCGGCGGGCTGTCCCACTACCTGCCCAACAGCTTTATCATCACCCTGCCCGCGCTGGTCGGTACGCTGTTCCTGTCGTCGCTGGCCGCCTACGCCCTGGCGCGGTTCAACTTCCGGGGCAACCGCGTCATTTTCTTCATCTTTGTCGGCGGCGCCCTGCTGCCGTTCCAGATTCTGCTGCTGCCCGTCTTCCGCCTGACCGACTGGCTCGGTATCTACAACACCTACTGGGCGCTGATTGTCTTCCATACCTCGTTTCAGTTGGGCTTCTGCACCTTCGTCCTGCGCAACTACATGCGGACGATACCGGGCGAAATCCTGGAAGCGGCGCGGATGGACGGCTGCAGCGAGTTTGGCATATACTCTCGCATCATGCTGCCGCTGACCATCCCCGCCCTGGCAGCCCTGGCGACGCTGGAGTTTACCTGGATTTTCAACGACTTCCAGTGGGCGCTCGTCCTGCTCCAGGCCGACGCCCTCAAGCCCGTCACCACCGGCCTGGCCTCCCTCCAGGGCCAGTACATCATGGACTGGACGGTCATCATCGCCGGCTCGCTCATCGCCACGGCCCCGACGGTCCTGGTCTTCATCTTCCTGCAGCGCTACTTCATCGCCGGCCTTACTTTGGGTTCAAGCAAATAGCGACCGCCGACGGCCGACGGCCGATGGACAACCGACCATGAACGAAGGGCAAACCCAGAGAATCGACCTCGCGGCACATACCGCCGCCCCTGATGAGGGTCAGCCGTCGGCGGTCGGCGGTCTGTCGTCTGTCGTCCGTCGTCCGTCGTCCTTGTACGACGCCTACATCTTCGACCTGGACGGTACGGTCTACCTGGGCGATGACCTGCTGCCCACGGCGGGCGAGACCATCACGCGCCTGCGCGCCCTGGGCAAGCGGACCGTCTTCCTGTCCAACAACCCGACCCACACCCGCCACGACTACGCCCGCCGTCTGACGGCCCTTGGCCTACCCACCCCGCCGGAGGACATCATCAACTCGTCGGTCGTGATGGTCGACTTCTTGCAGCGGCGGCTGCCGGGCGCGCGGCTGTTTGTCGTCGGCGAGGAGCCGCTGTGCCGCGACCTGCGCGCGGGCGGGTTTACCCTCGTTGAGAACGCCGGCGAGGTAGACGTCGTCATCGCCAGTTTCGACCGCACGTTCGCCTACGAGAAGCTGCAAACCGCCTTCGACGCCATCCGCGGCGGGGCGCGCTTCTTCGCCACCAACGGCGACCGCTACTGTCCGGTGCCGGGCGGTGGCCAGCCCGACGCGGCGGCCATGATCGCCGCCATCGAGGCGTGTACCAACACGCGCGTCGAGGCCATTGTTGGCAAGCCGTCACGCTACATGGCCGAGGCCATCCTGGGCCTGCTGCGGCTGCCGCCGGAGCGGTGTATCATGACTGGCGACCGCCTGGAGACCGACGTCCTCATGGGCCTCGACGCGGGCATGGCCGCCGCGCTGACCCTGACCGGCGCGACGCCCGCGTCCGCCCTGGCCG
>JAHCIP010000229.1 GCA_026129165.1 Anaerolineae bacterium
TGGCACGCCTACTTCGCCCGCCTATCCGGGGCCATCGCTCACGCCCACGCGCACGACGACCCCAGTCCCTTCGGTGACGGTGACCAGTACCGCTAGCTATACACCCACCTCAACGGCGACCCATACCCCGACGCCGACGAGCACGCCGGTGTGCGTGTATCCCTCGCCGACGAGCACGCCGTTTGGCGCGCCGACGGCGACGGAGACCCCCATTGGCGGTCCCACGCCCACAGCCAGCCCGACGTGTGTCTACAGCACGGCGACGCCTCAGACGACGCCGACCCTGACCCTGACCCCTGGCTCGACCTCGACTGAAACGCGACCAGGGCTGGAGACGGCAACACCGCCCCCTACTACGACGCCAACGGCCACTACGCCCAGTGGGCCCAGTCCGACGCCCACCCCAACGACCCGTAGCGTCAGTCCGACGCCCACTTCGCCCACCTCACGGCGCGATGAGGCCAGCCCGACGCCGCAGCCGACACCTGTCGCCAGTATCACGGCCACCCCGAACCCGCTCTCGACGCCGCTGCTGCCGGTAACGGGTGACCTGGATGACCCGCTCGTCAGCTCGCACTCCCTGGCCGCGCTTGTCGCCGACCCGTCCGGCCTGCGTGGCTGGCTCAACCTGGGCGTCACCCACATCCCGGTGGAGACCCTGGGGTGGAGCGAGGACATAGGCCGGGCCGCCTATCGCCGCGCCGAACTCTGGGTCAACCGGCAGGGTGACGTGCGTGTCAGTTGGGACATCCAACGCTATCGCCAGTGGCCCGCGCCACAGGTGGGCGACGATCTGACCCTGGCGGTGAATGGCCGTGAGTTTGCCTATCGCATCAGCCTGGTAGAGGACGTGCCGGCCAACTGGGCCGATCAGCCGCTGGAGAATGTGGCGAAAGACGACCTGGCCGTCGTCGTCACCGCTGGGGCCACGCGGCTGGTCATCTGGGCTGTACCTACCTGGCGCTAGTACCGACGGAGGACCGAGGACGGAGGACCGAGGACGGAGGAAAGGCAGAAGATCCAAGATTCAAGACTGAAGATACGTCTAAAGACGTTGCCTTCGTCTTCCGTCTTCCGTCTGTCTTTCGTCCTTCGTCCTCCGTCCTCCGTCCTTTACATTGCCTCCTGCGCCAGCTCGTGTTATAATATGTCCAGGAGACTATGCTATGCCTCTAGACCTGGCGACGGTGGAGCAAGTCGCGGAGTTGGCTAAATTGGGCCTGACAGACGATGAGAAGGCTCGGTTTACCGAACAATTGTCGGCCATTCTTGACTACGCCGCTCGGCTCCAGACTCTGGACACGAGCGCCATTCCCGCGACGGCGATGGTGGGCGGCCTCGAAAACGTTATGCGGCCCGATGAAGCCCGCCCGTCGCTCAGCCAGGCCGATGTGCTTGCCAATGCGCCGCGCTCCCACGCGGGCCAATTCCAGGTGCCTGCGATCCTCGACTAAGCCAAGCTGTTTTGACCTCTCTGGAGTTCTGAGTGGAACTGCACGCTCTGACCATCCACGCTGCCCGCGCCGCCCTCCAATCGGGTGACCTGACCTCCGTAACTCTCACCGAGAGCCTGCTCAACCGAATCTACGCGGTCGACAACCAGATTCGCGCCTATCTCTCCGTCACCCCCGAAGTGGCGCTGGAGCAGGCCGAGGAGGCGGACCGTCGGCGCGCGGCGGGGGACACCAGCCCGCTGCTTGGTATCCCCTTTGCTCTGAAGGATGTGATCTGCACGGAGGGCCTCACTACCACCTGTGGCTCGCGGATTTTACATAACTATATTCCGCCCTATGACGCGACGGCCTATCGTCGGCTGCGCGAGGCAGGCGCGATTTTGCTCGGCAAGACGAACATGGACGAGTTCGCCATGGGGTCGTCCACCGAAAACTCCGCCTTCTTTACCACGCGCAACCCGTGGGACCTGGAGCGTGTGCCAGGCGGGTCGAGCGGTGGTTCGGCGGCGGCGGTGGCCGCCGATGAGGCAATCTTCGGCATTGGGACGGACACAGGTGGCAGCATCCGTCAACCCGCCGCGCTGGTGGGGATTGTCGGGCTCAGGCCCACTTATGGCCGCGTGTCCCGCTTTGGCCTCGTCGCCTATGGCTCGTCCCTCGACCAGATTGGCCCGCTGACCAAGGATGTGACCGACGCCGCGCTCGTCCTCGGCGCGCTGGCTGGGCATGACCCGCTCGACTCGACCTCGCTGCCCACGCCCGTGCCGAATTATGAGACTGCCCTCCGCAGCGACATCCGAGGGTTGCGCGTTGCCGTTCCGAAAGAGTACTTTGTTGAGGGCATGGAGCCGGGAGTCGAACGCGCCGTGCGCGACGCTATTCAGGTTCTGGCCGGGCTGGGGGCGGAAGTGGGTGAAGTTTCCCTACCCCATACCGAGTACGCCCTGCCCACCTACTACATCATCGCGCCGGCTGAGGCGTCGGCTAACCTGGCCCGCTACGATGGCGTACGCTACGGTCACTCGGCCGCCAACCCGTCGGACATCTGGGACCTGTTTCGTACCACGCGCGACGAAGGCTTCGGCGCTGAGGTCAAGCGGCGCATCATGTTGGGGACCTACGCTCTCTCAGCGGGCTACTACGACGCCTACTACCGCAAGGCGCAGCAGACTCGCACTCTCATCAAGCGTGACTTTGACCAGGTCTTTACCCACTATGACGTTGTCGTCTGCCCGACCTCGCCGTCGGTGGCTTTCCCTATTGGCGCGCGCGTCGACAACCCCCTGCAAATGTACCTGGCCGACATTTTCACCCTGAGCCTGAACCTGGCCGGGTTGTGCGGCATGTCCATCCCGTGTGGGTTCTCCGAAGGTCTGCCCGTCGGGTTACAGTTCATGGGCCCACCTCTGGGTGAACCGGCGCTTCTCCGCGCCGCCTATGCGTATGAGCAGGCGACGCCCTGGCATACCATGAAAGCCTCTCTACCTCTGGATGTCACCAGTAGCGAGCTAAATGAGACAGATGAAGCGGAGATCGGTTAGTTCTGGGTTCCATCATCGAAGGCGGGCGCGAGGAGGCGCCCTTCCATGCAAGTTATCATTCCGCTGGCCGGGCGCGGCACGCGCCTCCAGCCGCATACCTTTACCAAGCCCAAGCCCCTCGTGACGTGCGCCGATAAGCCGGTCCTGGGTCATATTCTCGACAAGTTGCAGAGCCTGCCGGTGGAGGATATTGTCTTTATTGTCGGCCACCTGGGGGAGCAGATTGAGGAATACGTCAAACCCCACTACGACTTTAAGGCGCATTACGTGGTCCAGGAGGAACTTAAGGGCCAGGCGCATGCCATCCGTCTGACGCGCGAGTACATCCACGGACCGGTTCTGATTATATTTGTGGATACCCTATTCGAGGCGAACCTGAGCGACCTGGATACCTTGCAAGCCGATGGCCTGATATTCGTCAAGGAGGTCGAAGACCCGCGCCGCTTTGGTGTGGCGACCATCGACGGGCAGGGCTACGTGACGCGCTTCGTGGAGAAGCCTTCGACGCCCGTGTCTAACTTGGCCGTGGTCGGCGTCTACTATATCCGCGACTCCCAGGCTTTGTTCGAGGCGATTGACGACCTGATTGAGCGCGACATTCAAACTAAGGGCGAATATTTCCTGGCCGACGCCCTGGAACTCATGATTCAGCGCGGCAAGAAGCTCCAGGCGCGCACGATTACGGTCTGGGAGGACTGTGGTACCCCCGACGCCCTCCTGCATAGCAACCGCTATCTATTAGACAATGGGCATGCTAACAACGACACGGTACACTATCCGGACAGCGTGATTGTGCCGCCTGTCTATATCCATCCGTCCGCCAAGATCGAACGGTCGGTGATCGGACCGTATGCCTCAATTGCCGCCCAGGTCCACGTGCAAGATTCGTTGGTGCGCGATACCATTGTGGACGAGGAGAGCGTCATCCGCGAGACGATGCTCGAACGCTCGCTGATTGGAACCCACGCCTATGTCGTTGGCCAGTTTCATCGCGTCAACATCGGGGACGCCTCCAGCCTCGATTTTGGGGCTTAGCGGGAGATTTCTATGCTCACCAAGACAAGCCGTATCAGCTCACGGGTGGAGGCGGTGCCGCCGTCGGGCATCCGCAAGTTCTTCGACATCGCCGCCACGATGAAGGACGTGATCTCGCTGGGCATCGGCGAGCCGGACTTCGTGACGCCCGAAGACATCAGCGCGGCGGGCATCGCGTCTATCCATGCAGGCCGCACGGGCTACACGTCCAACTCCGGCACGCTCGACCTGCGCGAGGCCATTGCCGACCACCTCGCTAAGCTCTACGGCGTCCACTACCACCCGGAGAACGAAATCCTGGTCACGGTGGGCGTCTCCGAGGCGCTGCACCTGGCGATGGTCGCCACGTTAGAAGCGGGCGATGAAGTCGTCTTCCCGCAGCCGTCCTACGTGGCCTACCCAGCCGCCATCTTATTCGCGGGGGGGCAGCCGGTCGCGGTGGATACCCAGGTCGCGCACGAGTTCCAGCTCACGGCTGACGCGGTAGCAGGGGCGTTGACCCACCGCACGCGGGCGTTGCTACTAGGCTACCCCAACAATCCTACCGGCGCGGTCATGACGCGCGAGCGTCTGACCGACCTGGCTGATCTGGCCGAGCGCCATGACCTCCTCGTTGTGTCTGACGAAATCTACGACCGGCTGGTCTACGGCGTCGAGCATACCTGCTTCGCGGCCCTGCCGGGCATGCAGGAGCGAACCCTCCTGCTCGGCGGCTTCTCCAAGGCGTATGCCATGACCGGCTGGCGCATCGGCTATGCCTGCGGCCCGGCCGATCTCATCGGCGCCATGCGCAAGGTCCACCAGTACATCATCATGTCGGCCCCGACGGCCGCCCAGTATGCGGCGGCCTATGCCCTGCGACATGGCGAGGCCAGTGTTCAGCATATGGTGGGGGCGTATGACCAGCGGAGGCGGCTCATTGTCGCCCGTCTGAACGCTATGGGCTTGCCGACGTTCGAGCCGCGCGGCGCGTTCTACTGCTTCCCCGACATTCGCAGCACCGGGCTGGACGATGAGACGTTCTCCGAACGGCTGCTGATGGAGGAACGGGTGGCGGCGGTGCCGGGCAGCGCGTTTGGCCCCTCCGGCGCGGGCTACGTCCGCATGGCCTACACGGCGTCCTACGAGCAGATTGAGACTGCGCTGGAGCGCATCGAACGGTTTGTGAACAAAGTGCGGCGCTAAACGCGAGGCAGACATGCTTGTCCAGACGCAGTGGGTGACAGCCGACGACCTATGGCAGATGCCGCATCACGGCGGGGCCGTCGAACTGGTGCGGGGAGAGGTAGTGGCAAAGATGCCGCCAGCGGGACATTTGCACGGTCGCCTTGCCGGCAGACTGCACTCCTTTGTCGGTTACTTTGTCTATCAGAACGGGCTGGGCGAGGTCTACACGGCGGAGACAGGCTTTATCCTTGCCCGTGACCCGGATACGATGCGCGCACCCGACCTGGCTTCGTGTCGAAGGCGCAGGCCGCGCAGCAGTCGCGCCGTGAGGGCTTCTTTGTTGGCGCGCCCGACCTGGCCGTCGAGGTCGTCTCGCCCGACGACAGCTACGAGGACGTGCAGGAGAAGGTGTTTGAGTATCTCGACGCAGGAACGAAGCTGGTCTGGGTACTCAATCCCCGCCTGAAGCGTGTGTTTGTGTATCGAGCGGGACGGGATGTGCGGGCGCTGACGGCCCAGAACGTTCTGGACGGCGAGGATGTCCTGCACGGCTTCTCGCTGCCGCTGGCGCTAATCTTTGAGGACTAACTCGCGTGGACTACGAAATCGTCATCGGTCTGGAGTGCCACGTTCAACTCCTGACCCAGTCCAAGATGTTCTGCGGCTGCGCCACCGATTACGACGGCGCCCCGCCCAATACTCGCGTCTGCCCGGTCTGCCTCGGCCTGCCCGGCGCGCTGCCCGTCATTAACCGCAAGGCGGTCGAGTACACGGTCATAACGGGGCTGGCGCTGCACTGCCAGATCGCCGAGTTCGCCAAGTTTGACCGCAAGAATTACCACTACCCTGACCTGGCCAAGGGCTATCAGATTTCGCAGTACGACCTGCCCCTGACCCGCCAGGGCTGGCTCGACGTCGAGGTCGAGGGGCAGACCAAACGGGTCGGAATCACCCGCGTCCACCTGGAAGAGGACACCGCCAAGAACACCCACCTGGGCGAGACGAGCCTGGTGGACTACAACCGCGCCGGCGTCCCCCTGATGGAGATTGTCACTGAGCCGGACCTGCGCTCGCCTGAAGAGGCGCGGGTGTTCGCCTCGAATCTGCGCCGCATCCTGCGCTGGATTGGCGTCTCAACGGGTGACATGGAGGCGGGGGCCTTGCGCGTGGACGCCAATATCTCGGTGCGGCCCCAGGGCCAGGCCAAGTTTGGGACTAAGACCGAAATCAAGAACATGAACTCGTTTCGGGCGGTGAAATTGGCGTTGGAGTACGAAGCACAGCGTCAGATAGACGTGCTGGAGCATGGCGGGCGCATCGTCCAGGAGACGCGGGGCTGGGTAGAGGGCGAGGGCCGCACGGTCAGCCAGCGCAGCAAGGAATTCGCCCACGACTATCGTTACTTCCCCGAACCGGACTTGCCGCCACTGGTCCTATCCTCGACTGAGGTTGAACGGCTGCGGGCGCAGTTGCCCGAACTACCGGAGGCGCGGGCCGAACGTCTGATGGCTCGGTATGGCCTGTCCCAGTATGACGCGGGCGTGCTGACGGGCAGCCGCGCGGTAGCCGACTACTACGAAGCAGCAGTCGCGGCACATGGCAACGGCAAGGCGGTGGCGAACTGGGTCAGTGGGGAGATGTTCCGTCTTTTGCGCGGGGCCACTCTCGAAATCGAGGCCGTGCCCGTCTCGCCCCAGGCGCTGGCCGAACTGCTGCGCCTGGTGGACGACGGGACCATTGGCATCAGCGTGGCGAAGACGGTTCTGGAGGAGATGTTCGCCACCGGCCAGCGGGCGGGCGAGATTGTGCGCGCGAAAGGCCTGACGCAGATAAGCGACCAGGATCAGTTACGGCAGGTCGCCGCTGACATTATCGCGGCCAACCCCAAGGCGGTCGCAGACTATCGGGGCGGCAAGCCCACGGCGGTCAAGTTCCTGGTCGGTCAGGTGATGCGGGCGACGCGGGGGCAGGCCAACCCGACCGTCGCCAGTGAGATTTTAGAGCAACTGTTAAACGAGAGCAACGGGCGCCAACCGTCATGACGGCGGTCACTCAATGAGGAGGATACCGATGTCAATTAGAGAACCCAGTACGCGGCAGACACCCCCAGGCGCGACGAACCCGCTAGAGATGGCCTTGCATCAGTTCGATACGGCCGTGGGCCAGATGCCAGGGCTGGAGCAGGGCATTATAGACATGATGCGGGAGACCAAGCGCGAGCTGACGGTTAACTTCCCGGTCAAGATGGACAACGGCTCGGTCCAGGTGTTTACGGGCTACCGCGTCCACCACAGCACCCTACGCGGACCGTCCAAGGGCGGCATTCGCTACAGCCCCGACGTGACGCTAGACATGATGCGAGCGATGGCCATGTGGATGACCTGGAAGTGCGCAGTGGTCAATCTGCCGTTTGGCGGCGCCAAGGGGGGGGTCATTGTGGACCCCAAAGCTCTCTCTCGCCGCGAGTTGGAGCATCTGACCCGCCGCTATACATCGGAGATCAGTATCCTGATTAGCCCGCAGGGTGACATCCCCGCGCCCGACCTGGGCACCGACCCGCAGGTCATGGCCTGGATTATGGACACCTACTCCATGCATCGCGGCTACTCGACGCCGGCCGTCGTGACAGGCAAGCCGCTGGAGATTGGCGGCTCGCAAGGCCGCTTCGAGGCTCCGGGGCGGGGAGTGATGTTTGTGGCCCGTGAAGCCCTCAAGCGCATGGGCAAGAGCATCGAAGGCGCCACAGTGGCTGTCCAGGGCTTTGGTCAGGTCGGCCGCACCGTCGCCTCGCTGACTCAGGGAAAGGGGGCGAGTATTGTCGCGGTGAGCGACTCACAGGGTGGCGTCCATAACCCGCACGGTCTGGACATCGAATTGCTGATCCAGCATAAGCAGCGCACCGGCTCGGTGGTCGGCTTCCCCGGCGCCGAGGGGTTGACTAACGCCGAGCTAGTGACCCTGCCGGTGGATGTGTTGGTCCCAGCCGCCACCGAGAACCAGATCACCCGCTACAACGCCGACCATATCCAGGCGCCCCTGGTGGTCGAGGCGGCTAATGGGCCGATCACACCCGAAGCCGACCAGATCCTCCGTGATAAGGGCATTCTCATCATCCCGGACATCCTCGCTAATACCGGCGGCGTGACTGTGTCCTACTTTGAGTGGGTCCAGGGCCTACAACACTTCTTCTGGACCGAGCGCGAGACCAACGAGCGCCTGCGCGACATCATGCTGCGCGCCTACGAAAGTGTCGCCCGGATCGGCGAGCAGCGGCGCGTGGATATGCGGACAGCGGCCTACTTCGTCGCCATCCAGCGGGTGTATGACGCGACCAAGATTCGCGGCATCTATCCATAACTTGTGGATACTTTTACCCTCCAACTGACCTCTATGGCCCACGGCGGCTCGGCCCTGGGGCGCGCAGGGGATAAAGTCGTCTTTGTCCCCTACACCCTGCCCGGTGAGACGGTGGAAGTGCGCTTGGTCGAGGATAGGGGCCGCTGGGCCACCGCCGAGTTGGTCCGCGTTATCAAATCCTCCCCCGACCGTGTAACGCCCCCGTGTCCCCACTTCGGACTGCCGAGGGGCCAGGGGCCAGGGGCCAGGGGCCAGGAGGCAGAGGCGGAAGACGAAGGAAGACAATTGGAAGGCGAGGCAGGCGAGCAGCTGGAGTTCACCCAAGGCTGCGGAGGCTGCCAGTGGCAGCACATCGCCTACCCGGCCCAGCTTCGCCTCAAGCGGGCCGTCGTCCGTGACCAGTTTGCTCGCGTCGGCAAGCTGCCCGATGTGGACGTGCGGCCCACTATCGGCATGGACGAGCCATGGTACTACCGTAACCACGTCCAGTTCCACGTGGCCGAAGACGGCCGCCTCGGCTTCCGCGCTCTACGCGAGCACACCGTTATCCCCATCCAGGCCTGCTATATTATGCAACCCGAGGTCGAGGCGCTCTGGAAGAGCCTCGACCTGGAGTTTCCGGAGCTGCGCCAGGTCGTGCTGCGCGGCGATATGGGAACTGACGACCGGCTGGCCTTGCTGCGGAGTAACTTTGACGAATTACCCGAATTGGAGGTAGACTTCCCCGTCTCGATTAATCTGGAATTGAGCGACGGGCAGGTCGTCACCCTGATTGGCGCGCCCTGGCTGATGGCCCGCGCGGCTGGCCGTGACTTTCGCGTCTCGGCGGATGCCTTCTTCCAGGTCAACACACGCATGGCCGAAGTCCTGGTGCGCCAGGTGCGCGAGGGGCTGCGGCCGCACGGCGGCCAGACCTTGCTCGACTTGTATGCTGGTGTCGGCCTGTTCGGGCTGGCGCTGGCCGGCGCGATGGGCGAGGTCATCGCCATCGAGGAGCATCCGGCGGCGGTGCGCGATTGGGAAGTCAACGCGCAGGGGCTGGCCAATGCCCGGCTGCTGCCCGGCAAGGTCGAGGCTGTGTTGCCGACCCTGGACGAGAGCGTGGACCTGGTCGTGCTCGACCCGCCACGGGCGGGCGTCGAACCAGTCGCCCTAGACGCGCTGGCTGCCCTGCGTGCCCCCCGTATCGTCTACGTGTCCTGTGATCCGGCCACTCTGGCGCGGGACGCGGCGCGGCTCGTCCAGCACGGCTATCGCGTGCGCTACGTCCAGCCGGTGGAC
>JAHCIP010000023.1 GCA_026129165.1 Anaerolineae bacterium
GGGCACGGGCTGGCCGGCCAACGCGACGGCTACCCTGCTGTGGGACACGGGCCAGAACCAGACGGCCCTCAGCCAGTTCCAGACGGACAGCCAGGGGGCGTTCTCCGTGCCGGTGGTCATCCCCAACGCCGAGGCGCAAGGCATCCGCTTCATCGAAGCCCGCTTTGAAAGCCCGCAGATGCTGGTGGGGAACATCCCGCGCTGGAAGCTGTCGGAGACGGCGACCACGGTGCTAAGCAAGATGTGGGAGACCATCTTCCTGGCCCTCATCGGCACCACGCTGTCCGTCCTGCTGAGCGCGCCGCTAAGCTTCCTGGGCGCGCGCAACATCATGCACGGCACGGTCGTCACGGAGGTGGTCTACTTCGTCGTGCGCACGATTTTCAACATCCTGCGCTCCATTGAAGTCCTCATCATCGTCGTCATCTGGGCCGTCGTGGTGGGCATCGGCTCGTTCGCCGGCGTGCTGGCGATTGCCGTGCACGGCGTGGGCGCGCTGGGCAAGCTCTACTCCGAGGCCATTGAGAGCATTGACCCCGGCCCCATCGAGGCCCTGCGCGCCACGGGCGCGAGCCGCCTCCAAACCATCGTCTATGCCGTCCTGCCCCAGGTTGTCCCGGCCTTCATCTCGTTTACGTTCTACCGCTGGGACATCAATGTGCGCATGGCGACGGTCATCGGCCTGGTCGGCGGCGGCGGCATCGGCTTTATCCTCATCCAGTACATGAACCTCCTGCTCTGGCAGCGCGCTGCCACCGCTATCTGGCTCATCGTCGTCGTGGTGATGGCGATGGACTACGCCAGTTCTTATGTCCGGCATAAGGTTGTCTAGGACGGGACGGAAGACGAAAGACGAAAGACGAACCTCCGTCCTCGGTCTTCCGTCTTCCGTCCTCCACAGGAGGAGCCATGGAACCGACGCCGCATGTGGTCGTGATGGGCGCGGCCAGCATTGATATCAAAGGCCGCGCGCTGGAACCGCTTCTCCCGCTCACCTCGAACCCTGGCGCCATCCAGTTGGGGCTGGGTGGCTGCGCCCGCAATGTAGCCGAGAACCTGGCCCGGCTCGGCATCTCGACGACGCTGGTGTCGGTGGTTGGGTCGGACCTGTTCGGCCAGGCCATCCTCAGTCACACCGCCGACGCTGGCGTGGATGTCAGTCCTGTCATTGTCTCGCCGGACTACCATACCGGCGCGTATCTGACACTCCTGGAAGCGGAGGGCCAGACGCTGGTCTGCCTGGATGATATGTCGGCCCTCGAGATGTTGACGCCTGAGTTGGTAGCCAGCCAGGACGACCTGTTCTACGGGGCGGACATGATCATCGTGGACGCCAACCTGCCGCAGCCGACGCTCGAGTGCGTGGCGCAACTGGCGCGGAGCGAAGGCATCCCCCTGTGCGTAGACCCCACGTCAGTCATTCTGGCCCCCAAGCTGACCCATCTCCTCAACCAGATTGATCTGTTCGTGCCCAATATGGCCGAGGCCGAAGTATACTGCGGCTGTGATGTGGGCGACCGCGAGCAGGCCATCGGCGTGGCGCGAACGCTGGTCAAACGCGGCGTCGGGACGGCCATTGTAACGCTCGGTGCGGAGGGCGTCGCCTTCGCCACGTTCGATGAAAGTGGCTGGATTCCTGCCTTCCCCATTGACGACATTGTGGACCCGACCGGCGTGGGCGCGGCGCTGACAGCGGGCGTCATCTTCGGCTTGCTGAACCAGGTGCCGCTGGACGAGGCGGTGCGCCTGGGCGCGTCGGCCGCCGCCTTGACCCTGCAATCCCCGGAGACCGTTCGCTCCGACCTAAACCTGGACATGCTGTACGACAAGATCATGGTGTTCTAGCACTGAGGCCAGGCTCTACGGGAGATTCAGGCATGGCGTTACCCCCTACCTCGGCTCCACTGGAGACCACGCCGGCCGTCGGTCTTGTCGGCTGGATCCAGCGCCACCCCCTGATCGCGTTCTTTGTCCTGGCTTTCGCGCTCACCTGGCCGCTCATGATTCTGGAGGCGCTGCGCTCGCAGGGGCGGTTCGCGTTCCCCTCCATTGTGTTCTTGCTCTTGATGGCCTACGGTCCCACCTACGCCGCCCTGATTGTGACAGGCGTCACGAGTGGTAAGGCTGGGATTGGCGCCTTGCTCCGTCGGCTCCTCGTGTGGCGGGTGGGGCCAGGCTGGTACGCGGTGGCGATACTCGGTCTGCCCGCGCTGTTCCTCATCGCCAATCAGGTGAGCCTGGGGCTGGGCAATCCGCCCCTCGCCTGGCCGCCGCTGCCCATTGGGCCTGTCCTCAGTGTCGTCGTCCTCTTTGTGGTGAGCAGTCTGGTCAACGGCGAAGAGTTGGGGTGGCGAGGCTATGCGCTGCCTCGGCTCTTAGCCCGCCACAGCGCCCTGACGGCGAGCCTGATGCTCGGCACAGTGTGGGCGCTATTTCATCTGCCTTTATTCTGGACGGTCGGCTCGACGCAGTCGAGCGAACCGCCGCTGGGCTTCCTGGCGCGCACGCTCGCCATGTCGGTGATCGTGACCTGGCTCTTCACCAATACGCGTGGGAGTGTCCTGCTGAGCATCCTATTGCATGCCGCCGCGAATACCTGGTCCCAGGTTATCCCCGGCATTGATACGGCGCATTATCCCGCTGGGTCGGTCTATTGGCTGTCCATCGGCTTGCTCTGCCTGACCGCTGTGGTCGTCGTGGCCGTGGCCGGTCCGGCTCGCCTCTCGCGCGCGTTGCCGAGTGAGACGGGCGTTTAAATCAGAAGTTCTCAGGAGAAGGTATGGTTTCGCAGGAGGTGGGTGGAGGAAGCCGGACGCGGACGGACTGGCGGCACTATGCCTGGGTTGTGGTGGCCGTCACGTTTAGCGTGCTGTTTGTAGCGGCGGGCGTGCGCTCCATCGCGGGTGTCTTGATTGTCCCGCTGGAGGCCGAGTTTGGCTGGGACCGCGCCGCCATCTCGCTGGCGGTGGCCGTCAGCCTGCTAGCCTTTGGCTTTGGCGCGCCGTTGGGCGGCAGCCTGATGGACCGCATCGGACCGCGCAAGGTGATGCTGGCGGGGCTGCTCCTCATCGCCGCCGGGTTAGCGCCCATGCTGCTGATGCAGACCCTGTGGCAGTTCCACCTGCTGTGGGGGCTGGTGGTGGGCGTGGGCACGGGCGCGCTGGCGAACGTCGTCGCGGCGACCGTCGCCAACCGCTGGTTCGTCGTCCACCGGGGCGTCATCCTGGGGCTGCTCGGCGCGGCCTCGTCGGCCGGGCAGCTTGTCTTCCTGCCGGCCATGCAACTGCTGACCGTTCAGTCCGGCTGGCGCTCGGCGGTGGCGGTCCTGGCCGTCGCCTCGGCGGTTCTGTTCATCCCCGTCGCTCTCTGGATGCGCAACCGCCCGGAAGACGCCCGTACCCGCGCCTACGGCGACCACCGAACATCACCGACGGCGCATCACCGTCCAGTGGCGACGGCGGAAAAGCGGACCTCGCTGGCCGAAGCGGTGCGCACATGCGACTTCTGGCTGTTGGCGGGCAGCTTCTTCGTCTGCGGCTACACCTCCAACGGCCTCGTCGGGACGCACCTCATCCCCCACGCCATCGAACACGGCTTTACCCAGGTCGCGGCGGCCGGGGCCGTCGGGTTGATGGGGGCGATGAACGTCATCGGCACGCTGGGGTCGGGCTGGCTGACCGACCGCTTCGACAACCGCAAGCTGCTGGCCTGCTACTACGGCTTCCGCGCCCTGTCCATCGCCGCCCTGCCCTTTATCTTCGAGTACCAGCACCTGCTCCTGTTCGCCGTCGTCTACGGCCTGGACTGGATCGCCACCGTCCCGCCCACGGTCAACCTGACGGCGCGGCGCTTTGGGCGCGGCTCGCTGGGGACGCTCTACGGCTGGATTTTCTGCTCGCACATGATTGGCGCGGCGCTGGCCGCCTACGCCGGCGGCTTCTTCCGCACCGCCCTGGGCGACTACCACCTCATCTTCCTCTCGGCGGCCATCATGGGCCTCATCGCCGTGGGCTTGTCCATGAGCATCACCCCCGCGCGGAAGATGGTCCTGACGGAGGCAGCGAGTGGAGACTAGAGAGGAGTAGGTTTTTGGGACCGAGCTGTCGCAGGAGCCTTTCTTCTGCAGGAGGTTACTGCGTTGGAGTAGGGTCTATTACGCTTTGAGCGTCACGGAAGGCTGCATAATTGCATCGTTCTTGAAGAGGGCAAATGTTACATTTTGGATTCCACATCGTGCATACCATTGCCCCAAAATCAATAAGAGTTAAATTCCAGGTTCCCACACCATTCTCGGGAGCAACTCGTTGTGCCTCCTGCCAAAGTTGCGGATCATTTCGCGCTCGTGCCCTTGTAGACTTAAATCCAAAAAATCGTTGGAGGATACGAGCAACATTGGTGTCAAGAACCGCAAGCGGCTGTGAGAAGGCATTGGCACAAACTGACCGTGCCATGTACGGTCCTACTCCCGGTAAAGTAAGTAGTACCTGTTCAGTGTCAGGAATTCGTCCGTCATGAACTCCTTTTATTATGCGCGCGGATTGCACTAGACGGACAGACCTGAAGTGAAATCCAAGAGGATAGAGAATCTCGGCCATTTCCTCAAGAGAGGCTTCCGCCAGATCATCTATAGTAGGATATTTTTCTAGGATACTATTATAAACGGCAATGACTCGTGGTGCGTCTGTCTGCTGGAGAAGAAACTCGGCGACGAAAATGTGGTAAGGATCGCTAGTGTGCCGCCAAGGAAAGTAGCGCAGTCGCCCCTGTCCCCACTCCTGCAAACGACAACGAAACCAACAGCGATCTGCGTCTAATTGATCACTCATTCCCTCTCGCTTGATGTATAGAACATTAATGCTATAATTCTACATGCAGTGAAGGCACAGGGCAAGGATGTATTAGTCCCGTTATGTTAATATATGGGGATTCTCCCATTTTCAAACCTACGAGACATAGAAATACTACATCTAGGAATACTTCTTGCTCACCCCACAAGATATGGGCAAACATATCTGCGGGCTGTGTAATCTTTTGACAGGGACCAATTAATCTGCTAAACTCGACCGCGTCTTCCAATTGGAATATAGCGTGATAGTTCCTATTATCAGCGTTGTGAGGGTCAAAGTGGAGCATACTAACGGACGTTCTCCCAACTTTGCAAACCTAGTAACAAGACCGTACACATCTCCGGGCGAGCCATTCACTTTACCTGAAGTGTACGGTTCTCCGACCGCTGCCTCGTTCTTTAGCGGAATAGGTGGGTTTGATCTTGGCTTTGAACGGGCGGGGTTTCAGATTACGATGCAGTGCGAGATTAACGAGTTCTGTAATCAAATTCTTGCACAGCATTGGCCGCACATACCTCGGTTTAAGGACATAAGGAGACTCGATGACGCAGCTATCCCTACCTCTGAGGTTTGGCTCGGAGGATTCCCCTGCCAAGATGTCTCGCTGGCACGAATGGGGCCGCGAGATGGGCTTAGAGGGAGAAGCTCTGGACTCTTTCATCGATTCGCTGAGCTTATTAGAGAACGGCGCCCCAGAGTTGTTGTCATCGAAAACGTTCCGGGGCTACTTTCTTCCCATGGAGGACGAGACTTCCAAGTCGTTATACAAACGCTGGCCCTCATCGGGTATAGTGTTGGATGGCGTGTGCTTAACAGCCGATACTTCGGAGTCCCCCAATCACGTCAACGAGTCTACATTGTTGGATGTTATCAGGGCGGAACAGGCCCCGCAGAGATACTATTTGAGCCCGAATGCAGCAGCCGGCATGTTGCGTCGAGCAAAACAGATGGATCGAACTCTGTTTCGCCCTTTAAGCGAGAGCTTAACGTTGTTAGCTCAACAGGCGAACCAACCGACATTGTTGTCCAAGGAATCGCCTACTGCCTCTACGCCTGCTCCGCTAGACACACAGGAACCGATTGGAGCCGAACCTACGTTCCCCACAGAGATGGACGAGTACGACGATTAATGCCGCATGAATGCGAAGGGCTGCAAGGGTTTCCTCGTAACTGGACAATGCCCAATAATCCGCCTGACGATGTAGAGAAACTTGATACATTCCGCTACACTGCTCTCGGTAATGCAGTGACAGTACCTGTTGCAGAGTGGCTTGCACGGCGGATCAAGGCATACCTTCAAGGGCAATTAAGCGCATCCGGAACTTGCAGTTGCACTATGCAATCTAGGCAAGATCCTCACGACGTTTACGAAGTAGATCAGGGTGTGGCCGATCATTTAGTTGAACTGGCAGGCGTTCAGTAGGGATAGCTCCAACAACCTGCTCTAGTATATCAATACTAAAGCTCACTTGGTGAAGCATTTGAGAGGCATCCTGCGATAGAATAACACGGTAAACACCGTCCTCAAATACAATATGTAGCAGTCCTTCATCAAAAGCCCAATGGTGGAGCTTACACAGGGCGATACCATTGTGTACCTCATCTAGGTCATAACGCGACCATGGGACAATGTGGGCTGCATCGACTCCTGGATTGTGGTTCAGCTTTGTTGGTGGGAATTGTGCCCCACACATGACGCACTGATAACCATAAGCGGCACGTACAGCACGCTTAAATCGTTCCTCTCGAACACCTCGACGTTGGACGTATCGCAACCATCTCTCCCTCATCCGTTCTCGCAGTTCAAGGTTTTCGAGAGGTATCTGTTCAAGCGGCGGTGGTGCCTCCTCAATGACTCCGTTAACCATCTCTAATAGTGCAGGCACCACATCCAGCATTTTTGCATAAGCAACCTCATAATCCCTGCTATGCTGCTCAACCTTCTTTTGAAGGGATTCTATGATTCCCCGTGTGTTCTGGGGTAGTGGACCACCGGACCGCACTATCTGTTCATGCTCAGCTAACAAGCTGGATATTTCAAGAGGGAGCAGCCCTCTTTTCGCCCAGATTGTCTCAATTTGAGCAACACGTGTCCCTATGGGGATTTCATAACCTTTGTTTGTTTGGTTTTGACACTCGATGAGAGCAGCCTCGGCCATGACCTTTTTATCAGGAGAAGCGGAACCTATCAGTTCTACGCGGCGAAGGTAGATGTGCTTCAAAATGAAAAGATCATTCTGAAGCACCGGTTCTCCCTCCCCCATTAGAGCTTCAGACCGAATTGGTCTAGGGAGCAATAGGGCATCGGCCACCTGTAGTTGAACCTGCGACCACTTACCTGCCTGATTGGTTTTGCGGAGGCGAAACTTTCCCTGTCCCCCTTCGCGCTTGAGATGTACATGTAAATCGAGAGTAATGGTACCAAGCTTCAAGCTGATGGGGTAATTGAGAATATGGGTAGGTCCAAGATTCTCGGCATTCTCTGAAATTTCATATTCGCCGCGCCCACTACTTGGCTGAAACGTAATTCGCACTGTCCCCCCTATACCTAGAGTACTTTGAGGAACTCAGGTAATGTGCTATCCAAAGCTGAAGCAATCCGCTCAGCACGGACGAGCGAAATGTTTTCTAGCCCTGACTCGATCTCAGAGATCGAGGAGCGGCTGATGCCAGTACGTGTGGCAAGTTCTTCCTGCGTCATACCAAGTTGACTCCTTCGCTCGCGCACTGCTATCCCGAAACGAACGAGTACAGGATGTCGGTTATCTCCGACAAAAGCAACGGCCCGACGCTCTTGATTGCGTCGGGCCGTTGGCTTCTTCCGCTTCGGCGGGTGATTTTGCTGCATAGCATAGGTGGCAAAGCGACAGAACTGCGGTCTAGATTGCATGAGATATTCATGGAGATTCTAACATGATTCCGCCAGAGGACAAAATACGGAAAGGCGACGATCCGACAGAAAAGGAGCCAGGGTTACTCACTGGCTCCTTCGTTTTAGGCTTGCTTCTCGGCGCTAGGTGACGGGGCGCATGGGCATGGTCGGCTGGCGGCGGTTGCACCGCACCAAGCGCATGGATGCTGTTGGACGCTGACAGCGGCCAGGTCTAGAGCACAACGGGTGTCTGGGTCCGGGTCGCCGCGAGGATGCGACACAACCCGGCCAGTACTCTTGAACGGCTGTAGGGGGCTGTAAGTGGAGCGGGCCTACTGCGCTGAGTAGACGACCTCGCCGTCGTGCCACTCGGGCGCGCCTTCCAACAATTCGAGGAGCTGCCGGTACTCGGCGTCTTGGGCGGGGCTGTTGGCGTTGGCGACGTAGGCGTCACGGCTCTCAAACACAGCGACGAGATAGTATTCGTGGGGGTCAGTGTCCATCCGATACACATAGACATGCACACTGCCCGGGACGCTCCGACTATTCTCGCGCTCACGAGTGTACGCCAGTAACTCATCTTCCTTGCCTGATTTGATCCGCATACGAGCGATGGTTCCGTACATAATGCTCTCCTTTCTTGGACGAGGGGGGATGGCTATGGATTAATCGGTGGCCGAGGGTTTCTCGGCGGCCTCCTTTTTGGCTGGCGGCTTGGCTTTAGCGCGCTGCTGCCACTTGTCGAACCACCAGGGCGCGGTGAGCATGGGGCCGAGAATGCTGCCGAGGCCCGCCAGGAGTTGCGACTGAAACGCACTCAGGCCAAACACGTTGGTGACGCTCAGCCCTAGCGTGCGGGTCGTCAGGTCATCGGAGACAGCTACCTCGTACACACCCGTCTTGCGCGGGCTTACGATCCAGCCGACAGAGCCTGGTCGGCCCGGTGGGACGGAGAGAGTCTGCTGGTCCTTGCTGGGCGATAGGTCGAAGCTGGGGGCGCGTAGGGTCAGCGTCGACTGGCATGTCTCAGTGAAGGGGTTGGTCGCGCTCACCAGCACCGATTGGGTTTCATTCTCGGCCATCACCCGCCGTGACAGGGTCGCGTCCCAGTTGCATAGGGGTGGGCCTTCCACAATCCCGTGCTTTTCGTCGGTCGCGTCGCGCGCCGAGGCCGCCAGCGCCCCGCCGAGTGTCATCACCCCCAGGCCTACCCCGACCACAAACAGGAGCAATCCGAAGCCGCTCAGGACCTTGACCAGCATACGGCAGTCCTTTCGTCGCGGCCAGCGCCGGGCTGGCTGGCTTCCAGCGTCTCAACAGGCCAGACGCTTATGGAGCATAACGTAAAATAGTACTGCCATATTACGCCAAATTCAAACGGTGGTCGCGGCCCCTTACCACATGCTATCCACCAGGATGTGGACGGTGGACGACGCGAGCAGGTTGCCCGTCCGCTCGAAGATCACACCGTAGGCCAGTCCCACGACCGCCTGATGGACGATGACCGTGGCGAGCGCCGGCAGCAGGCCGCTGTGGTCGGTGGTGGTGTAGCCTAGCCCCAGGTGCCAGGCGCCAAACACGAGCGCCTGGAGGACGAGCGCCCAGCCGGGACTGGCGAGCCGACGCAGTTGTGTTTGGAGCGCGCCGCGAAACAGAACCTCCTCGGAGAACCCGTTGGAGACGAAGTTGGCGATGAAGCGGCCGATTAGTCCCACGAGCGTCAGTTGGCCCCCCACCAGGGCGTAGGCAAAGAAGACCAGCGGGATGGCGCACCAGAGCAGGAGAACGCGGCGGATGTCGTAGCCGTGCCCGAAACCCAGGCTCCGCGGGCGGGCGCCCGCCAGCAGCAGGACGAGCAAGGGGAGCGCCACATACGTCGCCGGATTGGTGACGTAGTTACCGTTGCCGAACCACTGGCTACTCAGCCCCTGGAGCCAGCCGACGAGTGGCGACCACAGGGGGACAAAGGCATCCGACGCCAGAACCTTGTGAAAGACCAGCCCACGCCAGGCCGTCAGCCCGACGAACAGCAGGGTCAGGCCCAGGTGCAGCCACAGGCGAGGTCGTTCGGCGCGTGGGGTAGGCGCCTCTCGCCGGGGCGTCGTCATCGCCGCCGTCGCCAGGGTTAACAGCAGGAAGACAGCGACGGTGAACGGATCAAAGTCGTGACCGGACACGACCAGGATCAGCAGCGACGCCAGCCAGGTCGCCGCGAACAGCCACGCCGCCGGCGACCGGACGATCTGGGTGACGATGTAAGCGGCATGACCGCCATGATGGGGGTGGGCGCTGGAGGCGACCATGATGGATTCCTTTCCTCATTAGACAGGAGCCGAGGATATTCCCCGGCTCCTGTGCTGCAAGCCCGGCTCCTTGGGCTAGGTGACGGGGCGCATACGCATGGCGGGTTTGCGGCTGACCTCGCCGCCGTGCGTGGCCTGCTGATGCAGCCAGAGGTGGACAAGGACCAGGGCCACGACGGCCAGGACCACCAGGAGGTAGAGCGGGATGAGGGGCTGGCGCAGTATCGCCAGGTCAATGCTGCCCATGACGCCCTTCATTCCCATGAAGTTGTGGACGAGGATCGTCGCATAGACATCGCGGGTGAGGAAGTAGACCAGGCTGGTGAAGAGGCCGACCACCATCAGGAACAGCACGATGCCCCACTGGTTGAAGGGGGCGCTGTGGGCGAAGTGGTAGAGGCCAAAGAGGACGGCGGCGGCGAGGATGGCGAGCGCCAGGGAGACGACCCGCCCGCGCCCCTTCGTGGCCGCCTCGGTCAGGGCGCCCACGGCCACCCAGCAGATCAGGATTTCAGCTATCGAGCCGGGCAAGACCTGGGCGAAGCCATTCCAGAGGACCAGCGGCTCCAGCGACGGCGGGCTCTGTACGATGAACAGGGCGAAGCCGCCGACTAGGGCCAGGACGACGGCGACCAGCGTGCGGCGGGTCGAACGGAAGCCAAGCTGGTCGAGGGTGGTGAAGCCGTACGCCAGGGACGAGCGCAGCAGCCAGGCCACACCGACGATGCCGACGAGGATATTGGCGACGATGACATAAGTGGCGCGGCCGATGGGGGTGGGTTGTTGGAGCAGGTTGACCCGGCCTTCAAAGAACCAGGTCGCCAGACACCACACGAGGTACAACAAGAAGCTCAGACCGAGGACGCGTAGGACACTCGCGCCATTGCGAGCGTTCACGGTACAATCTCCTTTCTCACGACATGCCGAGACAGGCCTGACGGGTATCAGGCCACCTTGCCTTATTGTATCAAACGCGCTCACCGCCTGGGTAGAGAAGTATTTACGGTGGGTGGAGATTCGGCAACCGGCGGCACCCTCCCCGACGACCGCATAGGCCAGGGGCAAGGCAGTGTCAAAGTCTGTCGCTTGTGCCACCAACCTAACCCCCCGGCTCCCTTCCCTGCGAAGGAAGGGGGAGAAGATGCACCTCCCTGGTCAGCGGAGGGGTTCGCCTCCTCATTTCACGTTTTGGCCGCCTTCATGCTATACTAGCCGGCGAGGAGACACGCGCATGTCCGAGCTGGCCTGCCTGCACGCCGTGGTCTACGGCCACGTGCAGGGCGTCAACTACCGCGTCGCTACCCGACGCCAGGCGCAGAGCCTGGGGCTGGTCGGGTGGGTGCGCAACCAGCCGGACGGCAGTGTGGAGGTCGTGGCGGAGGGGGCGCGGCCTCGCTTGCAGCAACTCCTGAACTGGCTGCACGTCGGCCCGCCATCCGCGCGGGTCTATGAGGTCCACGCGACCTGGCGCGACGCTGAGAGCGAGTTTACCCACTTTACGGTGCGCTTCTAGTATGTCAACCTCTCCCCAACAGGCGCCTTCGCCGGCAGCGACGGTCGCCGAGAATAGCCTACCCGTTGTCGCATCGTCCCTCGATCTCCCACTGACAACTACGCCCAGTAACGGGCCGGCCCGCCGTCACCGCGAGCGCCTGGCCTGGCTGATTCTCCTCTCGTCCTTCACCACATTCCTCATCCTGGTCATCGGCGTCCCCTGGGCGACCCGCCGCTATCTAAGCACGGCCATGGCCAGCCAGCAGGGGGATCTCACTGTGATTCGGGGCATCGTCCTGGTGGGGGGGAAAGGGGGCCAGCCGGCCGGGATCACCGATCAAGCGCGGGTGGGCGAGGGGCAGGTGGTCCAGACGGATACGGAGTCGCGGGCGCTGTTGACCCTATTCGACGGCAGCACGGTCCAGGTGTATCCCAACACCATCCTGAGCGTTACCACGCTGCGCGAGCCGCGTTTCGCCCACTGGGGACTGAGCCAGCGGCCGGACGAGATGACGCTCGAAGTCGTCACGGGGACCGTTAAGGTGGGAGTCGCACTGTCGGCGGCCGGACGCACCCCGCCGCTCTTCCAGGTCCTGTCGCCCCACATGCAGGCGCGGCTGCTCGAAGGCAGTTACTTTGTCGACGTCGGCGCCGTCAGCACGAATCTGCACGCCTACACCAACGATGCCCTGGTCAGCGACCTGGATGGGGCCGGGAGTGTCACCTTGCACCGGGCCCAACGGACCGAGATCCCGCTGAATGGGACGCCCGGCCCCCCGCTGCCCATCGAGGTCAACCTTATCGCCAATGGCGACTTTAGCGCGCCCCTCAACGGTAGCTGGCGAGTCATCGTTGACCAGGGCGGCGATGGCCCATCGGTGGATCCGGACTGGGAGATACTGAACGCGGGCGACCGCCAGGCATTGCACTTCTTCCGCCGAGGGTCGGAATTCGCCCCTGGCCGGGGCAACCACGCCAATATCCGTGCCGTCCAGACCCTCAACCGCAACCTGCCCGACCCCTACACCTCGCTCAAACTGCGGGCCGAAATCCGCATTAGCGAGCAAAGCCTGAGTGGGGGCGGCTACCTCGACACCGAGTACCCCCTGATTCTGCGCCTCGTCTACAAGGACGCCGGGGGTGGCGAGTTCGTGTGGTGGCGCGGCTTCTACATCCAGAACGACGGGGGCAACCCGACACGCAACGGCGAGTTGCTGCGCCGCGATGTCTGGGTGCCGGTCGAACTCGAACTGCGCGACATCAACCCCCGGCCCTTCCAGATCGTCCGCCTGGAGGTGATGGCCTCCGGCTGGGACTTCGAGAGCCAGGCGTCCGACATTCGGCTGATTGTGAGATAGTAGTCGGTAGTCGGTAGTCAGTCATGTATGAGCTCATCCTGCCCCCCCACCTCAAGACCCGCCTGGGCCAGGGCCACCCCTGGGTCTACCGCGACCAGGTGGCTGACGCCCCACGTCTACCGTCGGGGGCGTGGGTGCGGGTGCGGTGCGGCGGGTTCAGCGCCTATGGGCTGTGGGATGCGGAGTCGCCCATTGCGATACGGCTCTTCGCCCGCGCCGCGCCGCCCGACGCGGCCTGGGTCGCGGCCCGTGTGCGCGAGGCGTGGGAGCGCCGCGCCCCCCTGCGAACGGGCGCGACGACCGCCTACCGCTGGTTGTTTGGCGAGGGGGATGGTCTACCGGGCATCACAGTAGACCTGTACGACCAGTTCGCCGTCGTCGCCACCTACGCCGACTCAGTAACGACGCTGCTGCCCTGGGTGGTAGACGCCTTGCGGGCAACAACACCACTCAAGGGCATCCTACACCGTCCTCCGTCCTCCGTCGTGCAGCGCCTGTGGGGCCAGCCCCCGCCGCGCGACCTGACCATTCAGGAGCATGGACTGACGTTCCTGGCGAACCTGGCGGCCGGCCAGAAGACGGGGCTATTCCTGGACCAACGCGAGAACCGTCGGGTGGTGGAAGACTGGGTAGCGGGCAAGACGGTGCTCAACTGCTTTGCCTACAGTGGGGGATTTTCGGTCTACGCGGCGCGAGGGGGCGCGCCGCATGTCACGAGCGTTGATATTGCCGCCGATGCCCTGGCCGACGCGCAGACGAACTTCGCCCGTAACGGCTTCGACCCGGCCGACCACCGCTTCGAGGTGGCCGATGTCTTCGACTACCTGCCGCGCCTGGTTGCCGACGGCCGCCAGTTCGACCTGGTCATCCTCGACCCGCCATCCCTGGCCCGCTCGCGCCAGAGCCAGCACGCGGCCCTCCGCGCCTACACACGGCTCAACGCGCTGGGGCTGCGCGTCGTTAGGCCGGGCGGCTTGCTGGTCACGTCCAGTTGCACCGCCCAGGTGGGCCATGACGCTTTCCTGGAGACGCTGGCCCAGGCCGGGGCGCAGACCGGCCGCCGACTGCTCATCCTCCACGACGCCGGCCAGCCCCTCGACCACCCCGTCCCCGCCCACTTCCCCGAAGGCCGCTATCTCAAGTTCGTGATCGGTCAGGTAGTTCTGGCTTGAAGTCCGCGCGGGGCTGAAGCCACCGCGCTACTCAGGCAAAGGTCGGCAGGGTCATCAGGCCGCCTTCCGGGCCTGTCTTTGGAAGAGGGCGGCCTCTCCTAGAGGGGGACGCGACAACAGGTAGTTGCGGAAGGTCTGGTTCCAGAGAGCGCCTTCGCGGTGCGACCGAATGAGGGCGACAGCTTCCCGGCCCGATAGACCGCAGTGCAGGAGGATCATGCCCGCAATGAGGGCACTCCGGTTCTGTCCCATCCCACACTGGCAGACGACCTTGTGGCCCTGCGCCAACAGCGACGCCCCCAGCTGGCCAATCGTTGTCAGCAGTCTCTCATCCGGCAACTCGCGGCGGTCGTCAATGGGCCAGAAGATGTAGAGAACCGAATTCGGCACGGTGGGCACGCTGGTATCCAGTTTACAGTCCAGGTCAATGACGGCGGTAATACCGGCGTCGGCCAGCGGCTGCCAATCATTGACTTCAGGCGAGATGAAGAGCCTTCCCTCCGGGTCAATTTGATAGAGTCGAAATGTGTCCAAAGTGTCGATGTCCACAGTTTACCTTCCGATGCTGTCCAGGGGTGATTAAATCAGAATTACCAGCCTATTTAACCACCTCGCTCCCTACAGGGCTATCATCAGGCTTACAGGCCCACTATTAACTTCGTCACACTCGCTCGTTTGCATAGTGATGAAGGTGGTCGTATAATGTATACCAACACATTAAGCCTTCGGGGCGCCTTTCCGGGGGAGGGCGCCCCTCACTGACCTCTGAGTCCATGTTCAGCGCTGGCGCTGCTACGTGTTGGCTCCTGCTCCCTGCCCTAAGCACCCTGTGATAGTGTAGTACGGCACACTGGTTAGTTCCCAGGCCGCGACTGGGCGTCAGAGTCGGTTGACTCTGCACATACACGTTGCGCGTCTGCTGTACGGGCCTTCCTTCCTCGTTCGAATCGGAGAGGCCACATTCGATGTCCACCCGGTCTGTGGACCAAGAACTCCGTCTGCAGTTCTTGGGCGCGCCCCAAGTCCATCTCGGCGCCGAGGCGCTCACCTTCACCCGCCGCAGTTCGCTGGCCTTACTGGCCTACCTCGCCGTCACAGGCGAGCCGCACAGCCGCCAGACGCTGATGGCCCTGCTCACAGGGGACGCCGCGCCGACGCGCGCCAGCGCCCATCTGCGAAATGCCCTGGCCGACTTGAACCAGCACATCGGCGACTACCTGCAGGTCACCCGTCATACGGTAGCCCTCAACCCAAACCGCCCCGCCTGGCTGGATGTCCATATCTTTGACAAGGCGCTGGCAGACGCGCAAGCTACTCACACCCCCCACCTACTCCAGACATGCTACACTCTGTATCGCGGCGAATTCCTGGCTGGCGTCAGCCTGCGGGATGCGCCCGAGTTTGAGCAGTGGCTGCTGTTCGAGCGGGAGCGTCTACGCCAACAGGCCGTCCAGGCCCTGTCCCGGCTCCTCACCCATACCCTAGAGCAGGGCGATGCCGTAACCGCCATGGACATAGCCCAGCATCTGCTCCAACTTGACCCCTGGCACGAGATGGCCCACCAGCACCTGATGCGGCTGTTAGCCCAGAACGGCCAGCGCGGCGCGGCTCTGACCCACTATAAGGCGTACCAGCAACGCCTCGCTGCCGAGCTCCACACCTCACCAGATGAGGACACTCAGGCGCTCTACACTCGTCTGCTAACCGAGGGCCGTTTCCCCATAACCTGTTCCCCCCTCTACCCCTTTATCGGTCGCGTCGCCGAACTGAATGTGCTCATCAGCAGTTGGCCGACCCGACCTGCCGGTTGATCACCATCCTCGGCTTGCCGGGCGTTGGTAAGACGCGGCTGGCGCTGCAAGCCGCCTCGCATTACGTGCCCTCGGCCCACGCCGAGGGCAATCCGCCCTTCGCCGATGGCATCTATATGATAGACCTGGCGAGTGTGCTGCCCGGTCCGGCACGGGATGGCAACGTGGTGGCGGCGACCGGGCGTGCCATTGCGGCCACCATCGCGGCCACCATCGGGCTGACCCTGGCCGGCGCCGCCGATCCGACCGTGCCATTACTCGCCCAATTGCGGGCCAGGCGGATGCTACTGGTCCTCGAAAACTTCGAGCATCTACTCGATGGCGCGCGCCTCCTGGCTGACATTCTCGCCTACGCCCCCCAGGTGAAGCTGCTGGTCACCTCCCGTATCCGTCTGAAGCTGACTCAAGAGTGGACCCTTCGTCTCGGCGGGCTGAGCCTGCCCCACAGCCCGACTGACGTGGAGCAGTCGGAGGGCGGTCGTTTGTTCCTCCAGCAGGCGCGGCAGGCCCATTTGAATACTCCGCTGAGCGAGGCCGATTACCCGGCCATTGTTCGGCTGTGTCAGTTGACGGATGGTCTGCCACTGGCGCTGGTGCTGGCGGCGGGTTGGCTGCCAACTCTGTCCTGCGCGGCGCTGGCGGATGAACTCGCGGCCAGTCTCGACCTGTTGTCGGCTCAGGGGGAGAGGGCAGGGCGACACACCAGCCTCCAGGCCGTGTTGGACTGGTCGTGGCGTCATCTGACGAACAATCAGCAGCAGGCCCTACGCCGCCTGACGATATTCCGAGAGGGGTTCGACCACGACGCGGCGCAGGCCGTCGCCAGCGTAGACCTGATAATGCTACGCGCTTTGCAGGACATGTCCCTACTCACCATCAGCTCAGGTGGTCGCTATCAGTTGCATGAATTGGTCCGCCAGTTCGCGCTGCGCCGCCTGCTGGCTCAGGCCCAGGAAGCGGCGGCGGTCCGGGCGAAGCATGCCGCCTACTATGGCGCGTTTATCCAGCGCACTGTCAGCACGCCGCAAGCCGGCGGAACGTTATCAGCCATCCAGGCTGAGATTCAGAATGTGCGAGCGGCCTGGGAGTGGGCGGTGGACCACACAGACGCCCGCCTCCTGACCCAGTTGCGCGAGGGTCTGGCCGTATGGTATGCGGCGACGGGTCAGCAGGCCGAGGGGCGCGCTGCCCTGGACCCGTCTGTCGCCTGGTTGCGGGTGGCGTTGGGGGACGAGCCGGATACGCAGCGCCGGGCCGCGCTAGGGCGTCGCCTGGTGGACCAGGCCGCCCTGCTCATCCAGCAGCATCAGTACACCCATGCGCTCACGCTGCTCGATGAAGCCCAGGTCCTGGCGCGGCTCACCGCTAACCACGAATTGGCCTCGTGGATCGCCTTCCGGCGCGCTCAGGTGGCCTGGAACCAGGGGGATATACCCACGGCCCAGGCGCTGTTTGAGCAGGCGCTGAGCACGGCGGCCAACGGGGATGGGCCTGTCCATGTACCCACCAATACTGAAGCTCGATGAAAAAAGTGGCTTTTTTGCCTCACGCTTCACCCCGCTTGAGACAATTTTGAAACAGCGCCTCTCTACAATATCCTACAGGGCCGCGCGGCGCCGGCGTTCAATCACCCCAGCTAACACTTCATGATTGATGAAGCGACGCTGTTCGCCGCTTCATCCCTGCCAGAACTGACGATGACTCACCTCGCCTTGTGACTCCAGGAGAGACCTGTGGTGATTCTCGGCCTGATGCTCGTAGTGGCCGTGTTGTGGATAGTCATTACCCCATCCTGGTTGCCCGCACCGCCGTCTCTGCCGTGGTCACGGTCAAAGGCGGCCATCGCGCGGCCGGTCTCTGCCAGTCGGCGGGCGTCGGCGATCCAAGACTATTCCCCCTATTTGAACCACTGGCTGACGACCGAGGGCATCGAGTATAGCCATGACCTGGCCGACCGCCTGCCGGCGGTCAGTGTTGGGCTAACCACCTGGCTGGCTGGGTTGCCCGAACAGAGAGCCGCCGAATTTAGGCGCCAGGTTGGCATGCTTGCCGTCAGTCAGAATCTGGACCTGGAGTGGCTGAGGGATGGCCAGGCGCCGAGGGACGCCGCCCTCAAGCAAACCGTGAGTGACGCCGTACTGTTGTTGAGTGCCGCCATCTGGCTCGCCTGCGAGGCCCACGACAAGGCCGAGGCCACGCGCTCCCTCAACGCCTTCCTCACGGCGCCAACACGTCGCGCCAACATCGCCTTTGGTCAGGCGTTGTACGCTGGCCTGGACCGCGTCGGCCTCGTCCAGACGCCGGCTGACCTACTGCTCGCGTCCGACGAACACCGTCTACGCCACATGGCGAGGGCGGCGGAGCAGGCGTGGCGGGCCAATCCGGACCTGTTCCATGCCGTACTCTACACGCTGCCCTATGAGGGTACCTCACCATCACGGACCCCGCCCGCTCCGTCAGCGGGCTTGGCGCATCTATCGTGAGCGTGGCAACTGAGAACTCAGCAGAAAGGAGTATCTGATGTTCATTCTAGGCGCAGTGTTGATTATCCTGATCCTTTGGGTGTGGGTGGCCCCGACGTGGGCGCCGGCCCCTCCCATGCGGCGCGACCTCGGCGACCGCGCCCAGAGCGTGTCCAAGTCGGCGGCCAACCGAGGCCAGCAGATCTACCAGGGGATTCGAGGGCGGCTCAAGTTCCGCAACGATAAGAAGGACTTGGCCCAGCGGTTCCGCCAGTGGGCTACGGAGGCCGACTCGGCGCGCGAGCGATTGTCGGCCGGAATACCCGACTGGGCGAGCGGGTTCGCTGCCTGGCTCAACGGCCTCTCCGACAAAGAGGCGGTCGAGTTTAGTCAGGATGTGGCGGCCTTCTGCGCCAGTCAAAACTTCAATATTGGCTGGCTCAACGACCCTCAGATCAGCGCCGACCCGGCGCTCAAGCAGGCCGTCGAAGAGGCGGTGCTACTCTACGGCGTGTCCTGGTGGCGGGCGAACCAGGTGCAGAGCGATGTCCAGGCGCTGCTCAAGCTCAAGGCGTTCCTGGCTAAACCGAATACGCGCGACAACAAAGCCTTCGGCCAGGAGTTGTTTAGCGGGCTGGTGGCTAAGAACCTGGTCACCGTCCCGTCCACCTTGATAACCGCCCCGGAGAAAGAGCGGCTCGATTACATGAAGCGGGCCATTGAGCAGGCCGCCCAACGCAACCCCGACAAGTTTAGCCATGTGTTGCGGCGAGTCGCCCAGCCTCAAAGTGGGGCGGCCACGACGACGAGCGCCGAGGCTGAGCCAGCCCCGGCGGCGCCCGCGCCCGCGACGAGTGGAGGCGCGGCATGAAAGTCCAAACAGGGGTCAAGGCCGGCGCGGCTCAGGCCACCATCCAGATCGCTTTTCCCGTGGCGCTGACGCCTGAAGCCCCAGCGCCCGCCACGACAGCCACGACAGGAGCGAAATAGGCATGAAGGTCCAGACACATATCAAGGCCGGCGACACCCTCGAAGACTGGGGGCAGTCAGCCCAGAACGCCCTCTCCTCGGCGGCTCAGACCGTGTCCAATGCGGCGTCGGGGCTGGCCCAAGGGGCCTCGGACCTGGCCCAGAACCTGGGTGTCAGTGAAGTAGCCACCAAGCTGTGGTACTGGCCCTTCCAGCCGCCCAGCACCCCCTCGGCCTGACAACAAGCCACCTAAGCGTCGTCGGCCCGTGTCCCGGTTCAGGCTCATTAGCGCCTTCAACGGCACGTTTCAGGGCGAGGCTAACCCCAAGTCGTCTCGCCCTGGAATTGTGTCCGGGTAGGACAGGCGGCTAAAGGAAAGGGCGAATGGCAACGCATCAGACGGATTGGTTAAACCTCCTATTGGCAGTCGAGGAGTTAGAAGAGGGTTTTGACGAGTTTCGACTACCCTTCAGTCAGGAACTCGACGGCCAGAAGTTTGAACTCTACCTGGATGACGCAACCGACCGGCTCTGGCTGAACTTCAACGCGCCGGGCGAGGTGACGTGGGGCGACAACGACTCCCCCCCGCGCGTGGATACCTATCAGGCGCTGGCGATTCGCCCCGCTATCCTGTTCGTGAACCTGGTATTTCACGACGACCCCAGACAAGCGTTGTCCCTCGTGCTGGACCTGGCGGCCGCCGAAGCGATGATTCTACGCAATCAACTCCCCAACCGCGAAGACGCGAACCCCGACCTGCTGCGCCGTCTGCAGCGCACGGGCGACTTTAGCGCCGTTCAGGTCCACGTCAGTCACGCTGGCATCAACGGCGCGCGCCAGGCCCGCGTGCATCACCGCACGCGCGAGTTGATTGGCCAGCGTCTCCTACACACCTATAGCAGTGAACACGCCTTTGAGCACATTTATCTCAACGACCTGTTTTTTAGTTGGCAATCGCTCGCTGGGCCAGATAAGGGTATGTGCGATACGGATCCCTGCGATTATTTCAAGATTGCCGACCGCCTCTATCTATTCTACTGGCGCGAACGCATCGTGCCGTGGGTGGGCATGGTACTGATTGACCTGGCGCAGAACCGTACCGCTGGCAAAGTCTTCTATAGCGACCTGACCAATCCAGACAAGATTACGCATCAGTTAGTCGGAGCGCGGGTAACTTTCTTGAGCGAGACCCACTACCCGGATATGAGCCAGGATGAATAATTTATCTCACGCTCTCCAGGCCTGGGTATCGCGGCTGGGGGCTGACTGCGTCGTCACCGACGAGGCTAGCCTCAGCCGGGCCGAGACGGCGACCTACGCCACACCCCAGCGGATCCCGGCCGTCCTCCGCCCCGCCGACCGCGCCGAGGTCCAGGCCTGTCTGCGTATCGCCCATGAGTATCGCGTACCGGTCTACCCCATCAGCACCGGCAAGAACTGGGGCTATGGGTCGCGCGTACCGGTTCAGGATGGCTGCGTCGTCATAGACCTGGGCCGCCTGAACCGCATCGTCGCCTACGATGAGGCGCTGGCCTACGTCACCGTCGAGCCAGGCGTGACGCAGCGGCAGCTCTATGAATTCTTGCAGGCTCGCGGCTCGCGGCTCTTCCTGAGCGCGACGGGCAGCACCCCCGACTCAAGCCTGATCGGCAATATCCTGGAACGCGGCCTGGGCGAAGGGCCGTATGGCGACCGCTTTAGCTACGTCTGCGCGCTGGAGGTTGTCCTCCCGACCGGCGAAACCCTGACGACGGGCTTTGGGCGTTTCCCCAGTGCCCACGCCGCCCCCATCAACCGCTGGGGCGTTGGGCCATATCTTGATGGCCTCTTCACCCAATCCAACCTGGGCATTGTGACCCAGATGACCTTATGGCTGACGCCTCTCCCCCACACCTTTCACCTGTTCTGGTACGCCGTGGACGATGACGCCCGATTGGGGCCATTAGTGGATGCCTTGCGCGAATTGCGGCTGACGGGCGTCGTCCAGAGCGCGTTTGTGATCGCCAATGATGTGCGCGTCTTCTCCAACCTGCAGCAGTACCCATGGGCGGCGGCCGACGGCGCTACCCCGCTGCCGCCAGCCCTGCGCGAGGCGCTACGCCGGCAGCACGGGGTGGGGCGGTGGAATGGCGAGGGTGCCTTGTACGCGGTGAGCGAGGCCCACGGCCAGGCGCTACGTCAGGTCATCGAGGCCAGGCTAGGCCCCGTCACCGATAGCCTGCACTTCCTGGACGACGCGGTGGCCCGGCAGCCTGGCCCGCAGTTGGCAGCCGCCTTCCCCGGCGCCGACCTCGATACGTTGCTGACGGGCTACTGGGACAACCCCAAGCGGGGCGTCCCGACCGAGCAATTCCTACGCATGGCCTACTGGCGCAAGCGCAACCCCCGGCCAGCCCAGGGGATGGACCTGGACCGCGACGGCTGCGGCCTGTTCTGGTGCGCGCCGGCCGCCCCCTTTGACGGCGCGCATGTCCAGCGCGTGGCGAGCCTCTTGACAGAGACGACCGAGGCCTACGGCTATGAACCGAATATCGGCCTCAACTGTATCAGCGAGCGTAATATCAATGTGACAGCCGCCGTCATCTATGACCGCGACGTCGCGGGGGAGGACGAACGCGCGCTGGCCTGTTACCACGCCCTCACGGGACGTGTGACCCAGGCCGGCTATTACCCCTATCGCCTGGGGACACATGGCATGACCAGCCTGCCGCCCGCCCAAGATGACTATGGCCCTATTCTGGCGCGCCTGAAACAAGCGCTGGACCCGAACGGAGTCCTGGCGCCAGGGCGCTACGAGTTTTCCACCTAGCGCCTCGCACTATCTCGGTTCCGCGCCGCCCCAGTCTCATTGGCTTCGTCCGCCACCAGGAGATGTGTCATGATTGATCTTACCCAGGCCCCGACTGCCGCCTCGAGCGCCCCGACCGCCACCCCCGTCAATAGCTACGATGAATGGTCACCACTGACCGAAGTGCTTGTCGGCTCCCCCATCAACTATACCGAGCACGAGTTGGAATTATCGTTCAAGCTCTTCTTCCACGATGTCGCCTACTCGGCCTTCTATTACCCAACCTATGGGTCCAATGGGTCCAGCCCGAATGGCGCGAGCAGCCATGCCACCCGCCACTTGCGTCAACGCTATGTCGAAGAACTGACCGAAGATGTCGAGGAACTGGTCACCACCCTCCAGGGGCTAGGGGTCAAGGTGCATCGCCCGATCACCCTGAACCAGCCAATCCCCTTCAAGACGCCCTATTGGGAGGCGCACGGCATTCCAGCCCTCAATGTGCGCGACCAGGCAATTATCTTCGGCGACGAGATTATCGAGACACCGCCCCAGGTGCGGGCGCGCTACTTCGAGAACGACTTGTTGAAGCCGGTGTTCTACCACTATTTCCACGCTGGTTCGAAGTGGACGGTCATGCCGCGCCCCATCATGACCGATCGCTCGTTTGACACCTCCTACGTCTCAGGCCAACACACCCCAGCGATCCAGGCAGTGGATGAAACCAGAGCGTCGCCATTTGACGTGGGCTTCGAGATGATGTTCGACGCGGCTCAGTGTATCCGCTTCGGCAAGCATATCCTGGTGAATGTCGCCACGGAGAATCATGTGCTGGGCTTGCGCTGGCTGGAGCAGCACCTGGGCGACCGCTTCACCTTCCACAAACTCTATCGCTTCGCCGACAATCACATTGACAGCCTCATCCTGCCCTTGCGACCAGGAACACTGCTGCTGCGCAATCCGAGCGTGGTGGACAAGCTGCCTGCGCCACTCCAGAAGTGGGATAAGATTTATGCCCCCGAACCCACGGAGTACATCTTCCCCCACTACGAGAACGACGACCTGATTCTGACGACCAAGTACATTGACCTGAATGTGCTGTCGGTGGATGAGAAGACCGTCATCGTCAATTCGTTGTTCCCTGAGTTGATCAAGACGCTGGAACATCACGGCTTTACAGCGGTCCCAGTGCGGCATCGGCATCGGCGCTTGTTTGGCGGCGGCTTCCATTGCTTCACCTTGGATACCGTGCGGGCCGGCTCGGCCGCCGAAGATTACTTCAGCTAGACAGTAGGCGACGGAGAGTAAGCAAGCGGAGCAGCAAGGATGAAGGTCCGAACACATGTTAAGGCGGGCGAGTTTGCAACGACAACGGCGCTTACGGTGAGTGGGCCGGGGGCGCCCGGTCTGTCGCTGAATGGGGCTGGGGAGTCCTGGCTGGAGGACATGCGGCTATTTGTGGAGCTGGAAGTCAAACCCTGGTTCACCCACATCTACCGCCTCGAAGGCCCGCAGGATTTAGACGACAAGCCCATCACCTCCAGGTCTTTCGCCAAAATGGATAGCCTGAGCCAGAGCCTGGCTCAGCGCTGGCTTGATCCGCTCTTTGGCGCCAGCCGTGACAGGCAGCGCGCCGCGCTGGCGCTTGGGGACGGCGAGCCTGTCATCGGGCCGGCCGAGAAGACGATCAACCGTTCCCTGGTGTCGTCGCTCCTCACCCTGGGGCTGGCTCTGGGCGGCAGCTTCATCTATACCCCGCTCCTGGCGCCGGCGTTTGTGAGCGCCCTCTATTCCAACCTGACGCTTTTCGTCCAGGCCTATGACGACCTGGTCCGCGAGCGCCGCATCAAGTCGTCATTCACCTACGGCGTCGGGCTGATTGGCGCCTGGCTGGGCGGCTTCTATGCGGCCGCCGCCATCGCCGGTACGCTCTACTTCGCGGCGCAAAAACTCGTCTACAAGACGGAAGACCAGGCGCGGCAGACCCTGGTGAACGTTTTCGGGCAGCAGATTCGCACCGTGTGGCTGCTGGTGGATGGGGTCGAGGTCGAAGTGCCGTTGGAGCGCGTCCAGGCGGGCGATATCGTCGTCGTGCAGGCGGGGCAGCCCATTCCGGTCGATGGCACGGTCACGCGGGGCATCGCCAGCATTGACCAGCACACCCTCACGGGCGAGGCCCAGCCGGTCGAGCGCGGGCCGGGCGATGCGGTGCTGGCGACGACGACGGTGTTGACCGGCGCGATACACGTGCGGGTCGAACGGGCGGGCCAGGAGACGGCGGCGGCCCAGATCGCGGATATTTTGAACGACACCAGCAGCTACCAGTTGTCCATGGAGTCGACCGCAGTGCGTATCGCGGATGGTCTGGCCTTGCCCGCGCTGCTGGTGAGCGGCCTGGCGTTGATGACTGTCGGCTTCGAAGGCGCCATCGCGGTTCTCAATGTCAACCTGGGCTGGAATGTGAAGCTGACCGGGCCGCTCGCCATGCTCAACTACATGAACATCATCTCGCGCCACGGCGTGCTGATCAAGGATGGGCGGTCCCTCGAACTCCTGGATGGCATTGACACTATCGTCTTCGACAAGACGGGCACGCTCACCCTCGATCAGCCCCACGTCGCCGATGTCCATGTGTTTGATGGCTATTCCGTGGATGAGATGCTCGCCCTGGCGGCGACAGCCGAGCAACGCCAGAGCCACCCCATCGCGCGCGCTATTCTGACCGCCGCCCAGGCGCGTGGCCTGGCCTTGCGCCCCGTTGACGATGCTCACTACGAGGTGGGGTTCGGCATTAAGGTCCACGTCAACGGCCAGGTCGTCCGCGTCGGCAGCGCCCGCTATATGGAGATAGAGAACATCTATGTGCCGGGCGAGGTCCAGCGCGCCCAGGTCCTGTGCGGCGCGCAGGGCCACTCCCTGGTCCTGGTGGCCGTGGACGAGGCCGTGCGCGGCGCGCTGGAACTGCACGCTACCGTGCGCCCGGAAGCCAAACACGTGATAGATCGACTGCGCCAGCGCAACGTCGCGCTCTATATCCTCTCAGGCGACCAGGAGGCGCCGACACGGCGGCTGGCCCAGACCTTAGGCATTGACCATTACATCGCGGGGGTACTGCCCGAAGGCAAAGCCGCTGTCATCGAGCAGTTGCAGGCCGAGGGACGCAAGGTGTGTTTCGTGGGCGATGGCATCAACGACACCATCGCGTTGAAGAAGGCCCAGGTGAGCATCTCCTTGCGGGGCGCCACGACCATCGCCGTAGATGCTGCCCAGGTGGTATTGATGGATCAAAGCCTGAACCGCCTGGTGGATGTGCTCGACCTGGGAGACGAGTTTCGTGGTACGCTCCGCGAGGGCGTCGCCTGGGCGGTGGTTCCCGACTTAGTGCTGATTGGCGGCGTCTTCCTGGCCGGCGCGGGTGTCTATGCCGCCGTCGCCATTACCAATCTTGGCTTAGCGGCCGGCGTGGCCAGCGCCATGTGGCCCTTGCTCCGCCATCCTGACCCGACCCTACCTTCGGTAGGGCAGGCTGAGCCAGAGCTAGGAGCGTCCGCTCCGGTGGCAGGGCAAGAGGATGGCGCCCACGCGCTCGCCGTCTCGTAGCACTCTCGTCACTGTCAGGTGACTAGAAAAAAGTCTGATTGTCATGACCGCGTTTGATCTCGACACCCTGGCCTGGCCGACCTCACGGCTGGCGGAGGCGATGGAAGCCCTGGCCCGTAAGGCGCGGCTTCTGCCGTCCACCCCGGCCCAGGCGGCGCCCGCCCAGGGTTTACCCGCTGACGACCCGGGGGCGATGGCGGCCTGGGTCCAGTATGTGGCCCAACAATTGGTCATCGAGGCCGAGCCAGTCGACACGACGTATGCGGAAGTCGGCTCGTTTCTACGGGGCGTTGGGCCGGCCCTCATCCCCGCGCACACGACCGGCGCGCGTGAGCGATACCTCGCCGTCTGGCGTTCAGGCTGGCGGGGTATCGCCGTCATTGCGCCCGACCTCGCCACCCACTGGCTGCCGCCCGACCAGGTCCGCCAGGCCCTCACCGCGCCCGTCGAAGCGCCCGTCGCCGCCGCTCTGGATCGATTATTGACGGAGACGGGGCTGTCAGGTACGGACCTGGGCCGTGTCCGCGCGGTCCTGCTGGCCGAGCAATTGGGCGGCGTGCGTGTGCGGGGCGGCTTCCTGCTGCGGCGCGCGCCCTCCGCCTCAGTGTGGCGTCAGGTAGGGGATCACGCCATCGCGCCCCCCATCGTCCTGGCCTTCAGCGTAGCGCTGCTCCAGCAGGTCTTGCTGATTGCGACGTGGGCGATTCTGGGCCAGACGGTGCTCAGTGGGCAATGGGAATGGATCTGGTTGTGGCTGTGGGCCTTGTTGACGGTCACGGCGGTGCCCTTCCAGGCCCTGCTGGGCTATGCCGAAGCCCTGGTCGGCACGCGGCTGGGGGTCCTGTTCAAAACACGTCTACTGCATGGCATCCTGCAACTGCAGCCCGAAGAGATGCGGCACGAAGGGGCCGGTCACTTCCTGGGGCGCGTCTTGGACGCCGATGTAGTAGAAGTGCTATCCATCAGTTCGGCCTTCGCCATACTGGTCTCGCTGATCCAATGGCTGGTCACCATTGGGCTATTTGGTATAGCGGGTGGAAGCTGGCTACACAGTCTGGCGCTCAGCGCCTTCGTGGCGCTGGCGCTGGTCGGCATCGGGTACGACTGGCGCGCGCGGCGCACCCGGTTCGATGCCTATCGTCAGATGACCAATGACGTAGCCGAGCGGATGATTGGGCACCGCACCCGGCTAGCCCAGGAAGACCGAGGCCAGTGGCATGTGGAAGAAGACCAGATCCTGGAGCGCTACCTGGCCTTATCCGAGCAATTGGACCACCGGCAAACGTGGGTGGCTGGACTACCGCGCGCCTGGATGGCGGGTAGCATTGCGCTCATCGCCTACTTGTGGACCAGCGGGACGGTCACACCGACGCAGGCCGCGATTCAAATTGGCCTCAGCTTGTTAGGCTTCCACGCGTTGGATACGGTGATCGCCAACTATTCCCTGACGCTGGATGTATTGAACGCGTGGCCGCAGGTGCGCCCCCTGTTCGAAGCGGCGTCGCGCCGTGAACCTCCGCTGTCTGTACCCCCCACCGCCTTACGCCCCTCAGCCGCCGGCCCAGAGCGTCCATTGCTGCGGGCCAGGGACATTAGCTTTCGCTATCGCAGCCACGGACCCCTGGTGCTGAGCGGCGTGACGCTCAATGTACAGCCGCGGGACCGCCTCCTCCTCGAAGGCCCGTCTGGGGGAGGTAAGACGACGTTAGGCGCCGTGTTGGCCGGCTTGCGCGTTCCCGACTCAGGCTTGCTCTTGTTACAGGGCTATGACTACAGCAGTCTGGGCGCGCTGGCGTGGCGGCAGCAGGCCGTCATGGCCCCTCAATTCCATGAGAATCATGTCTTGACCGGCACGATGGCTTTCAATCTCTTGCTGGGTCGAGGCTGGCCGCCCAACGATGACGATCTGCGCGAGGCGCTGAGTGTGTGCCAGGCGCTGGGATTAGGGGATGTCCTGGAGCGCATGCCCTCGGGCTTGCAGCAAATTGTGGGGGAGAGTGGGTGGCAATTGTCACATGGGGAACGCAGCCGCTTGTATATCGCCCGCGCCCTGCTACAAGACGCCGACCTGCTCGTCCTCGACGAAAGCTTCGCCGCGCTGGATCCTGGCAATCTCGCCCTGGCCTTGCGGTGTGTTCTGGATCGGGCTAAAGCGCTGGTCGTCATCGCCCATCCCTAAGGAGCGAGTTCATCATGTTGCTCGGACGAATCCTTAATTTTGTCGCGACGTGGAGTTGGGCCATTGTCATCGTGGTGTTTCTGGTGTACTTCCTCTTCACGGTGCGCGCCCTGGGCTTTGGCCGCGCTGTGCGGAATGTGTTTTCCCTCGGCACACCGTTAGTGATTCTCATGATCGCGCTGGTGGTTGTGACACTCCTGAATGCCATCATCTTTGTCGAGCCGACCGAGATCGGGGTCACTATCTCCCTTCCCTCGGCCGGTGGTATTCGTGAACGCCCCTTGCGCTCGGGCCTGCACCTAAAGCTGCCATTCCTGGAAGAGGTCGTGCGCTACCCCATCTCTACCCAGAACTTCACCCTCGCCACCGTCGAGGACAACACGGCGGGGAGCGCCGAAAACGGGGCTGTCGTCGCCCGAACCTCAGACGGCCAGGAGGTGACCATTGAGTCGACAACTATTTTTCGGATTGACCCCGATCAGGTGATCCGACTGCATATTGACTGGCAGAATCGCTATATCGAGGATTTTGTGCGCCCTGTGCTGCGCGGTATTATCCGCAGCCAGGCCTCCCAATACAAAGCCGATGAGATCAATAGCTCCCGCCGCCTGGACCTGGAACGCGATATGGATGTCCAGGTGCGCGAGCTTTTTCGACAGCGCGGGCTAGAGGTCGACCGCTTTATCCTGCGCAGCATCATGTTTACGCCCGAGTACGCGGCCTCTATTGAGGCCAAACAGGTGGCTTTGCAGGCGATCATCCAACGGGAAAACGAGGCGGAGCAGAAGCGGCGCGCGGCGCAGGGCGATGCGGACGCGGCCACCATTAACGCCGAGGGGAACGCGGCGGTGATTCGAACCATCGCCCAGGCCGATGCCGACGCCGTCCGTCTACGCGGCCAGGCCGAGGCCGATGCCCTGCGCAAGATTGGGGAAGTCGTTAAGTCCGATCCTAACTTGATCACGTATCACTATATTGACAAACTGGGTCCTGACATTCGTGTCATGCTTGTCCCAAATAATGTGCCGTACTTGTTGCCGCTGCCCTCGCTCGATGGAACGAGTACCATCACTGGCACGGGCAGCCTGAATGCCACCCCACAACCTACCTCTAACCCGCTGACGCCTACCCCCCTCGGTACCCCCACCCCGATGGCAGGCGCCGGCCTTCCAACCCTGTTTTTGACGTCGGCTGCGTCGCCGACGCCCACGGCTACCCCGGCCCGTTAACACTCTCGACAGAAAGGAGAAGGCTGTGTTCATTCTAGCTCTCATTGTGCTGGTTATTCTATGGTTCTGGTGGTGGCGTCGGCGCGCCCGTGGCGCCGCCCCCTCGCTTGGTGGCATCGAGCCAATCATCCTGCCTCGGCCCGCTGCGGCGCCCGTTCCCCCCGTCACTCACCCTGTCGCTCCACCGCCGGTGGCTGAGACGGCCCCGCCCCTCGCAGGGACCAGGGTCCAGGGTCCAGGGTCCAGTCCGGATCCATCTTCCCTGGCCCCTAGCCCCTCGTCCCTAGTCCCTGTCCCAGCCCCGCCAGCCGTCGATAACCTGGCGATGATTGAGGGCATCGGGCCAAAGATCGCGGCTGTGCTCCAGGCGGCCGGCATCACCACGTTTGCCCACCTGGCGGAGACAGAGCTGGGAGAGTTGCAGCAGATTGTCAGAGATGCGGGCCTGCGTATGGTCCAGGTGGATACCTGGCCGGAGCAAGCCCGATTGGCGGCAGCCGGCGAGTGGGAAGCACTGCGACATCGGCAAGGCCAACTCAAGGGTAATCACGGCGCCTGACAGAAGGGGCCACCCCATGACGACGGAGGGCTGATAAGCCGAGACTGATTCAGGAAGGAGAACGACATGTACATTCTCGGGGCATTGCTACTCATCTTGGTGTTGTGGGTATTGGTAAGCCCAAGTTGGGCGCCCGCGCCCACCCGCTTGCGGAATGTAGGCGCGCGGGCGGAGGGCGCCTCCAAATCGGCCGCTACGCGCGGCCAGCAGGTCTACGAGGGGATACGGGGGCGACTGAAGTTTCGCAACGATAAGAAGGACCTGGCGCAGCGGTTCCGCCAGTGGGCCACCGAAGCCGGGGCGGCACGGGGGCGCCTGGCGACAGGGATACCCGGTTGGGCGGATGGGTTCGCGGCGTGGCTGAACGGTCTGTCCGACAAGGAAGCGGTCGAGTTTAGCCAGGATGTCGCGCGCTTCTGCGCCAACCAAAACTTTAATATCGCCTGGTTAAACGACCCCCAGATCAATGCCGACCCGCTGCTGAAGCAGGCCGTGGAAGAGGCCGTGCTCTTGTACGGGGTCGCGGCGTGGCGAGCGGATCAGGTGCAGGGGGATGTTCAGGGCCTACTCAAGCTCAAGGCGTTCCTCGCCAAGCCAAACACACGCGACAACAAGGCCTTTGGTCAGGCCCTATTCAATGCCCTGGCGTCGAGCAATCTGGTCGGTATCCCAGCGGCCTTGATGACCGCGGCGGAAAAGGAGCGCCTGGATTACATGAAGCGCACCATCGAGCAGGTCTCGCAGCGCTATCCCGATGATTTCAGTCAGGTATTGCGGCGGGTGGCGATGGAGGGTTCAGGGCAGACTAAATCAGAACCCGCGCCGACGGCCACTCAGGTGGCGGCGCCCGTAGGAGGTGACTAATGAAGGTGCAAACAGGCGTCAAGGCGGGAGCGACCGAGTCCACGGTCATGCTCTGCCTGCCAGCGACAGTGCAGCAGTCGGCGGCGCCCAGCGCGGCGACCACGACCCCCGGCGCGACTACCCCTGGCGGGACTGTCTGATGCGCGGCCGACACGTAATCTGACACAGCAAAGGAGGTGATACGATGAAGGTCAAGACGAAGATTAAGGCTGGCTCGTGCGGCCAGACGCAGCCGGGCCAGACGCAGTCGGGCCAGACGCACCAGGGGCAGGCGCAACACGGAGCGGCTCAGCAGAGCACGCAGTCGTAATCGGGCCGAGGTACAAAACTGACCACAGGAGAGGCCCCCCTCTTCTGTGGTCGCCCTCTGGGCAGGCAAGGGGTGGGGGCAGAGATATAGGCAATTCAACTGGTTTTTTCATTAGGTGAGAGGCTATGCGAGTCCGAACCCACATCAAAGCAGGCGAGTTTACGGCGGTGAGCGCGGCGGCCGAGACCAATGGTCACGGACGAGCAAGCGTGGGGCTGAATGGCGCAGGGTGGCTTGACCTGGGGCGGCTCGGGCCAGCGCTGTGGCGCGAGGCGCAACCCTGGCTCGACTACCCCATGCCCCGCTTCCGAGATGCGAAGCGGGTGCATCGCCCAGCGCCGACGACTCCGACTTTCGAGCGCGCCGACCGAGCCTTGCAAGCCTTTGCCAAGCGCTGGGTGGATCCCCTCTTTGGTGAGTCGGGCGACCACCACCTGGCGGCGCTCGGTCTGCCCGTGGACGAGACGGCCGTCAATCCCCGCGAGAAGTATATCAATCGCCACCTCATGATTGCCCTGCTGACGACTGGAGCCACGGTGGCGGGGACCACCATCGCGCCGCCCTTGTTGGTCGTTGGCGCCCTCGGCACCCTGTTCATGACCATTATGCCGGCCCAAAATGCCTACTACTTCCTGACCGAGCGCCGCAAACTGACGACAGCCCTGGCGACGACGCTGGCGACTGTGGGCGCCTGGCTGGGTGGCTATTACCTGGCGGCCGCCTTGGGCGGCGTCCTGTATCAGGCCAGCGAGAAGCTCTTGTTCACCTCCCAGAACCGCGCCCGCCAGAGCCTGGTGTCCGTCTTTGGTCAGCAGCCGCGCTCGGCCTGGGTGCTGGTGGATGGGGTCGAGGTCGAGGTACCGTTCGACCAGGTCCAGGTCGGCGATATCGCGGTGGTTCAGGCGGGCCAGGTGATCCCCGTGGACGGCACGATTGTACGGGGCGTGGCGACGATTGATCAGCACGCCTTGACCGGCGAAGCGCAACCGGTGGAACGCGGCGTGGGCGACCCCGTCCTGGCGACGACGGTCGTGCTGACCGGCGCGATCCAGGTGCGGGTCGAGAAAGCCGGCCAGGCCACGACGGCGGCCGAGATTGCCCATATCTTCAACGAAGTGGACAGCTACCAACTCTCCGTCCAGGCCAAGGCCACGGACTTTGGCGACCAGGCCGTCCTCCCCACTCTGATTATCAGTGGCCTGGCCTGGCCGCTCCTGGGCGCCAACTCGGCCGTCGCCCTGCTGCGCTTGCCGCTTGGCTCTAGCCTGCGGCTCACCGCGCCGATTACCCTGCTCAACTACCTCAACATCCTGGCGCGCGAGGGCGTCCTGGTCAAGGACGGCCGCTCGCTGGAGTTGCTGGCTCAGGTGGACACGATTGTCTTTGATAAAACAGGTACCCTGACCCTGGAACAGCCCCATGTCGCCCAGGTACACACGGTGGAGGGGTGGAGCGCCGAGGCGGTGCTGGCCCTGGCAGCGACCGCCGAACAGAGGCAGAGCCACCCCATCGCCCGCGCGATTATGACCGCCGCCCACGAGCAAAGCCTCCCCCTGGCGGCCATTGACGACGCCCACTACGCCGTCGGCTTCGGCATCCAGGTCCATACCCCGATTACGGGGCACTTTGTTGAGGGGCAAGTCATCCGCGTGGGCAGCGGGCGTTTCATGGCCATGGAGGGTCTGACGCTGCCCGTGAACCTGGCGGACGTTCAGGCGACCTGCGCCGCGCAGGGGCACTCGGTCGTGCTGGTGGCCGTGGGCGAGCAGGTGGTGGGGGCGCTGGAACTCCACGCGACCGTGCGACCGGAAGCCCAAAACTTGATCCAGAGCCTGCACGCACGCGGGCTAACGCTCTACATCCTGTCGGGCGACCAGGAAGCGCCGACGCAACGGCTGGCGCACGAGTTGGGCATGGATCACTACCGGGCGAATGTGCTGCCGGAAGGCAAGGCCGCCGTGATTCAGGAGTTGCAGGCGCAAGGGCGGAAGGTGTGTTTCGTAGGTGACGGGATCAACGACGCGATTGCGCTGAAGACGGCGCAGGTCTCCGTGTCGTTGCGGGGGGCGACGACGATTGCCATGGACGCGGCGCAAATCGTGTTGATGGACCAGAGCCTGGACCAATTCGGGCGGCTGCTGGACGTGGCGACCGACCTAGAGGCGACCCAAGAGCGAGGCTTCACCCTCACCAAGGGGATGCGGGTGGCGCTGCTGGGTGGGGTGGTCTTGTTTAGCTATGACATCCTGTGGTCCCTGGTCATCATGTGGTCGAGCACAGTGGCAGGGCTGCTCAACGCCACGAGGTCAGTGCGGAAGTACGAAACCAGGTTGAGCGAGGAGCAACGAGCCAATCCAACGGGAGAGCAGAATGCGTAATTGGTCTACTCCTCAGATGAAGCCAGGACGTCTATTGGCCGTCGGCGCGCTCACTCTGCTGGTGATGCTGGTGATGGGCTGCGCCGCGCCAGCCCCCGCGCCGACAACGAGTAGTGCGCCGGCCCAACCGCCCGCGCCCACCACCGCTCCGGCGGCGGCGAAAACAGCGCTGCCGACTACTGCTCCCGCGACGACAGTGGCGGCTCCGGCGGTGGCGCCGACAGCGCCAGCGGCGAAGGCCCCGGGGACGCCCCAGGGTGTCTTGCGACACGGCCATCCCATAACGCCAAGCACCTTCAATCCGCACCAGACCCAATCCGCTATCATCAGTCAGTACTATCAATTAGTTTATGAGACGTTGGTGACGGTAGGCGCAGACGGCAAGTTCGCGCCCGGTCTGGCGACGGAGTGGCAGACGAGCGATAAGGCGTTAACGTTCAAGCTGCGGCCCGGCGTGGTATTCCACGATGACGCCCCCTTCAATGCCACCGCGGTGGTCGCTAATTTCAAGGATGTCAAAGAAGGTCCAGGACCGACTAAGAGTGAGTTCCAGGCCGTCACCTCAGTGGAAGCGCTGGACGACCTGACGGTACGGTTCAACCTCAGCGCCTACGACCCTGCCCTGCTGCTCAGCCTGACGCGTAACGCAGGCATGCAGATTAGCCCAACGGGGTTAAAGACGGCGGACAAGACGCCCGTCGGCACGGGGCCGTGGCTGTATAATGCTCAGGCCTCCAAGACGGACAGCAAATACGTGTTTGACTATTTCCCCAAGTATTGGGATATGGCCCAGATTGGGGTGGCGCGGGTGGAGATTCTCCCCATTGCCGAAGAGGCGACACGGATGAATGGGCTGCTGAGCGGTGACCTGGACACTGCCTTCATCGGTGAACTGGCCTCGTACCAACAACTCCAGAAACAGGGCTTCAAGGACATCACCAATGCCCGCAGCACCCTGGCCTATCACATCTTCGACCGCGCCGGCGCCCAAGTGAAAGCCCTGGCAGACAAGCGGGTGCGCCAGGCGCTGGCCCTGTCCATCGACCGCGAGACCTACTTCAAGACCGTCGTGGGGGGCATCCCATCCACCCAACGCTATACGTCGGGCCAGGTCGGTTATGTCAAAGACCTGGCGGATCTGAGCTACAACCCCCAACGCGCTAAGGCGCTCATGGCCGAGGCCGGCGTGAGTAATATAGAGTTTACTGTCCCGGCGCCTAATGCCTTGTTGACCCATAACCAGGCGTTTGGCAACTTCTTTGCGGCGTTGGGGGTAACACAGAAGATCAGCCCCATTGGAACGGCCCAGATAGCAACAGAGTGTGCCTCGGGCAAATGGGTAGTGGGGCTATGTGGTATATCGGAGCTGCATCCGAAGACCCTGGTCGAGAACCGCTTGCTCAAGAATGGCGCGTATAACCCCCTCAAGGTCGAAGACCCCCGCATCGAGGAGCTGTACGCCAAAGCCAAGAACCTACCTGATGAGCAGGGCGCCGAGCTATGGGGGCAGATTATGAAGATCGCCACCGAGGAGGCGTATTTGATCTTCGTCGGAGATGACTGTAGCGTGTGTGTGTTAGCTAGCCCCAAGGTGCGCCCCACGCAGCCGCCCCGGGGACCAGAACTTGGCTATCGCGTGCGTGGTGTGTTGGTGGACAGGTAGTTTGAGGATTGTGCCTGGTGGGTGAGGCGCTATGCTGAAGTATGTCCTGACGCGAGCCGGGGCGGCCCTACCGCAATTGCTGGCCGTCTCGGCCCTGGTGTTTCTCCTGGTCTATGCCATGCCGGGCGGCGTGGCGGCGGCTTTGCTCGGCGAAGATGCCACCCCCGATAGTGTGGCGGCGCTGGAGACGAAGCTGGGCCTCCAGGACCCACTCCCGGTGCAGTATGGGCGTTGGCTGGTGGGTGTCGTGCAAGGTGACCTCGGCGAGTCGTGGTCGCTCAAAGAGCCGGTGGCAGCCATTCTCGCCGACCGCGTGCCGGTGACGCTATCCATCGCCGTGGGGGGGATGGGGATTGGCATTGCCCTCGGCGTGTTCGTCGGCAGTCTCAGCGGCTTGCGGCCGGGGTCATGGCTGGATCGGCTGTTGGCGCTCATGGCCTCCCTTGGCGTGGCGATGCCGGCCTTCTGGGTGGCGATGCTCTTGGCGCTGTATTTCGCCGTCCAACTCGGCTGGTTCCCCGCCATTGGCTATACCCCTCCTGCCAAGAGCCTGGTGG
>JAHCIP010000230.1 GCA_026129165.1 Anaerolineae bacterium
CTGGCTGCGGCCACTCACCACGCGCCCGGACCGGTACTGCTAACCGACATCAACCTACTCTTCGAGCCCTCGCTTCGCCTGGATCCCCTGCGGCTCTTCCTTGATGCCAGCCGTCAGGCTCGGCTGATTGCCGCCTGGCCGGGCGCCTGGTCGAACTCCGCGCTCGCCTACGCTGAGCCGGCCCATGCCCACTATCGCGTGTGGCGAAATCCGGAATTATGCCCCCAATGCGTGATTCGCGTGTGACTTTTCCGCAGCCCGGACGTTATACATGTCAGCCTGAAAGAAGCTGAGGCGCGCCCATGCGTTATCGAGACCTGGTTCAATTCGAGCCGATTGAAAGCGTTATCCAACTCCGTTCCGCGGACAACAAGCAGCAAGCCGCCCATCTGGTCGAGACCTACGTGGTGTCCGACCGCATGGCCGACCAACTCGCCAACCTGGTCTTTCCCCAATTGCGCATCGACCGCCCCCACGACAACAAGGGTGTGCTGGTCGTCGGCAACTACGGCACCGGCAAGTCCCACCTCATGTCCCTCGTCTCGGCCGTGGCCGAGCACGGCGATCTCGCCCCGCTCATCAGCCATCCCAAGGTCCGCGACGCGGCGGCGCCGCTAGCGGGCAAGTTCAAGGTGGTGCGGACGGAGATCGGCGGCGTGGAGCGCGGCCTGCGGGACATCATCTTCGACGAGCTTGCGCGCTTCCTGGCGGACGTCGGAACCCCCTTCTCGTTTCCACCCGCAACGCAGGTGACCAACAACAAGACGCTGCTGATCGACGCGATGGCGGGCTTCCAGCAGCGCTACCCCAACATGGGCGTCCTGTTCGTGCTGGATGAGCTGCTGGATTACCTCCGCACCCGCGAGGAGCGCGCGCTCATCCTGGACCTGGGCGTGCTGCGCGAGATTGGCGAGGTCTCGGCTGGGACGCCGTTTCGGTTCATCGCCGGCGTCCAGGAGACGTTGTTCGACAACCCGCGCTTCGGGTTCGTCGCCGAGCAACTGCGCCGCGTCCGCGACCGCTTCGAGCAGGTGCGTATCGCGCGCGAGGACATCGCCTTCGTCGTCGCTGAGCGCCTGCTGCGGAAGTCCGACGCCCAGTTAGCCCAGATCACGGCGCATCTGCGCCAGTTCACCACCCTCTACCCACCGCTGGCAGACCGCCTCACCGAGTACGCACGCCTGTTCCCGATTCACCCCGCCTACATTGACACCTTTGAGCGGGTGTACGTGGCCGAGAAGCGCGAAGTCTTGCAGACGTTCAGCCGCGCGATTCGCTCCGCGCTGGACCGGGACGTGCCGGTCGAGCAGCCCGGCCTGATCTCCTACGACCACTACTGGGGCATCCTGACCGACAATCCCAGTCTGCGGACCCTGCCCGGCGTCGTGGACGTGGTCGAGAAGAGCAGCGTGCTGGAGGGACGGGTCCGCAATGCCTACACGCGGCCGGCCTTGCGCGACATGGCGCTGCGTATCATCCACGCCCTGAGCGTGCATCGCCTGACCACCAGCGACATCCACGCGCCCATCGGCGTCACGGTCGAGGAGCTACGCGATCAGTTGACGCTGTGGGTCAGACTGCCCCAGTCGGACGCGGACCTGTTGGCCGATCAGGTGCGCATCGCTCTGCGCGAGATTCTGCGTACCGTCAGCGGTCAGTACATCTCCGCCAACAGCGATAACGGCCAGTACTACCTTAACCTCAAGAAGGATATTGACTTCGACGCCAAGATCGAGGAGCGGGGGCGGTTCATGGAGGAGCGCGACCTGAACCGCTACTTCTTCGATGCCCTGCAGCGTCTCCTCAACATCACGGCCAGCGCTCACGTCACCAACTTTCGCATCTGGGCGTATGAGCTACCCTGGCCCGCCAGAAATGTCAACCGGCCGGGCTACCTGTTCTTCGGTCCTCCCGATGAGCGCAGCACGGCTCAACCGCCGCGCGACTTCTATCTCTATGTTCTCCCGCCCTTCGGCGGCTCGCAGTCCTTGCGGCCGGGCCAGCCGGACGAGGTGCTTCTCAGCCTGGAGGGATTGGACGACGACTTCAAGGTCAAGGTCCGCGCCTACGCGGGCGCTCAGGCCCTGGCCGCCGAGTCGCCCACCTATCGCCAGACCTACCAGGACAAGGCCGACGAGCATCTGCGCGACATCGTGCGCTGGCTGCGCGAGAACTTCGTCAGCCGTCTGCGCGTCAGCGCGCAGGGCCAGACGGAGACGGTGGTGCAAGCCCTGGCCCGCACCCGCAGCAGCGCGAGCCGCGACGTCGAGGCCCTGGTGCGGCTCATCGCCGCCGACAAGCTCGCGCCCCACTTCGCCGAACGCTACCCCGACTATCCGGACTACCGCGGCTTCAACGAGCCGCTGTCCGAAGCCGGCCGCTCGGGTGCGGCCCTCGACGCCGTCCGTTTCCTGGCGCGGCGCACCGGCCGCACGGTGCAGGCCCTGGCGGTGCTGGAAGGCCTGAAGCTCCTCGACGCGGAGGGCCGCGTCAAACCCATTGACTCACCGTACGCGTGCCACTTCCTGGAAATCCTGCGCGAGAAGGGGCCGACCCAGGTGGTGAATCGGGGCGAGGTCATTGAGCAGGTCGCGGGCGGCCTGCAACCCATCGAGAAGGATAAGCGCTTCCACCTCGAGCCGGAGTGGGTGGCCGTCATCCTGGTCGCCCTGGTCCAGGACGGCCAGATCACCCTCAATCTGGACGGCACGGAGATGCTGGATGCGGGCAACGTCGAGCGCGCGGCGATCACCAACGTCCAGACCCTGGCCGATTTTCGCTTCTATCGCCGCCCGAAGGCGGTGCCGGAGGCTATCTGGGTCCGCATCTTTGAGGCCCTCGACCTGCCGCCGGGCCTCATCCGCGACGAGGGGGAGCGCGACAAGGCGGTGACGCAGCTCCAGGCACGAGTGCGCGACGAACTGTCGCAGGTCGTCGGGTGGCAGGGTCAGGTGCAGGGCGGTCTGAGTCTCTGGAACCGGCCGCTCATGACGGACCGCTTCACCATCGTCGTCGCGGCCGGCAACGTGGAGGGTACGGTCACGGTGGGGGACGAGGTGTCCCTGAGCCAGACCGACGTCCTGCCCTACCTACGCAAGACCAAGGAGTTCCTGGAGATTCTCAGCCGCTTCGACGCCAAGGGTAAGCTGCAGAACCTGGCGCTGTCCCAGTCGGACGCGCAACTCTATCTCGGCGACCGCGAGCGGGCGCAGCGCATCGGTCACACCCTGGACATCGTCGCGCAGCTTCAGCCGCTGACCGGGTATCTTGGCGAGGCCAGCGCCCTGCTGCCCAGCGACCACCCCTGGGTGGCGCGGGCCAACGAGGCGCGCGAGGAGCTGCTAGCCGCCGTGCGCCGCCTGTTCCGCAACCTGGGGGACGTGGACGTGGTGGCGTGGCGGCGACGGCTGGAGGATCTGCGACGCGAGTACGTCGCCGCCTACACCGAGCTCCACAACCGCTACGTCCTACAGCCGGGGGGCATTGAGCGTCGTCAGCGCCTGCTGCGCGACCCGCGGGTGGCGCAACTCCAGGCCCTCAGCGGGGTCGAGATTCTGAACCGCGCCGAGCTGGACCGCTGGCGGGCCGCCGTGGAGGCCATCCCTAGTTGCGAGAGCTTCCACGACGGGGTGCTGGCCGACAGCCCGCGCTGCCCCTACTGCCACTTCAGCCCGGCCCAGGCCAGCGGCCCCTCGGCCACGACCCTCTTGGACCAGCTAGACGCCCGGCTGGAGAGTCTCGGCGTCCGCTGGCACGCCGCGCTGCGCGAGAACCTCGGCAGCCCAACGGCCAAGCACAGCCTGGCGGCCATGACCGCCGCCGAGCGTCGCCCGCTGGAAGCGTATCTCGCGCGGGCCGACGGCTGGCAGGGCGAGCTGCCCGCCGCCTTCGTCGCGCGCGCCAACGAGGCCCTGCGCGGCCTGGACACGCTGACCCTCGACACCGACGCCTTGCTGGCCGCCCTGGCCCAGGGGGGGCTGCCCGCCAGCGCCGAGCAGTTACAGGCCCGCTTCGCCGCCTTCGTGCGCGACGCCATGCGCGGCCACGACGCCCACAACACACGCCTGACCTTTGATCCGACGAACACTGACGCGACCGGGGGAACGGATCATGCCGGATGATTCGGTATTCGCTATGGGCGCTCTTCTCTACCCTCAACCCGTTGCCGTCACCTGCGGCCGCATTTGTCGCGCGCGCACGCTCCCGGAGCGCCTGGATGCGGTTGTCAAGTGCGCGGAAACGACAACGCGCTATGTGGCCGCACTGGCGATAAGCTCATTCGCCGCCCGTGAAGATGGAGCAGTACTCCCACCGCCTGTCTTCGCCCAGTTCCAAGGCAGCCTTGCCTTTGGCGGCTTTCTCAGCGTCATACAAGGCGTCGCGAAGGCGAGTTGCGAGCACCCCATCAAAGCGGCTATAGCGGGGGGCTTCAAGTCCAAAGGCGCTCCTCGCGGAGTAGCTGACGCCAAGCTCATCGAATTGCTGAACCTCCGCAACCGTGAAGGTCACGGCCTGAATCACATATCAGGGCGGAAGGCAGGGAGGATCTTCGATAGCGAAGCGCCAGACGTTGCCCTCACCGACGCACTTAGGGCCCTGGAACCAGTCCTGAGTTATCCTCTGTTCGTTGTGGAAGAGCGCAGGTTCATCCACACACAGCTTGTCGCCCGTCGGCTGCTCCTAATGGGAGAGTCTCAGGATCCTACGCCAGACAGTATCGAGTTGGAATCGCCGCTCGCAGAGGACGAAACCCTGTATCTAGGGCTGTCCAACGGGGCGCTCTCCCTGTACCCGTGGCTGCTTTGGGTCCTCGCCCCGAATCGCGAGAACATGACGGTCTTCCTGCCTCATGTTTTGGACGACAAGAAAGCTGAATATGTCTCCGTCTACGATGACAGGTACAAGGCAGGAAGTGATGAGTGGCGCACGGCTAAAGACCAGTTGGACGGAGGGCTTCGGGCCAAGGAAGATGCCAAGCTTGCCGACGGTCGCGGGTTTGCCCAGGAGTGGATACCTCGGAAGCAACGACGGGCCGCGGACATGCGACAGCCCATCGACTTGCGACAGATGGACGCCGAGACGGTCCAGTGGTATGCTGACCGTCTCGGCGGTCGCGGGACGGCGCGTGCCGCACGAGAGGTCATCACGCAAGATCTGTTCGATGGGCGAACGGAGTTGGACCCCGACGAGTATCGACAACTGCGCCTTCTGCTCGGCAAGGAGCGCGATATCAAGCAGCTTATGTACCGAAGCATCTTGGATTGTCGGGTTCGGACCAGCGATGACACACGCTGGGATCAGCGGCTGGAAGTAACTGCGAACGTGATTCAGACTCTGCGCCAAGCTCTGGACTTCATTAGTCAGTATATCGGAATCGGCATTACCGGCCTGGAGGAATTGCAGCGCAAATCCGGGACAGCGGACTATATTGCACTGCGCGAGGCCCTGGTGAACATGATGATTCATCAAGACTATGCCGAGACCTCTATGGCAGCACAGATTGAAATCACGCCGCAGACCGTATCGTTCTACAATCCTGGCTACGCTCTCGTGGGCAAGCAGGCCCTCGAGAAAGGAGGAAAGAGTCAATCCCGCAATCCCCTCCTCAGCAGGGCGCTTCGACAGATCGGCTTCGCCGAGTTGGCGGGATCAGGCTTGCGCGAGGTCTATCGGGCTTACAACATGGCTCGCTGTCATTGGCAATGCTAGAATCCCCAAAATCGGCAAGATAGAATTCCCCACCCTGGCTCGGTGGTGCCTTGTGGCGCACAATGGTGTGGTCAACCCAGGTGCGACAGGAGGGCCATCCCATGCTGTGTGTGGAGGATCGTTTCATGATCAAGGACCTGCACCGTCGCGGCGTCTCCATCAGCGAGATCGCTCGCCGTACCGGCCACGACCGCAAGACCGTTCGCGCCGTGATCCAGCAACCAGTGGCGTCCGTGCGGCCGCCCCACGCCCCACGGACGCGCAAGCTGGACCCCTACGTGCCCTACCTGCAGCGTCGCATCGAGGAGGGCGTGCTCAATGGGGCCAAGCTCTACCAGGAGATCCAGGCCCAAGGCTACGACGGGCATGATCGAGCCGTGCGAGCCTTCGTCCAACCCTACCGTGACGCTCGAGCTCCGCAGGCGACGGTGCGCTTCGAGACCGAGCCCGGCCAGCAGGTCCAGGTCGACTGGGGCCACTTCGGTCTCATCCAGCACCGGGGTCGCCAGCGTCAGCTGTATGCTTTCGTCATGACCCTGGGCTGGTCCCGCACCATGTACCTGGAGTTCACCGTCTCGGCTGACCTCGCCATCTTCTTGCGCTGCCACGTCCACGCCTGGCACTACTTCGGCGGCGTGCCGCGCCAGGTCTTGCACGACAACCTCAAGACGGCGGTCATCGACCGCGATGGGGAGGGCGCGGTCCACTTCCACCCCCGCTATCTGGACTTCGCCGACTACTACGGCTTCAGTCCGCGGGCCTGCCAGCCCTATCGTGCCCAGACCAAGGGCAAGGTGGAGAACGGCGTGCGCTACGTGCGGGGCAACTTCTGGGCGGGTCTGTCCTACCATGACCTGACCGATCTCAACCGTCAGGGGCGGACCTGGCTGGACACCATCGCCAACGTCCGCATTCATGGCACCACCCGCATTCCGCCCTTTGAGCGCTTGTCCCAGGAGAACCTGGTGCCCCTCGGTGGCAAGCCCGACTACGATACCAGCCTGCTGATCACGCGGCGTTGCAGCCGCGACTGCCTCATCAGCTACGGCGGCAACTACTACTCGGTGCCAGCGGCCTATGTCCAGCAAGCCTTGCTGGTCAAGCACACGGAGGCCGATGAGGTGGTGGTGTTCAACCCGCAGGGCCAGGAGATTGCTCGCCACGCCCTGGCTGAAGGCCGCCATCAACGCATCATCGTGGCCGCCCACTACGCAGGCGTTCCTACCACGGCTCGCTCGGCCAAGCGTCCGACCGCTCGCCAGGTCCCCCAGCCCAGCCCGGCCCAGTCCGTGGCCGCTCCTGAGGTCGAAACGCGCCCCTTACGGGTCTATGACGAGGTATGGGAGGTGGCCTCATGACCGACCTGACCTACAGCCGTCTCCAAGCCCATCTGACCCGCCTGCGCCTGCATCGAGCGCTGGATCGCCTCGACCCCATCGCCGAGGAAGCCGCCAAGCACAACTGGACCTACCTGGACTTCCTCGACCACTTGCTGGAAGAGGAGATCTCGGCCCGTCACGAACGGGACGTGGTGATGAAGACCAAGCTGGCCCACTTCCCCTTCCAGAAGACCCTGGACCAGTTCGACTTCACCTTCCAACCCTCCATCAGCGAGCGGCAGGTGCGAGAGCTGGCCACCTTGCGCTTCGTGGCCCAAGGTGAGAATGTGCTGCTACTGGGACCGCCCGGCGTCGGCAAGACCCATCTGGCCATTGCCTTGGGCGTGGCTGCTATCGCCCAGTCCATCAGCGTCTACTTCCTGACCATTAGCGACCGGCTGGACCTGCTGCACAAGGATGCCAAGGAGGACCGCCTCACCGAGCGCCTGACCACCTTGTGCAAGCCCAAGCTCCTCATCCTCGACGAGATGGGGTACTTCCCGCTGGACCGAGCCAGCGCCCAGTTCCTGTTTCAGCTGGTCAGCCGCCGCTACCAGAAGGGCAGCATTATCCTGACCAGCAACAAGAGCTACGGCGACTGGGGCGATATCTTCGCCGATCAGGTGTTAGCCAGCGCCATCCTGGATCGGCTGCTGCACTTCTCTACCACCCTCAACATCCGCGGGCAAAGCTATCGGCTGCGCGACAAGCGCAAAGCTGGGGTCTTCCATGACCTGCCTGAACCCCAGAAGGAGGCCTGATCGACCCGGCGAACAGATGACCTGGGGAATTTTACTTTGCCACTTTTGAGGAGTTTCCCCTTGCCATTGACATCGCCGCCCGCCACCCATAATCGACTCGGACGAGGCGCATAACACATTCACCTTGTCCCTCGCCATGCAGCCCCTCGGCGAGCCCGTTGACGATTTCTGGCAGCAGCGACTGGGCGTGATCCTCACGCCTCTCCAGGCCAAAGCGCTTGTCGTCCTCGTCGAGGGTCCGTTGTCCGTGGCTGAACTGGCCGACCGACTGAGCGTCGAGCGGGGCGAGACGGAGGCGGTATGCCAGGTGTTGACCAAAGAGGTGCTTATCGAGACAATTGGTGATCGGTTCGCCCTGGCGGAGCGCCTGCGACCATTGGCGGAGGAAGCGCGTACGAGAGGACTATGAGCGTCTATACCCAATCTAGCCTGGTACCCGGCGATGGCCCCTCGCCGTCGGGCGGCCCCGTCGAATGCCTGGGCATGACGTTTCCGAGCGACGACGCTCGCCGCGCCTACTTCCTGGGCTTGCTCCGTGAGCGCCTGCAAGACCTGGCCTTTCGACAAGCGCCCGGCTTTCCTAGTGGCTCCGACGAGGACATCCTCGCCCTCTCCGACCCGCCCTACTACACCGCCTGCCCCAATCCGTTCCTCGGCGAGATGATGGCGCACTGGGAGGCGATCCGACCGCCGACCACCGACCACCGACCACCGACCACCAACGACCCGCAATCGTCAATCTCCAATCCCCAATCTCTAATCTCCGCTCCCTCGGCTCCCTACCGCCGCGAGCCGCTCGCCATCGACGTCAGCGAGGGCAAGACCGATCCCATCTACGCGGCCCACTCGTATCACACCAAGGTGCCCTACAAGGCCATTGTGCCGGCCATCCTGCACTACACCGACCCCGGCGACATCATCCTCGACGGCTTTGCCGGTTCCGGCATGACTGGCGTCGCCGTGCAGATGTGCCGCCAGCCGAACGCCGAGTTAAAGATGAAGCTGGAGCAGGCGGCGAAGGACCGTGGCGATCCACTGCCCCGCTGGGGAGCGCGCCGCGTCGTCCTCAACGACCTGTCGCCGGCCGCCACCTTCATCAGCGCCAACTACAATATGCCCTTCGATGTGGCCGCCTTTGAGGTACGGGCGCGGGGTCTGCTGCGCGACCTGGAGCGCGAGTTGGGCTGGATGTACGAGACGCGCCACACCGACGGCCAGACGGCCCGCATCAACTACACGGTGTGGAGCGAAGTCTTCACCTGTCCCAACTGCCTGGCGGAGATTGAGTTTCTGAGCGAAGCCCTTGACCCGGACACCAAGCGCGTCAGGGGCAATTTCCCCTGCCCGCGCTGTGGTGTGGAGCTGTCCAAGGACAACCTGCAGCGCGTTTTCGACACGACGATTGACTCGGTCACGGCCCGGCCCTGGTCGCGCATTACGCTGCGACCCGCGCTCATCAACTACCGCGTGGGCAAGACAAACTACGAGAAGAAGCCAGACTTCTCGGATATGACCACCCTCGACCGCGTCGCGATGTTGCCTTTGCCGCGCAGCGTCCCCACCAACGAGTTCCCCATTGACAAGATGTACCACGGCTCGCGTCTCGCCCCCAAGGGCTTCACGCGCATTCATCATCTCTACCTGCCCCGCGCCGCGCAGGCCCTGGGCATCTTGTGGAACCGGGCCGTCGCCGAGCCGGACCCGCGCCTGCGCCACATGCTGCTATTCATGGTGGAGCAGACGGTGGCTGGCATGTCTGTCCTCAACCGCTACGGGCCCACGCATTTCTCTCAGGTCAACAGGATGTTGACGGGGGTTTACTACGTGGCTTCCCAGCATTCAGAGGTCAGCCCCTGGTATATCCTGGACGGAAAACTGAACCGGCTCGTCTCAACCTTTAGGACTCCGATCGCTCGCTTAGGTGATGCACTGGTGGAAACAGGCACGGCAGCCAAGCTGGGGATCCCCGAAGCCTCCATCG
>JAHCIP010000231.1 GCA_026129165.1 Anaerolineae bacterium
GGGCGCCTTGAGCGTCGCCTTGGCCAGTTCGGACCGCGCAATCGCCAGGTCAGACTGGGCCGCCGCTAGGTCCGTCTGCGCGCCGGCCAACTCTGTCTGCGCCGTGTTGACGCCCGCCTCCGCAATGGCGATGTCCTCGGCCGTCGCCGGCGCCTTCGCCCGTTCCAAATCAGCCCTGGCCGCCGTCACATTGGCCTGGGCATTAGAAATCTCGGTTTGGGTCGCCGCAATATCGCTGCTCGCTGCCTGAGCGCGCGCCCGCGCGCCAGCCACGTCGCCCTGGCCCTGCGTGATACCCGCCTGGGCCGACTTGACATCCGCGTCCCTCGGCCCCTGTTTGAGTTCCTGTAGCTGTAACTCCGCCACGCGGATACCCTCCTCGGCGGAGTTGACACTGGCCCGCGCCCCGTCACACTCGGTCTGCGCCATGTCGCGGGCCGAACGCGGCGAGTCTTTGTCCCCCGCGCGCCCACAGGCCGCATCGCGCTGGGCCTGCGCGCCCCACAGGGCGTTCTTCGCCTGCTCAATCTTGCGCTCGGCAATGGCAACCGCCTCGTCGGTTGGACCGCTGGTCGTCTTTTCAAGACCCGCCTGCGCCGCCGCGAGCCGCCCCTGCGCCGAGGTTACGCCCGCTTGAGCGTCACCGGCGCGGGCCTGGGACGCCGCCAGCCGAGCCTGCGCGGAGACCACGCCCGCCTCGGCCACCGTCACCTTCGCCTCAGCCGCCGCGATGTCTACCTCGCGCGCCGGGGCCTTCGTCTTCGACAGTTGCGCCTGCGCCGTCTTGACGCCCGCCTCGGCCCGTTTCACCCCCGTCTCGGCCTTCTTGACCCCGTTCTCAGCCTTCTTGACGTTGTTTTCCAAGTCTGTCGTCTCCAGCCGCGCCATGACCTGCCCCGCTGCGACACGATCGCCCACTTTGACCGGCGCCTCGGCGACAGCTCCGGCGATGGGGAAGCTCAACTTGGCGCTCCGCGCTGGCACCACCACTGCTTCTGAGACGATCTTGCCGCTGGCCTTGGTGGCCGGTACAGGCGTGGCCTGGGCGGCCGGGGCCGCGCCACCTGCGTTACACGCTGTCAGCGCAAGAAGGCTAACGAGCGACAGAAAGACAATCAATTTTGTCCACTTCAGCATACTTGGCTCCTTACCCACATCCACGTGAAGCAGGGTGGACGGGTGTCCGCGCACTTCACGTATTATACTCTATTCATACGCCAGCACATCGCGCACCGTCAACCGCGCGGCGTGCCACGACGGCAGCAGGCTCGCCCCCGACGCCAGCACCAGCACCAGGCCGAGCCAGAGCAGCGCGCCCTGGGTGGAGAACTCGTAGCTCAGTGGCGCGCGCAGGAAGGCCATACCGACCGCCTGGCTGAGGACCTGGCTGATGGGCAGGGCGGCCAACGCGCCGAGACCCCAGCTCAGCATACCCACAAAGACACCCTCGACCAGGAAGATCCTCAGCACCGAGCCGTCGCTCGCCCCAATGGCGCGCATGACGCCAATCTCGCGCGTCCGTTCCAGCACGTTGATGCTCATCGTTCCCATCAGGCCCAGCCCGCCCACCACGGCCAGCAGGACGGCCATAAACGCCAGGAAGACGACCAGGATGTTGAACTGGTACTCAATCTGCTGGCGGATCGAGGCGATGGTCTCCGTACCGCTGACGTTCATGCCCGCGTCCTTGAAATGCTGCTTGAGCGACTCGGCCATCTGCGTCTGGTAGGCCAGGCTGTGCTGCTCGGTCACAATCTGGACGAAGCCGGCCCGCCCGACATTGTTGGTGACCCGTTCCATGTACGAGCGCGGGGCGTACATTAGAGGTCCCTGGAGGACGGCCTGCACCACGCCGACCACACGCCAGGTCGTGTCGCGGCCCTCGATCTTAAACGTGACCTCGTCGCCCAGGTGGATGTCGGGGTCGTTTTCGGGATCGAGCACGGTCGCGTTGACGACGATGGCATTCTCGTCGTCGGGCAACAGCCAGCGGCCGCGTAGCAGCTTGGGCTGTATAATCTGCGTGTCCGGCGGCACGCCCAGCACGGTCACCGGGCGGGCCTCCTTGCCATCGGCGTGGACATGGCTGGCCCGGGCGAAGGCAAACGTCTCGGCCCCCACGACGCCTGGTACGCTCAGCGCCTCACGGGTAATTTGCTCGGTTCGATAGGCCCGACTGAAGTTCAGACCGATGTCATAGCGCCAGTAGGCGAAAAAGTCGTCCAGCGTATTCATCAGCGAGGCGTGGACGCTCAGCACGGCGATAAAGACCGCGCCGCCGAGGGTCAGCGTGAACAGGGTCAGGCCCAGGCGCGCCTTGCGGCGGAAGGTGTTGCGCAGCGAGATGAGCGTGGGCCGCGAGAAGCCGCGCACGCTTTCCACCAGGCGGTCTACCCAACTGTGGCCGAAGTGGCGCTCCCCAATGCCGGTCGAGTTGAGCGCCTCACGCACCGTGACCCGCGCGCCAGACAGGATAGGCCACAGCGAGGCGGCCAGTGGGACGACCAGCCCAACACCGATCTGGAGCAGCAGGGACGGCAGCGGGATGCGCCAGCCCTGGATGTCGAAGTTGATCAGGTTGGCGAGATAGCCGACAAAGGCGAACGCGCCTAGCGCGCCCAGCGGGATGGCGACCAGCAGCGCCAACAGGCTAAAGATGACGACCATGCCCAGATAGAGGCCCATGATCTGCCGCGTCTGCGCTCCCACCGCCTTCATGATGCCGATTTGCCGCGTCTGCTGCATCAGCAGCGCCGAGATGGTATTGATGACCAGGAAGCCGCTGAGGAACAGCGAGAGCGTGCCCAGGACACCGAGAATCAGCAGCATGGGCTGGACGGCATCATCGGGGGGGTGCTTGCCGGGGGTGGGAATCCAGGTAAAGAAGACACTGCGGCCGCCCTTTTCGATTTTCTGGCTCACCCCCTTCGCCGCCTCTTCCACCGCCTTCTTGTCCGTGCCGTTCTCCACCAGCAAGCGCAGTTCGTCGTGCAGACGGCCAAAGCCCAACCACTCCATCGTGTCATAGTTGATGTAGCCATACGGCTGGCCGGTGAAGGCGGCCGGCGGTTTGTTCAGGTCGTGGGCCGTGCCAACGATCTTCAATCCGAGTTGCCGGCCATCCGTCAACTCCACCGTCACCGTGTCGCCGACCTTGGCATTGGTCAGGCCCAGCGAGGCTCTTTCGATGAGGACGGTCTTGTTCGGCGGCGGCCATGCTCCGCTGACCGGCGCGAGGCGGTTCAGCCGCTGATCGTCGAATTTTTGGATCGCATCCAGGTTGAGTGTGCGCCACTCGTTGGGACCAACCAGCAAGCGCACGTTCATCGAGTGGTGGCCCTCGGCTTCCAGGACGCCGGGCATACGGCGCACCGTCTCCACCAGGTCGTCGTCAAACGGGCTGACGCTCAGGATAGCGCTGGATGGGGTGGTCGCCAGGTAGCTCGCGCTCAGGTCGGTGCTGAGCAGAATCTGAGTGCTCACAATCACGCCGACAGCGAACACACCGACGGCGATGGACATGACGACGAGCAGCGTGCGGGTCTTGTTGCCCCACAGGTCGCGGATGACCTTACGCCAACGGGGATTGAGCATCTAGCACCTCAAGGAACTGTTTCGCATTCACAATCCGAATGCCTTCAAATGTGCCCAATACCAACAGGTCATTATCACCGGTCACAATGTAATCCACTTGCACCGTCGCGGCGCAGGCAAGAAGGTGATTGTCGTCGGGGTCGCGACAGATACTAACCTGGCGGTTCGGCGTGACGAGGGTAACAAAGGTTCTTACGTCATCAACCACCGTCTGGGCCACAGTGCGTGACACAGCAAAGGATTTGTCGCTCCGTGTGAGAACCTCCATCAGTTCATCGAGCAAAACTTGACTCGTGACTACCTGGACTTGCCCTTGACGCGCCAGCCTTAACAATCGCCGAGGCGCTCCTGCCCACACAAGGCCGGAAATCATGATATTAGTATCATATAGAACCCTAATCATGACTTTTCTCGACGCACTTCCTTGACAATTCGTGCCACATCGTCTTCCGTCAAGTGGTCAAAGCCATGCACCCTAGCCAGTTCCTCAGCCCAAATCTCGATGGGAAGTTTGTCCTCGTCTGCCTGACGACTACGCACCAATAGGAATTGAGCAAAGTCTAGAACTTCACTCGCCTTGTCCTCAGGCAGTTTTTCAACCACCTCAAGCAGTCGCTCAACAGTCCTCGCGTTCACCTTACCTCCTCCGGTTCGAATACGGTAGTAGGAGTGACGGACTGGTTTACAATCTCGTCCACGATTTCGCCATCCGCCATAACGACGGCGCGCGTCACCTGGCGCGTCAGGTCGCGGTCGTGCGTCACCATCACAATCGTCTTGCCCTGCTGAACGAGGTCCATAAACAGGCGGAAGATGGATTCGGCCGTCTTCGAGTCGAGGTTGCCCGTTGGCTCGTCAGCCAGCAGGATGGGCGGGTCGTTCGCCAGGGCGCGGGCAATGGCGACACGCTGCTGCTGGCCGCCCGACGTAGCGGAGGGCAACTTGTCGGCGTGCTCGGCCATCTCGACCTGTTCCAGCAGGTACAGCGCGCGGTCGCGGCGCTCGCGCGGCGCGTACATGTTACAGAAGTCCATCGGCAGCATGACGTTCTCGGCCACGGTCAGCGTGGGCAGGAGTTGGAAGAACTGGAAGATGACGCCGACGTTGCGCCCGCGCCACTGAGCCAACTGGCCCTCGTTGAGGGTATGGACCGCCGTATCCCCGACCAGGATGTCGCCGGACGTGGGGCGGTCAATGCCGGTAATCATATTGACGAGGGTAGACTTACCGCAGCCCGACTTGCCGACCACGGCCACAAACTCATGGGGGTTGACCTGGAGGCTGACGCCTCGCAGGGCGGTGAACTTGCCGGCCGCGTTCTCGTACACCTTCACGACCTCACGCGCTTCAATCAGGTGCTCGTTGCCGTGGCGGTAGCGGCCATTGACCTTCTCGTCACGCTTCTGTCGTCTCAACCAGCTAAACACAACCAGCCTCCTCAAGGGAGTGGGGACTAGCGAATCATCATTGGGCGGTAACCGCGTTGACACCCTTAGAAACTATACGACTCTATCCTGTGAAGGTTGCACGCCCCCTGTTTGGACGCACCGTAACGGTGAAATACTACCCCCTTTACGCCGATGCCATCTACAGTTGCCCCTGAATGCAGTTCGGAATATCATGTAGGCGTGACACAATTCGCCGGCGTTCTTGGTTGTCTGATGCCTAGAGACGCGCCCGATCGCGCGTCTCCTGGACCATAATACGGTTTGACCAGGAGAGGGAACAACTTTTCTTATGTTTGCCCAAACAACAAAAGTCGGGGTGTATGTGGATGTCGCTAACCTGGCCCGCAACGGCGGGTACGGGATGCGCTACGATGTGCTGCGCGAGTTTGCCTGTCGCGGCAACGCCGAGCCGGTGCGGCTGAACGCTTATGTCAGCTTCGACGCCGACCGCGCCGAGTGGGACCAGACGTACCGCGACGGCCAGTATGGCTTCTACGATGTCCTGCGTGATTTTGGCTATAAAGTAATCCAGAAGACCGTCAAATGGTATATTGACGAGAATGGCAATCGGTTCGGCAAGGCTAACGCCGACCTGGACCTGGCAGTGGACGCGCTGCTGCAATCCGAAAACATCGACCGCGTGCTGCTGGCGACGGGCGACGGCGACTTCGCCCAGGTCGTGCGCGCGCTCCAGAACCGAGGCTGCCGCGTCGAAATCGTCGCCTTCGACAACGTCTCGACTGATCTGCGCCGCGAAGCCGACCTGTTCATGTCAGGCTACCTGATTCCCAACCTGCTGCCTACGACCACTCCGCAACGCAATGGCGCGGGGTGGGGCGATATCGGGTCGCGGGTACGCGGCGTGTGCTACCACCACACCGGCAAGGGCTATGGCTTCCTGCGCTTTATGAAAAGCGTCGCGCCTGAACTGTGGAAACTCGACTCGCGCCAGGCCGACTCGCCCTACGGCAGCGTCTTCTTCCACGACTCGCAATTGCCCGAAGAAGTCCACTATAGCAAACTACCGAACCGAACCATGATCTTCGAGTTTGAGTTGGCGAAGTCCGAGGGGCGCGAGGGCGGCCTGCAGGCCGTCAACTTGCAACTAGTCAGCTTGCGTCGTGGACAGCGGGCGCCGACCCCGGCCCCGACAACGTAACTCATGAGATAGAGAAGCCCATGCGTATCTTAGTCATTGACGACGAACCCGAAGTGACCACTATGGTGCGGCGCGGGTTAGTCTATGCTGGTTATAGCGTGGATACCGCGCTGGACGCTGAGGCCGGCCTGACGACAGCGCGCGATACGCCGCCCGACCTGGTGGTTCTGGACCGCATGTTACCCGACCTGGACGGCCTCGAAGTCTGTCGCCGACTGCGGGCCGCCTCGCCTGACCTGCCCATCATCATGCTCACCGCCAAGGACGCCATTCCCGACCGCGTGGCTGGGCTGGAGGCGGGCGCCGACGACTACCTGGTGAAGCCATTTGCCTTCGACGAGCTACTGGCGCGGGTCAAGGTCCAACTGCGACGCACGCGCACCCAGCCGCAGACGATTCTCCAGTTCGCCGACGTCAGCCTGGATACCTCCACCCGTGAGGCGCGGCGGGGCAAGCGGCTGATTCATCTGACCCCCAAAGAGTACGAGCTACTGGAACTGTTTATGACCCACCCCCGCCAGGTTCTGACGCGGGAGACCATCTTCGACCGTGTCTGGGGCTACGACTTCGGCGGTGAGTCGAATGTCATCGAGGTGTATGTGCGTTACTTGCGCAAGAAGCTGGGGGATCCCAACCTGATTCAGACGGTGCGAGAAGTCGGTTACATCTTACGCGAGGAATTGGGGTAACTGACCCTCCTCTTCTCCCCCGATTGCGGGAGGATAGGGGGGTAAGCGCAGGAAGGGTTGTGTGTCCATCCGATTTCGGCTGACGTTGTGGAACGTCGCCCTGGTCGCTTTAAGCCTGATTTCATTTTCCGTCATTTCGTACTTTTTGCTGGAACAACTGGCGATCAGCGCGGCGGATGAGACGTTGCGGCTTCGCGCCGTCAACGTGAGCGACTCGTTGCGTGTCAACCTGTACGCCCAGATTTACATTCCCTCGGTGGATGAGTTTGCGGCGGCAGATACCTTTGTCCAGATCATGGAGCCGAATGGCCGCATCGCCAAACGTTCCGACAACCTCGGCAGCCGCCAACTCCCCATTGACGACGGCCTGTTCACCCAGAACCTACGCGGCCAGGAGGGCTTCGTCACGACCAATGTGGACGGGGGACGGTTGCGCATCTACAGCGTGCCGGTGTTCCTGGTGCGCGCCGGGCCGCCCGTCCTGGTGATCCAGGTGGGCCGCTCGCTCACCGAACTGGACAACAACCTGCGCGCCCTGCGCTTCGTCTTTGGCGGCGGCATCGCCAGCATCCTTCTCCTCGCCACGGGCATCAGTTGGCTGATCATTCGCCAGGGCCTGCGGCCCATCACCACGATTACCGCCCTCGCCGAACGCATCCAACGCGCCGAGGATATGCAGCAGCGCATCGAGTACGCGGGTCCGGCGGACGAGGTGGGCCGGCTGGCAGCGACATTCAACAATATGTTGGAGCGCATTCAGCGCGCCTTCGAGGCGCAGCAGCGCTTCCTGGCCGACGCCTCCCACTCCTTGCGCACCCCGCTGACGACCATCCAGGGTAACGTCGAACTGCTGCTACGTTCCCATCCGGAAGACCCGGAGGAAGAGCGCATCCTGCTGGAGGCGGTACGCCGGGAGACGCGCCGCCTGACCCGTGTCGTGGGCGACCTCCTGCTGCTGGCCCAGGCCGACGCGGGCCAGAGTTTTCAGCGTATTCCGGTCGAGATGATGACCCTGGTGTTGGAGGTCTACCAGCAGGCGCGGACCATCGCCGATGGGGTCCATGTGGCGCTGGGGCACGAGGACATTGGCCTGGTGGCTGGCGACCCAGACCGGCTGAAGGAAGTTCTACTCAACCTGACCGACAACGCCGTCAAGTACACGCCGCAGGGCGGCAAGGTCACGCTGTCGCTGTACGCCGACGGGCCATGGGTTCGCGTCGAGGTGGCCGACACCGGCCCCGGCATCCCGCCCGAGCACCTGCCCCACATCTTCGAGCGGTTCTACCGCGTGCCGGGTATCAAGGCCCGGCCTGGCCGGCCCAGCGGGACGGGGTTGGGCCTGCCCATCGCCAAGTGGATTGTCGAGAGCCACGGCGGCCGGCTGACGGTGGACAGCAAGGTCGGCCAGGGGACCACATTTACCATCTGGCTGCCCGCCGTACCGATGCATTAGGGTTGTTTGAGGCCACCCTAGGCGTTGTTCCACTTCGCCAGGAGCGAGGGGTAGACCTGCTCCGTCAGCAGGCGGCCGAACACGGCGCGGCGGTCACCCCCCTGGAGCAGAGGCAGTATCAAGTCGCGGCCATAGAAATAGGTAAAGGTGTAGGCGCGCCATAGCGGGGACTTGAGGAACTCCAGGGCTTTAAGGGCGCGTTGCTCGTTGAGCAGGCTGTAGCGCATCAGATACGCCACCACCTCGTCGTCGGACCGCCCGTCCTCGTGCAGCAGGAAGACGGCATTGCCGCGCACCCCGCGCAGCATCGCCTCGGCCTGCTCCACCCTCGCCTCGTCCACATCGTCCAGGGTCAACCCCACCATAGGATAGACATGCGCCCGCAGCCAGGCGTGCGCCTCGCCTGGGGCGAAGATCTGATCGGCGGCGACGGTGGCGATGCCCTCGGAGATGACACACTCCGGCGTGTTGATGAGCAGGATGCTGTGTTCCAGATAGCCCTGGTCCTGGTAGAGGAGTTTCTCGCGCAAGGCGTGTTCGGTGTGGTGGCCGGGGTAGGCTTCGTGGGCCATCATGTCGGGCAGGCGGGCGAGGTTGGTGGGCAGGTCGGTGTTGAACTCGACGCGCGACCGATAACCGCCCCGGTACCAGTTGTACGCGCCCCACGGCTGCTGCGTGACGGTCGCCAGTTCGACCCCTTCCCCCTCCGGCAGGGGTACGATGTCCAGCGCCCGCTGCCGCGTCTCGGCCAGCGCGTCGTTCAGCAGGCCCAACAGCCGGCCCGTCTTGTCACGCGGCAACTCATGCCGCTTGCGCCAGGCCTCCATGCGGTCCGTCAGAGTGCCAGCGCCGGGCAGGGCCGCCTCCAACAGGGCCAGGCCCGCCTCGAACTGCGCCTCGGGAATGCGCGTCGGGCGAATGTCGTAGTAGCGCTCGGCCTCGTCCTCTAGGGAGAAGCTTTCGCCCGCCAGGCGGCGGCAGACCGTCTCGATGGCGCGGACCTGCTTGCCCAGGTAGGCCGCGCGGCGTTCCTCGAAGCCCTGCGCGGGCAGCGCGTCGGCCAGCGCCGTCGCGGCTCGCACCAGCGCGTCTGCCTCCGGGGCCGGCTCGGCGTCCACCTCGGCCTTTAGTTCCGGCGGGCCGTAGTAGCCGTCCACAAAGCCGGGAAACAGCTTCTCGATGCGCAGCCCCAGCCGAATGTAGTCCTCTCCCCAGTGATCCAGCATCAAAAATCCTCCTCGCGTAACGTGTGCGTCATCATCGGGTACCAGTAATGAGTCGTTCGCGGTCGAACGCTGCCGACACCATCCGCCAGCCAATGCCGTCGAGAACCAGCAGCGCCGCCCCAACGCCGACAGCCAGACCAGGCGTCATGTGGATGACGTTGAACGCGCTGAGGTAAGCCACCACGATGGCGGGGAGGCCGGTGACCGCGCCTAGCTGCTGGGCAACGCGGACGTCGCTCGCTCGCGTCGAGATGGCGATG
>JAHCIP010000232.1 GCA_026129165.1 Anaerolineae bacterium
AGGCGGCGGGGAGGGTATCAATGAGGGTGACGCCTGTGGCCGTCGAGGGACCGTTGTTGGTGACGTTGAGGCTCATCGTCAGGATGCCGAACTTGACCACCGGCTGTGGGCTGAAGCTCTGGCTGACGACGAGGTCTGAGCTGGTGATCACCGTTGTCGTCTGGCTGCCCGTATTGTTGGCAGGGGTGGGGTCGGTTTCCGTTCCCGTGACACCGGCGAGGTCCGTCAGGCTGCCACGTCGGGATGGATCAACGAAGCCTCGGATCGGGAGGCTGATTACGGCTTGGGGCTGGAGAGTGCCGAGAGCGCAGGTCAGATTGGTCGTGCCGGTGCAGCCGGGGGCGGAGAGCAGGGAGACCCCGCTGGGCAGGCTGTCGGTGACGACGACACCAGTAGCGGTCGAGGGGCCGTTATTGGTGATGGTCAAGGTGTAGGTGACCGGCGTACCGGCAATCACTGGATCCGGTTGGTCGGCGATACTGAGGGCTAGATTGGTCCTCGGTTGGAGCGAGAGATGGCTCGTCGCCGAGTTGTTGTTCGGCGCGTAGTCCTGGATGGTCCCCGGCAGGGTGACAGTCGCGGTATTACTGAGGGTGTTGCGCGCCGCCGGGTCGATGGTCGCGTTGACTGTAAACGTCAGCCGCCCGCTGGCCGCCACAATCGAGCCGCCGGCCGTGTTGATGCTGCCGGTCCCGCCATCGCCGCCACAGCTTGAGTAGGGCGTGGCGGTGCAGGTCCAAGTGACATTGAGCAAGCTAGCTGGGACGGTGTCAGCCACCGTCACTCCGGTCACACCATTGGTGCTGGGGTTATCCACAGTGATGGTGTAGCTGATAGGGCTGCCCGGCACGGGAATAGACGGGCTGCTCTGGATGCCGATACTGAGATCGGCGGCGCTGGCCTGGACGACTGTGGTCTGGAACTGCGAGACGTAGACGTTGCCGGCGGCATCGGTGGCCCGTGCGCGCAGCGAGTGTGTCTCCCCGTTGACGTTAGGCAGATTCCAGGTGAAGTGCCAGCCTTGCGAGCCGCCACTCGCGGCGAAGGGGCCGATGGCCTCTAGCCAGGGCGCGGTTGTCGTGTCAATCTGGACCTCGACCTTGACCACCTTGCCTGTCGCAGGGAAGGGGTCAGTGGTCGTCCCATCAATCTCGGCCTTACTCCCCCCAACCGTAGGCGGCAGGCTGAAGCTGAGCGTCGGCGCTACCGTGTCCAGGACGAACTGGGTTTGTTGAACCGGGCCGACCTGGTCGTAGAGGTCAGTGGCCTGGTACTCCAGGGTCACAGAGGCACCATCGCCCGCCGTCGTCGTGATGGACGCCAGCCAGGGGTCGGTCCCGGTCGCCGTGGTCCACGTGCTCGTACCCGCCTTGCGGAACTGGACCTGCTTGACGCCAATCCCATCCCCGTCGCTGGCTTCCCCTGTCAGCGTGGTCGTCCCTACTGTCAGCACCTGAGTTGACAGGCTCGCGCTGGGCGGCTGGCTGTCCACGCGGTGGCTCAGAGTGGTCTGAGCCAGCAGCGGCGCGCTCGTCAACGCTGGCAACTGCACCTGGGCCGTCGTCGTGACTGATTGCACCCCCGTGAGGCTGGCGGCCAGAGCCGCCGTCACCTGAACCTGCTGCGTCGCGCCTGGCGCCAGGGAGGGGAGGTTGACGGTGACGCTGTTACTGGGCGTGACAGGGCTGTTATTCACGCTTTGATAGGTGAGGCCCGTGGTGGCGTTGAGGACCAATTGTACGCCCGTCAGCGCGCTGACTTCCAGGTTCTGGATGTCCACTGTGTACTGAATCTGACCGTTGGGACCCTGCGGGGCGAGCGACGACTGGGGGCTGCTCAACGTGAGCTTGACGCTGCGCGTGATGGGCTGACCGGACTGGGGGCTGGTCACGCTACAGGCGTTGCTCCACTGATAGCCACTTGTCCACGGCCCGGTCAGCGCATTGGTGGTTGGGAAGACGCTCCACGGCGTCCCCGCATCCGTGACCGCGTAGGCCAGCAAGCGCACGGTCGTGCCTGTGTTGATGCTCCACGGTACGCGCACCTCGGTATCCTGGCCTACGTTGCCGAAGAGAGGCGCGCCCTGCGCCGTCCACGCGCTGCCATTCCAGCTATAGACCGTCGCTGACGTTGGGCTGTTCACCTGGACGGCCAGGTTAGCCGCGAAGGGCAGGCTGAGGCCGCTCATGGGTGTGACAAGGGTTGTCGTCCCTGTGCCACCCGTCGAGGCGTAGCCCACATGGCCCCGTCGAGTTCCCAACTCGCCCCGTGCCAGCCAAGATAGAGGTAGCTCGCGTCCCAGGTGGCGTAGAGCTTCTGGCGTGTCGTGGGGCGCTCGTCGTCATCGAGGAGTTCGCGGTTGTCGCGCCACTCCTGCGTCGCCAGGTCCAGCACGCCGTCCACCTGGACCGTGCGGCTGTCGAGGCACAACCCTGTGTCCGAGCTGTCTACATACCAGGGGCCGTAGTGCGTCGTTGTGCTGCGGTTGCCTGCCGCGTCGCGGGTCGCTAGGTGGATGTACCACTGGCCGCCGCTGGTGAACGACGCCGCGTAGGGGCTGGTCACGACCGTCCCCGGCTCGGTGTTGGCCAGCTTATCCACCGTCACCAAAGTGTCGGGCGGGCCGCTGCCATCCAAAGCCGGCGTCCATGTCACCTGGACCGAACTCGGACCGCCGAAGTGGGTGCCCTCAATGGGGTTGAAGGTCGGCGCGAGGGCTGGCGGCGCCACATTGTCCACCTTGAGGTTCAGCGTGGCGACCGGGGTGGTCTGATTGGTGGCCTTGTCCACCGCCCGCGCCTGGACAGGGAAGGTGACGCTGTTCTGGTCGGCTGGCGGCGTCCAGGTCAGGCTCCAGGTGGCGCTGTTCGGATTGCCCGAGGTCAGGACCAGGCTGGCGACGGCCCAGGTCGCGCCGCCGTCGACGCTAACCTCTACGCGGTCCAGCCCACTGCCGCCTGTATCCGCCGCCGTGCCCTGGAGGGTCACCGTGGTCGAGATGGGGTTCGTGGTAGGCGGCGTGATGGTGGCTGTGGGGGCTGTGCGGTCCAGGCGGAAGGTGACGCTGCTACCCAAATCGCTCGTCGCCTCTAGCTTGCCCAGGGCGACTGATGAGGCAACGGCGCTAATCGTGTGGTCGGCGTCAACGTTGGGGTTGGGCAGGTTCACCACGATCGTCCAGGCCGTAAACTGGGCCGTCGCATTGGCGAGGGTCGCCTGGACGGCGGGTAGGGCGTCCACCGTGACGTTGACGCGATGGTTAGCGCCCGCGCTGGTGAATAGGGCATAGCCTGCCACGGTTAGGACCGACTGGTTCGTGGCGCTGCCAGTCTTGATGGAGGTAATGGTGGCGACCTCACCCGAGGCGGCGCCAGTGACCGAGATGGTCTGCTCGCCGCGATTGCCGGCCCGATCCACCGCGACCGCCTTGACGCTATGCGCCCCGACCGTGATGGGAACGACCGCGCGGAAGGTGCGCGGACCGCTGGACGGGACGACGGTCCCCACCCAGTCGGCGGGCCAGACAACGCCGTCCACCTCGAACCACATCGAGGCCACGCTGAAGCGGCTGGCGAGGCCGCTATTTACGTAGTCGCTGGCCGATGCCACTAGTTCAATGGCTACCCCCGTGGTGGAGGTGGGCGTGGTGGACGGGGTGATCCAGGCCACCAACGGCGGGGTCCCGTCGGCGTAGAAGGAGCCGGCGTACAGGTCGGAGGACAACTGGGGCGCGGGCGGCTCCTGGTTGCCCAAACGGTCGGTGGCCCGCGTGTAGAGCCGGTAGAGGCCCTCGCTGGCGGGCGTCACATTGGCTGTCCAGTAGCGCGCCGTGTCGCCCGTCGTCCCGCCCTGGAACGTCGCGGCCGACCATGCGGCGGTCGAGGGCAAGGTCGTCGTGACGCCACTGCTCCAAGATGTCGTCGGCAGGCCGACCAGGGCTACATCCACCGTCCCCATGCCTGAGTTGCCAATCGTACACGAGACGCCTTCCCTCCCGAAGAGGAGCGTCAGCGGCACGGCCAGTCGTTCGCGGTAGCCCATATCGGCCCGCGTCCCACCCCCGACCGGCGGCTCCACGCCTGGCTCGGCGGCGTCCACAGCGGGCGAGTTCGCGTTCAGGCGGTAGTCGCCCGCCGTCAAGTTCGGGTTCTGGCCCACAAGCTCGGTCGCATCCGCTGCTAGACCCGCGCTAAAGTTGGCGTTGGGCGTGTTGTACAGCAGGTTGTAGGCGTGGAAAATCTGCGCCGGGGAGGTGACTTCCAGGCCGGGGTTGTTGCCGGACAGGATGTTGTTGCTCACCGTGACCCAGGTGTTCGCGACCTCGCTCCTCACGCCGGCCGCCGTGTTGTTGACGATGGTGTTGAACTGGGCCTCGCCGGTCGCGCCGCCCGCAAAGAGGATGCCGACACGGTTGCCCCGCAGGATATTGCGGCTGAGACTGACGGTGTTGGACGCGCCCGCCACGCGAATGCCAGCGTTCGTCGCCCCTGTGCCTGAGCCAGTAAGGGTGAAGCCGCGCACCTCGGCCTGGACCGCGCCGTTGAGCGTCACTACATCGCCCGTCCCGCCGCCGTTGATGGTCGTCTGCTCCGCGCCGCTGCCGACGAGATGTATGTAGCTCGGCACGACCACATGCTCGTTGTACGTGCCAGCGCCGACGCCGACGGTAAACGTGGTGAAGCTGCTCGGCGTATTCACAGCGGTCGAGGCAATCTGCGCCGCGTTCACCGCGTCCTGGATCCGGCTGAAGGCGTCCACGCCCCAGGTCAGCCCGTCGTTGACGCAGGCCGAGTTGACCGCCGGGTCGCAATAGTTGTCGTCGGCGTAGAACGCCGCCTGGCCCACCTCAAACGCGCCGATGTCCACACGGCCGTTGGAACCGGGCGGTGACGGGTCAGTCGGGTTGCCCGCGTCAGCGGCGGGCGAGCCGACGCGCGGGCGGAAGTTGAGCTGGTTGGGCGCGGTGAAGTAGGGATCGAGGGTGATGTCGCCCGGACCAAAGGCGGCCTGGGGCGTGCCATTGTCGATCTTCACATCGCCCGCGTTGAGCCAGAACAGGTTATAGCGGTCCAACTGAGTCGGGGTGGGGTTACATGTCGAACCTGCCCCCTGGTATTTGAGCGCCACACCGCTGTGGGAGGCGAAGATGGTGTTGCGTACATCCACCGCCGCGCAGCCGGTCGCGCTCAGGCCATCCGTGTTATTGACCAGCGTATTGTTGACGACTTCGAGTTCGGTCGCCGCGCCGTCCTGGCGGATGGCCGTCATCGCGCCTCGGATGATGTTACGGAACGCCCGCACGCTCAGCGCGCCGTCTTCGACGCGCAGACCGGCGCCGGCCAGCGTCAGCCGGTTCAGGCTCGCCCCGACGATGCCCTCGGCGCTGACCAGGTAAGACGGCGAGGACCCGGCGGGCGGCTGCACGATGGTCAGATCCGGGCCGCTGCCGTTGACCTGGACGCCGTTCGTCAGGTAGAACGGCTCGCGGTACAGGCCGGGCCGCAGGTTGACGCGGGGCGCGCCTCGGTCAATGGCCGCCTGGATGCTGCTAAACGCCGTCTGGCCCCATGTCAGGCCGTCGTTGGCGCAGGTGGCGCAGTAACCCGGCGCGACAAAGGCGTCACCAAGCGCGTCGGCGTAGCCCGCCGTCAAGGTAGATGCGGACTGAAGGCGGAAGACATGCCGTACCTGGTCCACGAACTTCGCGGCCGCCAGGCTCACCGTGCTGGCGAAGCTGCCAGGCCGAACCGTCTGCAGCGGCGACCAGGTTCCATCGCCCACCCAGGCCAGCCCGGTCCGCCCCACGCCAAAGTCCTCGGTCTGCTGCGTCGGGCTGATCCACTGGCTGCTGCTGACGGTAGAGGGTTGGGCAAACGCCACCCGGTCCAGCGTCAGTTTTTCAGGGCGCGGCAGGCCGATGGGGCTATAAGAATAGAGGTCCGTTGTATCGTTGCCCCTGAGAGCATAGAGGGTGTTACTGATACGGGCTAATCCACCCCCTGGCCCGACCTGCACCGGCACACTGTCGTCCCCCGTCGTCCCGCTGGAATTGTCACCCAGTGTCTCCCATACACTGTCCACCAGGCTGTAACGCATGAAGCCCAGCCCGTTGCCAGCCTGGGTGGCGTACAGGTATTCCGCGCCGTCCCAGGCCAAGCCTGCCCCATCGCCGGGCGCGAAAGGCGCGTCGGCCAGCGCCGTCCATGTGACGCCACTGTTGGTCGAGCGGAAGAACCGGGGGGAGCCGCCGCCGACCAGGGCGTACAGCCCGTTGGTTCCGGCATACGCCAGCGCCCCGCCCGCGCCCACCGTGGTCGTAAGGACCCCGCCCGCCGTCCAGGCGCTCGTGCCGGACAAGTAGCGATAGGTACTCGTCCCGCCGCCCACCAAGGCCCAGGCGTTGCCGGCCCCGTCGCCCGCCAGACTCAAGCCCAGCCCTGGCGCGACGGGCAAGGGCGCTTTGTTGCTAAAGCTCCCGCCCTGATAGCGATAGAACAGGCTCGGCGGGTTGATGGCCTGGCGCGTCGGGAAGTAGCGGCTGACCTTCGCCCCCTCGGCCAGCAGGACCACGCCATCCGTCGGGTGGAAGCCGATGGCGTTGACGCCGCTGGTGAGACCCGACCCGTAGGATGACCACGTGGCGTTGGTCGGATCGAACTGCGCCACGCGCGTACCGGGCGAGGTGAAGGTGCCGCCTACGACAATCTTGCCCGAAGGCGATGCATTGATGCTGCGGACACAACAATCCACCCCCGTCGTTTGCATCCAGTTCGCGTTGGTGTCGAAGCGAGCGAAATTGCTGCCCCCGGTATAGACGTCCGCTATATTGGCGAATTGACCGCCTACGTAGAGAATACCGTTGCTGAGCTTGAGCGCCGAGACAAACGCGGCCGCGTTGGTCTGGACGTACTCCAGGCTGCCCATGGTGTTCCACGTGACGAACTCGCGTTGGGCGGGCAGATAGAGGCGCTGGATACCATCGCTGATACACAGCGAGCACTGCAGGCCGACCTGGATCGCCAGGACGTTGTCGTTGACATTGGCGCCGCCGTTCTCAAACTGGAAGCGCGAGAGGTCCGCTACATCGTGCGTCAAATAGACAAAGCTGTTATTGTTCTCGTTGACGGCATCGGCGCGGCGATACATGCCGAGCGCGACTCGCCCACCTACCTGCACCGAAGATACCTTCCCGGCCAGGTTGGAATCCAGCACCGTCCATTCGCCCTCGTTGTTGATGTCAAACACTTTACAGTACTTGTCGCCCGCGCCGCCGTCGTCATCCCCCCAGTTGTAGGACTGGTCCACAAACAGCGCGACCTGGTTCTCGTTTGGGTTGCAGTTCGTCCCGGACGGATAAGCGTCCACGCCGGGGGGATCGTAGGGCAAGGCGTAGCCGGCGGAATACATGTAAGCTCCGTCGCTCTCCACCGTCCAGGTCGGCCCATTGATCGCATTCCCAAAGCCTTCCCAACTCGTCCCATTCCACCGCGAGACCTGATACGGGATACTCGTGAGGCGTTTGACCTTGAGCGACGACACAGCACCGGATAGACCGCCGAGGTTGGCGCTATCGCTGGAGAAGGTGGTACAGGTTCCGCCATAGTTGGGGTTCTGACACAGCTCGACCTGGACCAACCCGCCGACGCGCACCTCCGTCGCCTTATTATCGGGGAAACGAGGTCCGTCGTTAAAGGTCGTACCGAGGGCCGTCAGGTCGGGGTATTGGCCAATCTGGAAAATCGCGCAACGCTTCTCAGAGAAATTGTATAGGCCAATCTCGTCCACGCCCGGATCGCACACTGTCGTTGCCCCACCGTCGAAAATAGGATAGCCGACTGGATCATACGGGGCGCTTCCGCCGCCCACATTGCTGAAGCGTCCGGAGACGACCACAGTGCCGTTCGGGTCCACCTTCAGATCAAACACATCATAGTTGAGACCGCCCGGCGCTGGCCCTGCCACCACCCAATCGGTGCCGTCGGAGTAAGTCACGTAGTTCAGTGTCTTGGTGTTGGCCGCGTTGGCCGTAAAGCTGCCGCCGACCCACAGCTTACCGCTATTGTCAAAAGCCATCGCCGCGACGGCCCCGTTGAGGCCGCCGTGTACCGTCCCCCAGCTTTGGCTGGCCGCCGTCCACTTGGCGATGTTGCTGGCCGACACCCCGGCCACAGTGGAGAAGCTGCCCCCAATGTACACGTTGCCTGAACCATCGGTGATGGTAGCATTGATCGTCCCGTTGGTGACCGCGCCGAGATTGGGCGTCGAGTTGAGCACATAGACGCCGCTGCCATCGGCTGGCGCGAGGGCGTTGGGCTTACCCGGCACCGCCGGCAATGTTTCACCGCTACCCCCGCTCCACAGCCCACTGGGCGGCGCCGAATTGTAATACAGGACGCCTCGGCTGTTCTTCCCCCGTAACCCGTACAGCGTATTGCCGACCGAGGTGAAGGCTCCCCCGTCGCCCACCAGCGACGGGAAGTCCGTCACCGCGTCGGCCGCCGACCAGTCGCGAACAAAGGCCGGGTCAGTCGCGCCGCCGATGTCGATATACGACCCACTGCCCGGCTCGCCCGCGATGGTCGTGCGCGTCGTCGTCAGCGTACTGACACGGTCCATGCTGATGGCATGACTGGTGTAGCCGTAGAGTACGCTATTGTCGAGTTGGGTCTTCAGGCTGCTGTTCGCAACCCCGCCTACCCCCGCGTTGGTGAGGGTGAGCAGCGTCGCCGTGCCGACCGCCGAGCTGCGGATGGTTAGCTTGCTCAACTGCACACCCGTCGCATTCTGAATCGTCACCGCCCCATTGACAAACACCGCGTCCGGGTTGACGCCCTTGACCTTCACGCTGTTCTTGGTCGCGCCGGAGACGCTAAAGCCCACATAGACGCCGGGATTGACCACAATAGTGTCGCCCGCGTCGGCGGCGTCCACCGCCGCCTGAATCGTCGCGTAGGCGTCGCTGGCCCAGGTGTGCCCGTCGTTGGCGCAGGCCGAGCAGTAGTCGTCGTCTACGTAAAGCGTCGGCGGGTTGTGGTTCTGCACACCCTCCATCTTGTCTACGCCGTCCTCCGTCCGTCCTCCGACTTCCGTCCTCCGCTCGCTAACGCTGCCTCCGTCCTCCGTCCCCACGGGCAGCCGGTTCGACGGGACGTTCGCCTGCGCAAAGTCCAGCTCGGTGCGGGGCAGAGTCGAGACAGCCCCGCTATCACTCTTGGCCGCCACCAGGGCCGCGCCCGGAATGAGCAGCAGGTCGGACGAGGCGTCGCAGTTGAGGTCAGCCCCGGCCGCGTAGGGGGCGGAGGCCGCCGCGGCCACGCCGGTCAATGTAACAACCGGGAGGACGCCAGGGGTCAGGCTGGCCGCGCCGTGGAACAAGTAGGCGTCCCCGGCGGCGTTGCCGATGAGGATGTCATTCCAGCCGTCGCGGTCCACGTCGCCTACGCCTGCTAGCAGGCCGGCCGCGGACGGTGTGTAGCTTGAGAAGACAAGCTCCTGCCATGCGCCGCCGCCGTCCCTAAAGACCAGCTTGGGGCCACCGCCCGTGCTGAAGATAAAGTCAGCGAACGTTCCACCCGTGACGTTGCCCAGCGCGGCAGTCTTGTCGCCCACCGTGCCGGTCCCGGTGAACTTGACCGCGTCGGTGGTCGGGTTGAGGGTCCGATTGGCCCGCCGCGAGAAGCCGAGCCCGCCCGTGACCAGGTAGACCGCCGAGCCGCCGCCTAGGGTATTGGCCGGGTCGGTGACCACGAAGTCGCTAAAGCTCTTGCCGCCAACCTGGACGCCGTCGGCGTCGCCCACGCCTGTGGCCTGCGCCGCCGCACC
>JAHCIP010000233.1 GCA_026129165.1 Anaerolineae bacterium
TTGCAGACTGGCAAGCTCACCCTCAATCAACGGACTCTTGATCTTCAGAAAGTGGTGCGGCAAACGGTGGCGACCGCTGAGCCATTGCTGAATGGCCCCCAGATTCACATCGCGGCGTCGCCTACGCCGCTGCCGATCCAGGGCGATGACCTGCGCCTTCGCCAGGTCGTGCTCAACCTACTCACCAATGCGGCCACCTATGCCCATGAGTCGGATCGGGTGGACGTACGCCTACGGCGGGTGGACCAGCAGGCCGAGCTTCAAATCCAGGATTACGGGCCGGGCATCCCCGCCAATGCCTTGCCCCATCTCTTCTCGCGCTACTACCAGGTGTCGCAGCCCAACCACTCCGAAGGACTAGGGCTGGGGCTGTATATTGTCAATCAACTGGTCACCGCGCACAGAGGGACGATTGCCGTCCAATCGGCCGAGGGTCAAGGAACCACGTTTACGCTCCGGTTTCCCCTACGGCCCGACTAGCCTGTGCAACCTCACTATGGCTTTAACTTCCAGTGGCTGTTCCAGTGGGCGCCGGGCCGTACGCCGCCGCGGCCCGATGCCCGCAGCCTCGATTTTATGGCCCGCTTTGGCTTCAACTTCGTGCGCCTCCCGCTCGATTACCGCTACTGGACGACTGACTTCGACTATTTCCACCCGCACGAGGCCATCTTCGAGCAGATTGACCTCTACCTCGCCGCCTGTCGGGGGCGCGGTTTCCACGTGAGCCTCAACCTGCACCGCGCGCCGGGCTACTGCATCAACCGCAACGACCTGGAGCGCCATAACCTGTGGCTCGACTCTGTCGCGCAGGATGCCTTCGTGTTCCTGTGGGAAACATTCGCCCGCCGCTACCAGCGCGTGCCGCCGGCTTATCTGAGTTTCGATCTGCTCAACGAGCCGCCAAGCGTAGGGCAGTATGGCCTGACGCGCGAGAGCCATGCGGCTCTCATCCGCCGCACGCTAGCGGCCATTCGCGCTATTGACCCAGCGCGTCCCCTTGTGATTGATGGCCTGGATGGCGGCCACACGGCGCTGCCCGAACTCGCGGACCTCGGCGTGGTCCACAGCGGGCGGGGATACCAGCCTTACCCGGTCAGTCACTGGGGCGTGGATTGGTCGGATGGCTGGCGCGGCGCACCCGCCCCCATCTATCCGGGCCTGCAGTGGCTGGGCAAAACGTGGGATCAGGCGACGCTGCGGAAGCTCTACCAGCCCTGGCGGGCGGTTGAGGCGGCGGGGGTGACCGTCCATATTGGGGAGGTGGGGTGCTACCGCCAGACGCCCAACGCCGTCGCCTTGCGCTGGTTGGCCGACCTCTTGGGTTTGTTTAGGGAGTTTGGCTGGGGCTACGCCCTGTGGGAGTTGGAGGGGCCATTTGGGGTGGCCGAGCACGGCCGGCCAGGCGCGGTGTATGAAGCGATCGGCGGGTTCAGTGTGGACCGCGCCTTGCTGGACCTGATGCTAAACAGCCGTGTGTCGCCGAGGTGAACTCAATGACGAGACCCTATCCACTGCAACTCCAGCCCGAATACCGCGACTATGTGTGGGGCGGGGACCGCCTGCGCCCTGGGCACGTGCCCACCGCCGAAGCCTGGATCGTCTATGAGGGCGACCGGGTGGTCAATGGCCCGCTAGCCGGGCGAACGCTGGCCGAGGTCGCGGCGGAGGCGGGCGCGGCGCTGCTGGGGGAGCGGGTGGTGGCGCGGACGGGCCGGCGGTTCCCGCTGCTCATCAAGCTGCTCGACTGCGCCCAGTGGCTGTCGCTCCAGGTCCACCCCAACGACGAGCAGGCGGCGCGGCTGGAAGGCCCGGGGCACTTTGGTAAGACCGAAGCCTGGTATGTGCTGGACGCCGCGCCGGGCGCGCAGTTGGTGGCCGGGCTACAGCCGGGCGTGGGCGCGACGCACATGGCCCAGGCCATCCGCGAGGGCAGTATCATGGACCTCGTCCAGTTCCACCCGGTCCAGCGCGGCGACACGGTATTCATCCGCGCCGGGACACTGCACGCGCTCGGACCGGGGCTGTTGATCTACGAGGTCCAGCAGACGTCGGACCTGACCTATCGCGTCTACGACTGGGGCCGACCGCCGTCGGGCGGCCGGGTGCTGCACATTGACAAGTCGCTGGCGGTGACGGACCCCCAGGCCGGTGGCGATGTGCGCCACGCCTCGAAGGAGAGGCAAACCCGCCAAACCCTATGCCAGTCGCCCTACTTCCGCCTGGAGTGGCTCGCCCCGACGGGCGACGCCCTCACTCTCGACACCGAGGGCCACACTTTCCACGCCCTGACCGTCATCGAGGGCGAGGCGCAGGTCACAGCCGCTGACCACCCCTTGATCTTGCGCCCTTTCGATACCGTCCTCATCCCCGCTGCGATTGGGGAGTACTCAGTTACATCAACGAGCGAGGCGACGGTGTTGAAGGCGAGCGCTGCTTCTGGTAAGGACCTGAGTTAGGGGGCGCTCCTTGATCTCTGCTTCACCTTCACTAACACAATGCTAGGTTTAGGGTTACTTTACGGATGCGCCGTGTAGCGCCGCACCCATGCCACCGCCTCATCGAAGACCTCGGGCGAGCAGTACAGCCGCATGACAGTCCGCCACGAGTTGTGCAGGCTGATGACGCGCTGCTTCGGATGAACCTTGACGGTGTAGACGTCCTTCCATTCAATCGCCTGGGTTTCTTGCGCCTCGGCCAGCAGACCGGCCCCGGCCAGACCCGGCTTGCCGGCCAGGAACCCCAGCCCCGTCGCCAGGCGGTTCAGCCGCCGTTCGCGTCTCCCCATTCTGACTTCGGCTCGCTCGGTGTCGAGGCTAAAGTGCGCCTGAACCCGGTTCAGGAGGACCAGGGACGCCAGCCCAAACAAGACCACCAGGATGCCGGCGATGAGCGCCCAGAACGAGAGCGGCAGCCAGAGGGCCTCGCCGTCCAGGATTAGCCCCATCAGTGCCAGGATAGCCTGGAGGATCACCATCGAGAGGCCGAAAACCACCACCATGTCACGGAGGATAAAGCGGTTGGTCGCCACCGGAATGGCGTAATCCCACTCCAACGGGGGGCGTGTCGTGTCCATTGGACGCTTCTCCTTCCCGTCCGCCGACTGTGATGGCGGACACCTCATCGCCCATACAGCATGATAATCAGACCGGCGCAATTGAGCACGAGGCCCAGGGCGGCGAGCACACTCCCACGCGCCATCAACCCGAAGATCCCCGCGAAGGCGCCGATTGTATGGAGCAGGAGACCCGGGTTGCCAGGCCCGCCTTGCACCGTCTCGACAAGCGCCAGGCCGAGCAGCAGGGACAGGTACGGCGCCACCGCCGCCAGGAGGCGCATCACCTGTCTGAGGAGGGCCGCGAACGAAGCATTGACAAAGTCGCCCACCGCCGCGCCGACCCGCGCCCCCGCGCTGGTGTAAACAATGGGGGCCGGGCCGGTCAGGTCAGCGGCGGCTGGGGCACGGCCGCGCTGTCTGGTTTTCTTGGGCGGGGTCGCCGTGGCTGCGGTCGGCACGGTTGCCGGCGGGGCTGGAGCCGACGCGACGGCCGCTCCACAGGCCTCGCAGAAGCGTACACCAGGCGTCAACGCCGCGCCACACTGTTCACAGAATTTCGCGGTCATCGCAGCACCTCCCCACCCTCAGCGAAGATCGAACAGGATGTTGAGCGCGAGTCTGCCCCCCACGCTCGACAGGTCCATACGTCCGTAGTCGGCCGTATAGGCCCCAGCCCCCTCCCGCAGCATGGCCTCCCACTGGGGTATGCCAGCATATTTCTGCCAGATGACTTCATATTCCTTGCTCGCCCCGGCTCGTCCGGCAATAGAGAATGGGAGATTTGTCCACAGGATGGTCAGTCGGTCGAGTTGCGCGGGATCCAGATCGCGCATTTCCAGGGTACAACCCTTTTGGAGAACGCAGTGGACGCTCGGCGAGTCGAGAGTGCGCTGGTTGCGATCCGTAACGCGGATGTGTAGATCGCCTTCGGTAATTTCAACTGTCTCGGTGAAGCGCGGGTCGTTCACACTCGGGACCTCGGCGCCGAGCCGGCAGCCCGGCGCGAACGTTACGATCAGGCCGCCTGGCTGCTCCAGCCATGTGATGGCCGAGCGCAGCGGATGTCCGTCCGAGCCGAGGAGCGCCGCATCCTCGCTGAGGATGCCGAGCCGGGTGTAACGCTGGGGCAGCGTTGTCAACACGACCTGGATGTCCGTCGGCTTGATGAGCGGCGGCTGACCGGACTCGTCCTGGTAATCGGTGACCTTGCCGTCGACTTCGTAGACGATGCGATACCCGGCCAAGCCCTCCTGGGGGGGCAGGTCTGGCGCTAACTCGGCCATCGGCCAACCCAGGCGCATACTACCCGCTGGGTCGCCCTCCTCCGCTGGCATGAGGCCGAGCCTGGCCGGCGGTCGCAGGTAGTATACCAAGAACGGGCTGGCCTCGCCCTTGGGGAGGAGGCCCACCAGGGCCAGATGAATGAACTTCTTCCCCGCCATCCACTCGGCTGGGACCATCACCCCGCCATTGCCCACCACCATCTCTTTGTACGATACGCGCTTGGGGAACGCGAGGTCGCCGGTGGAGCGCAGCACAATGACCTGCTCTTGTTCGTCTGGCTGGAGCCGGCGCACGACTAACGGCGGTTTGTCGGCCGCCGGCGTGGCGATGTACAGCCTGAGCAGGCTAAAGGCCCGGGGGCGGGGCTGGTCGCGCAGATCGTTAAGCTCGGCGCGGCCCAGCGTCAAGTCGTAGTTCTGGAGCCGCTTGAGGTAGGCGAGGTAGAGTTTGTCGAGTGTTGTTTCCTCCCAACTGGTCGGAACGGTCAGCATCGTCCCATCCGGGCGGGGGGTTGACACGCTACTGCCGAGATCGCGTTCGGTGGTCAGCAGGGCGCGGGTGAAGTCCTCGTAAATTTTGAGCAACTCTTCGTCCCTCATTCCCCCGCTTATCAGTTGGCGTATCTGACTGTGATCCGAGGCCGTGCGGTGCAGAAGATACTTACACCAGGGCCACAGATTGTAGCCCGACGCGACTAGGTCGGCCCCGTCGGGTAAAAGCGCATCATAGTCGGTAGGCGGGTCCAGCAGGCCGTAGCCGAGTTGCCGTCCAACCAGAAATGCCAGAGTTTGATCCGTCGGCACCCCGACCCACGGAAACACCTCGTTCTCATAGGCCGTGGCGAGGCACTCGTCCATGAACGTGAAGCGGCTGCTGATCACGCCGTTTAGGTCGCTGTAGGCGTGCCAGTATTCATGGGCCACGGTTGCCATCCGTTCCATCTTGGCGTCCGACTGGAAGTTGGAGTTATCAAGGTGGAGATACGTTCCGTCCCACCCGCCGTAGTGGCCGGCCCCGCCTGCCTTGGCCACCTCGGCGCGGATGACCACTTTGAGCGGCTCCTGATCCCTGGGTAGCTCGTAGTGTAGTAGCCTGTAGTAGTCGCGCGCCGTTTCCAGTTCGCTCAACAGGTCCCCTACCGCCGCCGGAATGACCACGCGCGTCAGCCCCGGAATTTCCTCGGTGTTCCAGTAATTGAACACCTGCTTTACGTTCTTGTCCGCGTCCAGGTAATAGGTCAGGGCTGGGCCGGGGTTAGGCATCGCATTCGCGCCTGAACTGGCCCAGTACACCTGGAAATGTTGGCCGACATAGGCTGAATCAAGCCCGTATTTGCGATACAGGTCGTTCAACACGTCATTCCCGCCGGCGACGCTGGCGGTCATGCCCACAGTAAAGTAATAGTAAATCGCCGCCGTACTGGGCTGCACAAACAGCGTCCCGGTCGCGACGCCTCCCACAAGCATGGCGGCCAGCGACAACGTCACGCCTGAGAGTACTGTCCTCTTGACCCAACTGAGCCATGAGAAATGGCTGACCTCGACGGTGATGCTGCGCTCGGCGGGGTTGACCTGCGAGGGGAGAATGACCCCCACTGCCTCGCTCACGGCCTGGGCAACCACGACGTCGGCGGGCGGCACGCCCGCCGGCAGGGTGAAGGTCACACGCACGGGCTTCGCCAGTGGCGCATCACCGCCGGACCGCTCGATGCTGTAGAAGCTACCGACATTGGGCACGCTTGAGAGGCGGCGGATTACCAGCTTTTCCTGTTGCGCCAGCGCGCCGGCCGGAAACTGGAGGCTCAACTCGTTGGGCACACTGATCTGTCCCCCTTCCGGCCCGAGCGTGGCTTCGGCAATGGGCCGCGTCGTCGGGAGGGGGGATGCCAGGGGCCGCGCGGCGCGTTGAGTATTGCCGGTCGCGGCGGGCGTATTGCCTGCACTGGGTCGAAGGGACGGCCCCGCTGAACCTGCCCCGGTCAGAGTTTCGAGCAGGCGGTCGGAGTGGGTCGCGACGGCGGCCAGGCCGACGCACACGACCAGGAACACGCCGGCTACCAGAAGGAAGGTGCGGCCCCCATGCTGGCGCGGCTTGCGAGCGGCAAGCGCGGAGGTGGCGGCCGGGGCGCTTGCCGCCGGGGGCGCTGCCGCTGACCGACGGCGCCGCGTTGCGGCGGTCGATGGTTCCGGCGGTGTCACCGCCTCAACCGAGGCCGCGGGCGTCACAGGATGAGGCGTTAGCTCGGCTGGCGGGGCGCTGCTTTTAGTCGGGGTGGCTGGTTCAGTGGGGGTTGTCGCAGGGGCGCTACCGACGCCCCCCTCGATGGCGCGTTTAGTCCGGCGGCGCTGGGGGGCGGGCGGCGTCCCTTCTGCCGCCGTTGAGACGGTCACATTGCTCTCTACGGGTGCGCCGCAGGTCCCGCAAAAGCGCGCTGTCGGCGCTATGGACGCGCCGCAGCTCGGACAGAGCCGCGTGGTCGGGAGGGTCGCGCCACACTGGCCGCAGAATTTGGCCCCAGCCGACACGGGTGCGCCACAGTTCGGACATAGCATAGGGCGCCTCCCAGACGGGTCTCGTCTCTTACAGAGGTCTACGAATCACAAAGCCGACCCCGTCCTGGTCCTGGACCAGTTCGTTGAGGTCGGCGCAGATTCGGGCCCCATGGTCTTTCCCCTTCGTACTCAGGCGACCTGGAGGATGGCTAGGACGGCGAGTAGGCCCGCGACAACGGTCCAGACGTGGCCCTCACCCTCTATCTATTTCTATTATAGCACAGATTCAAGACAATAGCAGCCGCATTTTATATACGCCAGGCAGATGCGCTGATTGGCCGATGAGGATTTATCCGTTTGAGGATAGGTGCGTAGTAGTTAGGGCATCTGCGCGCCGACGGTTTCGACGTAGACGGCGTAGACCGACTGGCCGGCGGTCATAAACAAGCGGTTCTTTTTGATGCCGCCGAAGCACAGGTTGGAACACGGCTCTGGTAAGTGGATCTTGCCAATCAAATCGCCGTCGGGGGTGAAGCAATGGACGCCGTCATGACCCGCCCCGCCCCAACCAGCGCTAGACCATAGATTTCCCTCGTGGTCAACCCGTATCCCATCGGCCATTCCTGGCGCCATGTCGGCGAATATGCGACCGTTGGTCAGACGCGCGCCGTCCACCACATCGAAGACGCGGATATGGCGAGGGCCGTTGGGCGTGTGGGAAGCGCCCGTGTCCACGATGTAGAGCCGCCTCTCATCAGGCGAGAAACAGAGACCGTTGGGCCGGTCAAAATCATCCGCGACGACCACGGCCAGCCCCGTCTGTGGATCAAGGCGATAGACGTTCCTGGGTAGCTCAAACTCTGCCTTATATCCCTCGTAGTTCATGAGAATGCCATAGCCCGGATCGGTGAACCAAATCGAGCCGTCAGAACGCACGACGACATCGTTGGGGGCGTTGAGCCGCTTGCCCTGGAAGTTGTCGATCAGCACGGTGATGCGGCCATCCCACTCGGTGCGCGTTACCCGCCGCGCGCCGTGCTCGCAGGTCACCAGCCGGCCTTGCCGGTCGCGGGTGTTGCCGTTGCTGTGATGGGAGTCGGAGCGAAACACGCTGACGGCGCCTGTCTCTTCGCACCAGCGCAGGATCCGATTATTGGGGATGTCGCTCCATAGCAAGTAGCGCCCATCGCCGAACCAGACCGGCCCCTCGGCCCAGCGAAACCCCGTCGCGAGCCGCTCCAGGGCCGCGTTGCCGAGACGGTACTTGAGGAAGCGCGGGTCAATCACCTCGATAGCTGGATCGGGGTAACGCACAATGGGCCGCTCGCCAGGCAAGGGACTGACGGTAAACTGATCCATAGCAAGCTCTCCAAAGTAGTCCAGTTGACGAGACTTAGCCTTCACTGGCGCGGCATGCGTCTTCGTAAAGACGAGGGCCTCAAATCGGCTCCAAATTATACCACACCTGGCGTTGTGGCCGATACTGAGACGCCTCGGCTGGGGTCGAGATCGGGGTTCGATGGTTTGCCCTCCAGTACTGGCTCGTATACCATTACGTCTATCCCAATTGAGATATTCCGCTCTTGTAGAGAGGTGATAATGTTTCAACGCACGCCGATTTTCAAGGCAGACACGGTCCGGCCAGCCTGCCACTGTTCGACTCTGATTGAGTTGCCCAATGGAGAGTTACTCGCGGCGTGGTTCGCGGGTGAGTATGAGATGGCGCCGAACGTGGCGATCCTCGCTGCCCGTCTCACGTCCGAGGGATGGAGTACCCCTCAAGTCGTGGCTGATACGCCTGGCAAGGCCGAGGGGCAGCCCGTGTTCCTCAATCATCCCGACGGCTCGCTCTGGTTATTTTATGTCACTGTGGAGAAGTCACACTGGACATCTGCGCGCATGAAGGTCAAGATATCGTGGGACAAGGGGCAAACATGGGAGGACGGACCACCGCTCCCTAGCGAGGAAGGTCTGATGTTCCGCAGCCAGCCTCTCATCCTCGATACCGGCGACATCCTGGTACCCGTGTATGACGAGAAGACCTGGCAGTCGATGGCGATGTTGTCGGCCAATGGCGGCCGCACCTGGGAGTTGGGTACTCCCATCATCACCCCGCCTGGCAATATTCACCTATCTGTTGTGACTCTAGCCGACGGTCAGTTGCTGGGATACCTGCGCACGGGCGGACCCGGCGGTTGGATTTGGCAGGCCACATCCGCGGATGGCGGGCGGTTGTGGAGCGAGATTAGGCCTACATCAATCCCCAATCCCAACGCGGGTATCGATCTCATCCGCCTCCACAATGGCGTGCTGCTCCTGGCCTTCAACAACTCCTCGCGCGTCCGCACCCCGCTCAACGTCGCCCTCTCAGAGGATGAAGGGGCGTCCTGGACCTATCTTCAGACCGTGGCGGAAGAGACGCGCCTCGATCCAGAGTACATCCGTTTGGCCGAGTACTCTGGCGTTCAAGGCTTGGCTTCCAAGCAGCGCGTTGAATATTCCTATCCAACGTTGCTTCAGACACGCGATGGCCTCATCCACCTGAGCTATACGGACCGCCGTACCGCTATTCAACATGCGATTTTCGATGAAACTTGGCTACGCGAGGGTACTCTGTGGGAGAAAAGAGCATGACCCATCACGGCCCGATCCTGGCGCAACGCTGCCATCGTTACACCTGCCTTCGTGGCCGATACTGCAACGCCTCGGCGAGGTGATGGGTCTTGATGACGTCGGCGCGGTCCAGGTCGGCGATGGTGCGCGCCAGCTTGAGGATGCGGTGGAAGGCGCGGGCGCTGAGTTGAAGCTGGCTCATGGCCGCTTTGACCAGCGCCTTGCCGTTCTCGTCCAGCTTGCAGTACTCGCGCACCT
>JAHCIP010000234.1 GCA_026129165.1 Anaerolineae bacterium
GGCGTTGACGGCCTCGGTCGTCTGGTAGCGCTCCTTCAGCGTCGTGCCTGTGTAGGCATAGTCGTGGATGCTGAGGATGTCGGTCTGGACGTGCTCCCAGCCGTCGTTGTCAATGACCGGTCGGGTCGGGTCGAAGGTCTTGGTCAGCGCGTAGAGGGCGCGCAGGAATTCCTGCTGCCGAGGGTCCTGCTCCAACTGCGGCGTCCCCCAGCTCTCGTTGACGGGCACCCAGGTAATGATACACGGATGGTTGTAGTCGCGTTCCACTACCGCCAACCACTCGGTCGTCAGGCGGGCTGCCGCGTCCGGCGAGAAGACATAGGCATTCGCCATCTCACCCCACACGGCCAGCCCCAGTCGGTCGCACCAGTAGAGGAAACGCGGGTCTTCCACCTTCTGGTGGATACGCACCCCGTTGAAGCCCAACTGCTTGATGAGTTCCACTTCCCGCCGCAGCGCCTCCTCGGAGGGGGCGGCCAGGCATGACTCGGGCCAGTAGCCCTGTTCGAGGACCATGCGGAGATAGTAGGGCCGACCATTCAGCAAGAGTTGCCGATCCTGAGTGGTTACGCTGCGCATTCCCGCGTAGCTCTCAACCCGATCCAGAACGGCATCGTCCTCGCGCAGGGTGATTTCCGCCTCAATCAGGTTGGGGCGGCCCGGCGACCACAGATAGTCGTCGCGCATGATGGCCCGTTCGTCCACCGGCAGGGCGATCTCGCGCGTCAACTCGCGGGTGTGAACCTGATAGGTGTCCTCCACCAGCGTCTTGTCGCGGAGCCGCAGGCGCACCGTGGCGCTGAGGGGGCGCGTGGGCTTGCGGTTGAGGCTGAGCGTCAGGCCGAGGGAGGCGGTGTCGAGGCGCGGCGTCCAGCGCAGCGATTCGATGTAGACGGCGCTGACGACTTCGAGCCAGACCGGCTGCCAGATACCGGTCGTGCGATGGTACCAGATGGCGTGAGGCTCGGCCTGCCAGTCCTGTTTACCACGCGGCTGGCCCAGGTCGTCGGGTCGGTCCTCGGCGCGCACGACGAGCCACTGTTCGGAGGTGTCCGGTCGGAGCGCCTGAGTAATGTCGAAGGTGAAGGGGGTGTGCCCGCCCTGGTGCTGGCCGATGAACTGGCCGTTGACCCAGACCTGGGCGGCGTAGTCCACCGCGCCAAAGCGCAGCAGAACCCGCTGGCCCGGCTCGCGGCGGGCGGTGAAGTGGCGGCGATACCAGACCACGGGGTGGTAGTCGGGCGCGTGGACCTGGCTGGCCTCGGATTCGGGCGGGAAGGGGACGCGAATGGTGCGGTCGAAGGCGTCGGCGCGCGTGACCCAGTCCTGGTCCAGCCCCCGCTCGTCGTCGTCAAAGGCGAAGCTCCACAGTCCGCACAGGTCAATCCAGTCGGGGCGGGCAAATTGTGGATTGGGGTGTAGTACCCTATTCATTTTCTCTCCTCGTGGAGCGCCTGCCGAGCGGGGGCAGGGTGGCGGGTCAATCAGGGACGCTAGCGCACGGTAACAGCCTTAGTATACACGGCGAAAGGCTCTTCACTATCAGGTCTGAGCAACGGCAGCACGATGAACTGGAGCTGAACCTCCGCCGGCCCGCCGGTTATCAGCTTGGGCAGGTAAATCGGTTCGACGATGTTGCGAATGGGGACGCGCTGGCCGCCGCGTTCCCCATAGACTTCGGCCACTTCCACCCGCACCCGATCATAGGGGCCTGGCGGGATGGGGCCTCGGCCTACCAGGGCGCCCGTCGGGCCATCGGCCCCTAAGGCAAACGAGGGCGTGACCAGTTCCAGTTCGACCCAGCCTTCGTCGCGGGGGCGATCCTGGGGATGAATGGCGGCGTCGTGAACCGTGATGACGACGCGGTCCAGGCCAGCCAGCCCGTCGGACCCGTCCGCGACACGAATGATCAGGGCGCCGCTCGAGGCGCCCCGTGGCGCGCACGCCGCCAGCACACCCAGCAAAAGCCACAACGCGACGGGAAGGAAGCCCGCCGCGCCTGGCTGTCGTCGTCTATTCGATTGACCGAAGAAGGTCAGCGCGGCCTTAGCTCTTCTCGACCGGCCAGCCCTTGTCAGACCAGCCAAAGAACCCTTCATCAATTACCTTAACCTTAGTATACCCGTTCTTCAACAGCGTCCGGGCGGCCTGCTCCGCTTCCGCGTGGGGGCAGGCGCAATACGTGATAATCCACTTGTCCTTCGGCAGCTTGCTCAGATACTTCTCAACCTCAAAGTAGGGCGCATTGATGGCGCCCTTGATATGGCCAGCGGCGAAGTCGGTCTGCGGCCGGGCGTCTACAATGACAAAGTCCTGCTTGGCGTCGTAGGCTTTCTTGATCTCATCCACGGCCACGAACAGCTTGTCCGCGCCCTTGCCGGCATTGGTAAAATCCGGCTCGGCTGCTTTGGCCGCTTGGGGCGCTGTGGCGGTGGTTGCTCCACCCCCTCCGCATGCCGCCAGGGCCAACGACAGTAGGGCCAACAGGCTCAGGGTTAGTCCTACGATAAAGCGATTGCGCATCCTTCCTCCGGTACTCTTATGGTGTGTAAGACAAATCTCTCGCTATTAACGCGGCGTTTGGGTTTTAGATACGCATAAAGTGTAAGAGAATCGGGCGAATCCGGGAAATTTCGCCAGCGCCATTCCCACCTCCCGAAGGTTTGATAAAGTTTGACTGACTCGGTTACAGACACGCACAGGCTGTCATGCTGAGCGAAGCGAAGCATCTCGCCTTACGAGAAGTGAGACCCTTCGCCTGCGGCTCAGGGTGACAGTCGAAATGGTCCTTGAAACAGAGCAAGTAAATGTTCATCAAGTCTTCAGGAGGTTAGGCGGATAGGTCCTACAGGGCGCTCATGAGGGGCGCCCTAAGCCGTCGCCTCGGCGGCCAGCTCGGTCTCGGCCACCTCGGCCAGCGCCGCCTTGACATGGTCGAGGACGGTGTCTAGCTCGCCCTGGGTGATGACCAGGGGCGGGAGGAGGCGCAGGACCGTCGGGCCGGCCGGCAGGGCCAGCACGCCCCGCGCCATGAGCGCCTGGAGAACGGGCGTCACGCGGTGGCGCAACTCGGCTCCGATGAGCAGACCTTGCCCCCGCACCTCGCGGATGGATGGCAGGTCGAAGGCGCGCAACTGGGCCAGGGCATACTCGCCCAGCCGGGCGGCATTGCCCGCCAGGTCGTGGGCCACAATGAAGTCAATGGCGGCCAGAGCGGCGGCCGCCGCGAGCGGATTGCCGCCAAAGGTCGTGCCGTGGGTCAGGGGGCTGAGCGGGGCGACACGCGGTCCGAGGAGCGTCGCGCCGAGGGGCAGCCCGCCAGCGATGGACTTGGACAGGCACAGGATGTCGGGCTGGACGCCGGAATGCTCGCAGGCGAAGAGCTTGCCTGTGCGCCCAAAGCCGGTCTGGACTTCGTCCAGGAGGAGCAGCGCGCCGCGCTCGCGGCATAGGTCGGCCAGGCCCAGCAGGTAGTCAGGGCTGGCCGGCCGCACACCGCCTTCGCCCTGGACCGGCTCGACCAGGACGGCTGCCGTGTCCTCGCCAATGGCTGCCGCGACCTTCTTCAAGTCGTTGTATGGCACATGGGTGAAGCCGGGGACCAGGGGGGCAAAGGGTTCGCGGTACTTCTTTTCCCATGTCGCCGATAACGCGCCCATTGTCCGGCCGTGGAAGCCGCGCACGGTGGCGATGATGCCCGTGCGGCCCGTGCTGAGGCGGGCGAACTTGAGGGCGGCTTCGATGCTCTCCGCGCCGGAGTTGCACAGGAAGACGCGGTCGAGGCCCGCCGGCGCGATCTCGGCTAGGCGGGCTTCCAGTCTGGCCCGCTGGTCATTGTAGAAGATTTCAGTACACGAGATGAGCCGCGCCGCCTGCTCGGCGATGGCCTGGACAACGGCGGGGTTGGCGTGGCCGACGTTGGCCGACCCCTGCCCACCGACACAGTCAATATACTCACGGCCGTCGGCGTCCCAGACGCGGACGCCCTGCCCGCGCACAATGGCGACCGGGCGCTTGGAGTAGACACCCGACGTGTGGGCGTCTTCAAGAGTCATAATCTCGGCGGTAGTCATTGGCCCCATATTTTCCTCCATAGTAGGATGTACTCTGTCACGCTTCACGCCTCACGCATGACCTCTTCCCAGGCGCGTAGCGCGTCGCCATAGTCGTCATAGGTCGAGTCCATCTCGCCGTCAATCACGAGGCGCCAGGGGCTGGCGCTGCCGGCGAGATAGAGTAGCTGGTAGACGACGCCCTCTTCGCTGGTAAACGTCTGCACTACACTTGGTTTGTCCGGCATTCTAATCCTTCTTTCATCGCCTGGTACGACTCGTGCGGTATTATCTATTACATCTTGAAGGAGGTGCAAGTATGGCTGATCGAAACCCTAACATTCCCATCGAACGGGCGCGCGACCTCCAAGACAAGTCGCGTGAGATGTACCAGCAGAACCGCGAGCGAGCCGCCGAAAAGGAGAAGATGCTGGAAGAACGGGCGGGGAAGCCCGACCAGAAAGAGCCTCTGGACCCGCCCAAGGGCACACCTAGCGAGAAGCAGGGTGGGGGCTTCCCTGATTAGATGCAGTGATAGGACTGACGTGGTGGCGACGCCCGCCAGACCCTCAAGGGTCTGGCTATTTATGGAAGCCTCCCTTCGGAGGCTAAATCCCAGCCCTTTGGGCTTCCATAAATAGCCAGGTGGCTCCTAGCCCCTGGCGCGTGTCACCACCGCGTAAGCTCCATCAGTTAGGGCAACCGCAACTCCCCCTCGATCACCGTCACAGCGGTTCCGCTAACGCGGACCCCCTCTACCTGCCCCGGCGCGCCGTCAACCTCGACGTAGAGCGTGCTGGGGCGGCCCATTTCCAGCCCTTGCTCGGTGGCGAAGCGCGTCGTCGGCTGGTCCAGGGGGATGGCTGCGTGCTGCACCAGGTACGCGCCCAGGCCGCCCGTCGCGCTGCCCGTCGCCGGGTCCTCGCCTATGCCCTGGTTGATGAAGAAGCTGCGGGTGTGGACGTGGGCGGCGGGCGACTCGGTCTCAAACGTGAAGAGGAAGGCCAGTTGGGCGTTCACACTCTCTAACAGGCGCAGGAGGGCGGCGCTGTCCACGCTGACGCGGCGCACGGCGGCCAGCGCGGCGACTGGAACCATGAGTTGCGGCACCCCCGTCGAAACCACCTGCGGCTTGAGGTGGCCGACAGTCAGGTCGTCGGGCGTTAGCCCTAGCGCCGAGGCCAGCGGCCCTACATCGTCCACGGCCGCCAGGAACTGGGGCTTGGCCTGGGTCATCGTGACCCGCGTTACCCGCCCGTCCTCCACGCTCAGGTCGACAGGGAGGGTGCCGACGCCTAACTGGCCCCATACGCGAGTGGTCGGCGCGGCCAGCGAATAGCGGCCTAGCTCGGCCAACAGCCAGTGCGTCCCGACGACGGGGTGGCCGGCCAGCGGCATCTCGTAGCCTGGGGTGAAGATACGCACACGCACATCAGCCTGGGGGTCCGTCGGCGGCAGGACGAATGTCGTCTCGCTCAGGCTCATCTCGCGGGCGATGCGCTGCATCTCGGCGTCGGTCAACCCCTCAGCATCTACAAAGACGGCCAGCGGGTTGCCGCCCAGTGGCTCCGTCGTGAATACATCTTCAGTTGGTAGAACTTGTAGTGGCGCATGCTTTGCCCTCCTGGTAATCACTCAATGACAGTTCCTTCTCCCTGCAAGAGCCTGTTGAATCGGCTGCTCCACCCGGTGAGTCGGCGATGACGATGCGCGCACACCCCTGGCCGCCGGCCGCTTCGACCGCGCCGAGTATCTTCTTTTGAAGCGCCCCTGAGCGTAAACCATGTAGTCGTCAATCTGGGCGCGGGGATGCGCCGCACCAGGCTCGCTGTCGGGGAAGTTCTTGAGCAGCCCTGGCACGTTGCTCAGGATGACCAGCGTATCCGCACTCAGGGCGGCGCGGCGACCTGGGCGGCAGCGCGGTCGCCGTCCACATTGATGATCTCGCTTGCGTCAGATAACGCGGGTGGGCATGTGAGGACCGCCGTATAGCCCATCCAGCAGGAGGCGCAGCAGGTCGGCGCTGACCCCCGACGCGGCCGGTGTAGTCGTCGCGCAGCACGCGGCGCCGGCCCTCCTCGTCTATGATCTTGATGGCGTCTTTGCGCGGCCCGGTCATGAGCCGGCCGTCCGCCCCGCTGAGGCCGACGGCGTTGCAGCCGAGCTTCTGGAGCCGCTCGACGATGCGCTTGTTGACCAGGCCGGCGTAGACCATGGTGAACACGTCGAGCGTGGCGGGGTCGGTGTAGCGGCTGGTATGGCCCGAGACGGACGTGACGAAGCGCGGCGGGAGGCCGAGCTTCTCGGACAGCACGTTGGTCTGGTGCGAGCCGCCGTGGACCAGGACGACCGGCTGCCTCTCCGCCACCAGCGCGGCCACATCCGCGCACACCAGGTCCAGATTCACCCCTTCCCCACCCCCTACTTTTACGACGATAGTATTCGACATGTTTTCCACCCTTTGAATCGCCAAGGTCACAAAGGCACGAAGGCACAAACGAGAAAAAGAATAAGACTTACAAGACGACGCGCTTGATACCCTTGCGCATCACCGGCACGTTGAAGTTTAGCACGAAGCCCAGCCGTTTGTGGGCGAACTTCAGGTGTGTCAGGCATTGGGCGACATGAACATCTTCAATCGCTCGCACCGACTTGATCTCGGCAATGACCGCTTCCTCAATCAAGATGTCGAGTTCGTAGGCATCCTCGATGACAAGCCCCTCGTACACGATGGGGAGTTTGACTTGCCTGCGCCACGTCAAACCGCGCCGCTTCAATTCATGACACAAGCAGAGTTCGTAGACCTTCTCTAGCAGCCCAGGCCCTAGCTCACGGTGGACTTTGACCGCCGCATCCACTACGATGGCGCCAATGCGCTCAATATCCTCCGGAATTGGTTCGTACACCTTCTCCCCCCTTTGTGCCTTTGTGCCTTCGTGTCCTTGGTGATTCACTTGAAAGCGAAGATGCCTATCTCCGACAGCTTTTAGATCGGATGCAGGCCAGAGAAGCGGAGGCCATCGCGTTCGTCGAAGCCGTACATCAGGTTGAGGCACTGGAGGGCCGAGCCGGCGGCGCCCTTGCCCAGGTTGTCAATCGCTGCGATAGAGACGACGCGCCCGGTGGCGGGGTCGGCCTCAAAGCCTACGTCGGCCCAGTTGGTGCCGGCGAGCAGCTTCGGCTCCGGGTAGCGGTAGACGGTCCCCTGCGCCTTGACCAGCCGCACAAAGGGTTCGTCGCGGTACGCCTGGCGATAGACAGCCCACAGGTCGCGGTCGGTGATACCGGGCCGCGTCCAGACATGCGCCGTCGCCAGGACGCCGCGCACCAACTCAATGGACGTGATGGATAGATGCACGTTGGTCAGACCGAGCGCTTGCTCGACCTCGGCGGTATGGCGGTGGCCGGTGGGCGCGAAGGACCGCACGGCCCCGCTGCGCTCCGGGTGGTGCGAGGCCAGGCTGGGCGACGCGCCGCCTTCGGACGAGCCAACCTTGATGTCCACCACGACCGGGCGAGAGGCGTCAATCAGACCGGCGCGGGCCAGCGGCAGCAGGGCCAGGTTGGCCGCCGTGGCATTGCAGCCGACGCCGGAGGCATAGCTGGCCCCCCTAAGTTGCTCGCGGCTCACCTCCGGCAGGCCGTAGACGAAGCGGTCCAGCCAGGCAGGCGCGGCGTGGGGTTCGCCGTACCACTTCTGATAGACCTGCGGGTCGCGCAGGCGGAAATCGGCCGATAGGTCCACGATGCGCGGGGCGAGGCGGGCAAACTCCTCGATACGCTTGGACGCCTCGCCGTGAGGCAGGGCCAGGCACAGCACGTCGCACGGTTCGAGGACGCGGGCCGACACAAACTTTATGTCGGTGACGCTCCGTAGGTTCGGGTGGAGGGTGTGGACGGGCTTGCCCGCGTTGCTCTCCGACGTCACCTGGGCGACTTCGATTTGGGGATGGCCGAGCAGGAGGCGGAGCAATTCCCCGCCGCCATAACCCGACGCGCCGACAATGGAGACACGTAGCATCATACCTCGCTAGCTGAGAGGGTGTGAACTGGTTCACACAAAAGGTGTGATAAGTTTTACTGATAAACATATTTTACAATTTGATAAAGCTCTCTTAATAACCCCCTGCTATTCTGTAGACAATTCAGTCACTTGAACAAGGAGGTACGCGACATGTCTACGACGATCACTGGTGAGTTGCAGGGCGCTGATTACGGGGATAACTCCATCCGCGACTTGACGGCGGGGGTGTACAACTACACCCTGACCAACCTGGGACCGGGCCACCTCTCGTTTAAGGTCGAGGAGTACATGATCCCCGACAAGGGCGAGGGCGGCATGACCCACTGGGCGACGGTAGAGCAGAAGGCGAAGCTGGCCGACGGCGTCGTCCTGGAAGGCCAGTTTTCGGTGGGCCATACCTTTCTGTCCATGCCCACGCCTCAGGTGCGCTTCAACTTCAACCGCGAGTTCCTGAGCCAGAAAACCGCATACAAACTGGTCTTCCAACGCCAGTAGGCTACCTCGGCGTCAATGGCGACGCCCACCCCTGAGTCGAACTAGCTAAGCAAGCGATACTAGCACAAGAAGAATCACAAGGAGACTACGACGATGATCATTACAGGCGAGTTGAAAGGTGTGGATTACGGCGATAACCTCGTGCAAGGTCTGACCCCTGGCACCTATAGTTACACCCTCACCAATCTTGGCCCCGGCTGGCTGGCCTTCAAGGTCGAGGTCCTGACCGTGGCTGAGTTAGGCGACGACGAGAAGTCCAAATGGCACACGATTGAGGAAAAATCGAAGATCCGCGAGGGTAGCGAGTTGGAGGGCCAGTTCACCGTTGGGGAAGGCACCCTGTCGCGTCCCTCGGTACGCTTCAACTTCAATCGGGAGTTCCTGAGCAAGAAGACCTCGTACAAGCTGGTCTACCAATCCGCCTAGGACCTCTCCGCTGCCAACCTCCCGAAGGTTGCCGAACCTTCGGGAGGTTCTTCAGATAGACGCAGAGCCATCAGGCGAAGCCGCGCTGGCGGGCGAGCAGGACCCCCACCACGAGTGGCACATCCACCAGTTCGCCCGCCACGACGCGCTGTAGCACCTCTTCGAAGGGCATCTGAACAATCTCGATAAACTCATGGCGGTCGCGGCCTGGCGATGGGACACGTCGCAGGCCGCGACCCAACAGAATGTGGATGCGGGCATCCACCGCGCCGCTGAAGGCCACGACCGTCGTCAGGGGGATGACCTCGCTAGCCTCGATGCCGCACTCCTCGGCCAACTCGGCCCGCGCCTGGGCGACCGGGTCGCCGCCTTTGACCAGCCCGCCGCCCGGCAACTCCAGCATGACCCGGTCCAGCGGCGGGCGATACTGGCGCACCAGCGTTACCTGGCCGTCGTCCCACAGCGGCAATACGACGACTGAGTCCCACCGCGCTTCCACGGTGGTCCACAGGATTTCGCCGTCGGGCGTCAGCCGGCGCTCCTCGATGATGTTGAAGCGGCCCTGGTAACGCACGTGCCGTTCGAGGACGGGCCAGGGGCCGAAGGGGGCGGGGGTGTCGGTCATACAGGCCTCCGACTCAAATAACTAGAAGTCGGGGCTACAGGGCGTACCGCCGAT
>JAHCIP010000235.1 GCA_026129165.1 Anaerolineae bacterium
GCCTGGCCGATGACAATCGGCCCGCTGCCGAGGATTAGAATAGAGTGGAGGTCAGTGCGCTTCGGCATAGTCTCTCTCACGCCTCTCGTTCTAGCAGTCGGCGGAACTCGTCAAACAGGTATTGAGCGTCGTGGGGGCCAGGCGCGGCCTCCGGGTGGTACTGGACGCTAAACGCGGGTACCTCGCGGTGGCGCAGGCCTTCGACGGTGTTGTCGTTTAGGTTGAGGTGGGTGATCTCGACTGCGTCGGGCAGCGAGGCCGGGTCCACCGCGAAGCCGTGGTTCTGCGAGGTAATCTCGACCTGGCCCGTCGCCAGGTGCTTGACCGGCTGATTGACGCCGTGATGGCCGAACTTGAGCTTGTACGTCGTCCCGCCGACAGCCAGCCCCATGAGTTGATGGCCCAGGCAGACGCCGAACAGAGGAACGCGGCCCAGCAGCGTCCGCACATTGTCCACCGCATAGTCGAGGGCGGCCGGGTCGCCCGGCCCGTTGGAGAGAAAGACGCCATCGGGATCCAGCGCCAGCACGTCCGAGGCGGGCAGGGTGGCCGGCACAACGGTGACGCGGCAACCCCGCGCCGCCAGTTCGCGCAACAGGTTGTGCTTGACGCCATAATCATAGGCGACGATGTGGAAGGGCAGGTCAGTCGCGTCGGGGTTCCAGACAAAGGGCTGGTCGGTCGTCACTACCTGGACCAGGTCGCGGCCAATCATGCCCGCCGATGCCTGCGCCTTCGCCACGACATCACGCGGATCCGCGTCGACGGTGGAGAGATAGCCGCGCATCGCGCCCAGGCGGCGGATGTGCCGTGTCAAGGCGCGCGTGTCCACCTCGGAGATGCCAATGATACCGTGATGACGCAGGAAGTCCTCCAGCGTGGTCTGGGCGCGCCAGTTGCTCGACAGCGGGCTGAACTCGCGCACGACGAAGCCCTCAACGTGCGGCTGCCACGACTCGAAGTCCTCGGCCGTGATGCCATAGTTGCCGATGTGGGGGTAGGTCATCACCACAATCTGCCCTTTATAGGAGGGGTCGGTCAGGACTTCGGGGTAGCCTGTCAGGCCGGTATTGAAGACCACCTCACCGCCCCGTTCGCCCGTCGCGCCAAACGCGACGCCCTCAAAAATCGCACCGTCTTCCAGGGCCAGAATGGCTCGCGGTCGGGCCACACTCATTGCCTCACCCTTGTCCTTTCGTCTCTCTACAAGAGATCGCTCGAAGCCGGAGCGGGGCGTCTCGGCCAGCCCCTCCTGGCCCCAGTCCCCGCTGCTTCGAGCGCATCGCGCCGATTGCCTATCTAAGCCCTAAATTTTAACCCCATTCGCGCCCTATACAAATCCTGACCGAATCGCTAAACTCCCCCATGTTTGACAAAGCCTATCTATGTGCCTACCATTTCAATAGTCTCCCCTTGAAGATAGGCTGGTATGTCAACGACAGAAATCGAGTGCGCGCGCCTGATTCTGGAAACCTTCCCCCATGCCATGCGGACCCTGGCGCATGATATGCGGGACGTGCCACAGGGGCTAGGAACCGTTCCCCAATACCGTATCCTCGCCTACCTGCACCACCACGGCCATGATACTATGGGCCGGCTGGCGGAGCGTCACAATGTCACCATGCCGACGATGACCAAGATCGTCGCCGGGCTGGTGGATAAGGGGCTGGTCGAACGGGAGACCGACTCGCGCGACCGGCGGGTGGTGCGGCTGCGGCTCACCGACAGTGGGGACAGCCTGTTCATGGACTTACGGGCACGGATGGAAACGCGGTTGGCGAACCTGATGGCGAGCATGAACGATGAGGAGCGAGCCGCCCTCAGTTGCGGCTTGAGGGCCTTCCAACGCGCCATCTATTCAGCCGCCTCAGACAACGTGCCTGCCCCAGAGACCAACGCGCCCCTGTAAGCGGTCAACCCAGGAGCCAGCATGCCGCAACCCTCTCCTACCCCGCTCCCTATGATGCCAGGCGACAACTACGATGTCCCCGCCCCGGCTGTCAACGCCTTTGACGACAAGCTTGACCTGACCTCCATCCACCTGCCGACTGAGAACAACACGACACTCCAGGCCATCCTGGAGCGTGTCAACAATGACGTCGAGTTATTCGCCTGGTGGCACGCGGCCAATACCAATGCTGTCAAACGCCTCGGCATGAGCGACCACGGGCCAGTACATGTCCAACTCGTCGCCAATGTCGCCCTGCGCCTGCTGCGGGCCGTGGTCGGGTCGGGCGCCGCGCCGACCATCGTCAGCGACTACAACCTGACCGAGGATGATGCGGAGGTCGTCGTGGCGCTGGCCGCATTGCTGCATGATATTGGCATGTCTATCCACCGTGTAGACCACGAGCACTTCAGCCTGTTCCTGGCCTCGACCAAACTCAAAGAACTCCTCGACGGCATTTACATGCCATTCACCGCGACGATTGTGCGTTCTGAAGTCCTGCACGCGATCATCGGGCACCGCAGTAACGGCCGGCCGCTCACTCTCGAAGCAGGCGTCGTGCGGGTGGCCGACGCGCTGGATATGGCGAAAGGGCGCTCGCGCATCCCGTTCGAGGCAGGACAGGTGAATATTCACTCGCTCTCGGCGGCCGCCGTCGAAGGCGTCAGCATCGAGGCGGGTGAGACCAAGCCCATCCGCATCGCCATCACCATGAGCAACTCGGCCGGCATCTTCCAGGTGGATGAACTGCTGAAGGAAAAGCTGCGCGGGTCCGGCCTCGAAAGTTATGTCGAAGTCGAAGCCCACGTCGAGGGGGAGACAGAGAAGCGCTTGCTGCAGGTGTTCCGGTTCTAAGAAGTAGTCAGTATCGAGTAGACAGTACAGATAACCGACTACCGACTACTGGCTACTCCCTATTCCTTAGCTTGCTCCGCGTCGACAGAATCCGCTGGACCACGGTAATATTGGTGCCCAACGCCAGGGCCAGTAGGACCACCTGCATGAGACGGTCGTCATAGGCGGAGACAGCCAAGCCCACAATGACGACAATCATGCGCTCCAGCCGTGTAAACCACCCCTCTTTCATCTGCAACCCCAACCCCTCCGCCCGCGCCCGCGTGTAGCTGACCATGATGGACCCGACAATGGTCAGGTAGATGAGGACGGGTTCGAGCGTGTGCGGCGGCGTGGTCGTGATGTACCAGTAGAGCAGCCCCAGGTAGATAGACGCCTCGGACAGGCGGTCGAGCGTCGAGTCGAGGAACGCGCCGAAGGGCGTCACGCGGTTGGTCAACCGCGCCACGGCTCCGTCGAAGGCGTCAAAGATGGACGCGAGAATCAGCAGCAGCGCCCCCCAGCCCCACCAGCCCGGGCCCCACGCCAGAACCCACGCCACACCCATATTGAACAGCAGCCCCAGGACGGTCAAGGCGTCGGGCGACAAGCCCAGCGCCGACAGCCCGCGTGCGATGGGGGTGAGGATGCCCGCCGACCAGCGGCGCGCCTTGTCGGTTAGCATGTATCCTCCACAACCTCGCCAATCTGAACCGTTGCCCGCGCCGTCATGGCTGCCTCGGGTCGAACCAGCCCGCCACCCGCGACGCCAGGACACGCAGCGAACGGTCGTGCCGGGCTGGCTCGCGGGCGCCCGGCGCGTTAAGGTGCGCCTGGTAATAGTCCACAATCTGCTGGGTGACGACAGGCCAGGCATAGCGTTGCGCCGTCATACGCCCTGCCGCGCTCAGCCGCTCGCGTTGCTCCGGGGCACGCAGCAGGTCCACAATCGCCTCCCCCAGGGCTTGGGGATCTTCCGGCGGCACGAGCACCCCATCTCGTTCCGGGGTGATGACCGACCGATAACCGGCGATATTTGAGGCGACGACCGGCGCGCCGGCCGCCATGGCCTCCAGCAAAACAATGCCAAAACTCTCGTAGCCTGTGGCGGGCGAGACGAAGACGTGCGCCGAGCGATAATAGCGCGGCAACTGGTCGGCAGGGGCGAAGCCGACAAATTTGACGTCCCGCAACCCGTGGGTGCGGCAGTAGCGCAGGAACGGGGCGCGGTCCTCTTTCGTAAAGGCGCCGACCACGACCAGGCGCGCCTCGGGGGCGGCGGCCTTGATGTAGGGAAAGGCGCGCAGGAGGTAACGGAAGCCTTTGCGCTGTTCAAGCCGCCCGACAAACAGGATATTTAGCTTGCCGTCTTGCAAGGCCTCGATGGGCGTGACGTGCGGCCCGCCGAAGCGGGCGACGTCGACGCCATTGGGAATTATGGTGTAATCGCCGGGGAAGTATTGTGAAATGTAGTCCCGCGCCGCGTGCGAGACGGCAATCCGCCCATCCAGCCGGTCGAGGAATGGATCGAGCAACCCCTTGCCATATTCGTAGCCCAGGTGCGCCGTCTCGCGGTAGGCATGGAAAGTGCCAATATTGATGGAACGGGAGTGGCGCAGGACGGCCAGCGGCAGGAGCGGGACGGTCGGCTCGTGGACGTGGACGATGTCGAAGCGGCCTTCGGCCAGGACGTGTTTGACACGCTGATAAACTTGAGGGGATAGGGTGAGGCGGGCGACGGAGCCACTCCAGGGAACCGAAAAGATGTCGTCGCTGATGCGGATGATGTTGTCTTCTAACCTGTCGGGGGCCGACGTGGAGGGCGCGATAATCGTCACCTGGTGACCCAGGCGGCGCAATTCGCGGTCCAGGTGCTTGATATGCTCCGTCACGCCGCCCGGATAGGGGAAATCGTACGGCGAGACCAGGGCGATACGCATAGTCGGCTCCTCACGGTGGGGGATGGACGTCTGCGTCAATGATACCAGAAGCGGGTGATTCTGTCACGTTCGCCCACTGCCAGATGGGATTAAACTGGGTCCACTGCGTCGGATAGGCGCGGATCCAGCGTTCCATGACCTGGGCCAATTGCCGCAGCGCCCGGCGCAGATCAGCCTCACGGTCGCCGGTCCGCTCGAAGACGAGGGGCGGCTCAAAGACCGTGTGGAAGGTCCAATCGGGACGGCGCACGACAAACACGGGCACGACTGCTGCCCCCGTCATCAGGGCGAGGCGGCCCATGCCCTGCGGCAGTTGGGCCGGCGCGCCAAAGAACTCCGTCGGCTCGCCCTGGCGCGTCGTATCCAGGTCGGCCGCAACGGCGATCACCTCGCCCCGCCGCAGCGCCCGGATCAGTTCCAGCGCCGACTGGTCGGCCGGGATGCCCCGCCCGCCACGCCGCTCGCGCACAGCCACGAACCAGTGGTAGAGCTTCTCTGGTCGGATTGTCTCGGCCGGAGCCAGGGGCCGCAGGCCGCGCTCGCGTCGCAGCAGGTCGGCCAGGTGTTCAGGGCTGCCAAAGTGGGCGCTGATGAGGATCACGCCCCGCCCCCGCGCCACCGCCTGGTCCAGGTGCTCCCAGCCGTCTACCGTAGAGCCACCCGGCCAGCGATCATCGGAGACGGGCGGCCGCAGCATATACCAGTAGTTGGTGAACTGGTGGACGACTGCCGCCTGCGCTGTCTGTTCGACCTCGCGCTGACTGGCGGGTGGTCTCAGGACATGGCGCATGTTGTCTAGGGCATTGGCCCGCCAGCGCCGCGCCACCAAAAAGGTGACGCGGCCAATCAGCGCGAAGAGGGCACACCCCACGCGTTCGGGCAAGTGATTGGCGAGCCAGTAGAGGGCGAGCCAGAGATAATAAGACATACCACCAACCACTGACCACTGTTACTCGGCGTGGCCGTTGGTCTGGGCGACCGCGTGCGGCGCGGTCGGCTGGCTCGCCGCCTGGATGAACTGCTCGGTCTGGTCGCGGGCGTCGTCATCGGCCATCTGGATCGGCGGCGACTTCATCAGGTAGGCCGATGGGCCTTCCAGCGTGCCGCTGATGCCGCAGTCCATCGCCAGCTTGCACAGCCGCACGGCATCAATGACCACGCCGGCCGAGTTAGGTGAGTCCCACACTTCGAGCTTCAGTTCCAGGTTTAGCGGAACTCCGCCGAAGGTCGTTCCCTCCATGCGGATATAGCACCACTTGCGGTCGGTGAGCCAGGGCACATAGTCGCTAGGGCCGACATGGACATTGTCCGGCTCTAATTGGTAGTCCAACTGGGACGTCACGGCGTTGGTCTTGGACACCTTCTTGGACTCGAGGCGCTCGCGCTCCAGCATGTTGTAGAAGTCAGTATTGCCGCCGAAATTGAGTTGATAGGTGCGGTCCAGCTTGACGCCGCGCTCGCGGAACAGGTGGGTCAGGACGCGGTGGGTAATCGTCGCCCCCACCTGCGACTTGATGTCGTCGCCAATCATGGGCAGCCCACGCTCCTGGAAGCGCTTCTGCCAATAGGCTTCGCGGGCAATGAAGACAGGGATACAGTTGACAAAACCGCAGCCCGCTTCGAGAATCTGCTCCACATACCACTTAGTCGCCATCTCACTCCCCACCGGGAGGTAGTTGATGACGACATCCGTGCCTGTGTCGCGCAGAATGTGGACAATGTCACTCGTCGGGCCAGGCGCCTTGGTGATAATCTCCTTGAGATAACGGCCTAGGCCGTCGTGAGTCATACCGCGCTGGACCGGCACACCTAGGTGAGGCACGTCGCTGAACTTGATGGTGTTGTTCGGCGCGGTGAAGACCGCCTCGCTTAGGTCGCGGCCGACCTTGTTCTGGTCAATATCGAAGGCGGCACTAAACTCGATATCGCCAATGTGGTAGCCCCCCAGGTTGACGTGCATCAAGCCAGGCACAAATTCATCGGGCTGGGCATGGCGGTAATACTGGACTCCCTGGACGAGCGACGAGGCGCAGTTACCCACACCGATAATCGCGGCACGGACTTTCTTTGCCATTGTGGACCCCTTAGTAGTTGGTGATGGGCGCACGAGGAACCCGTTTTCTTGCCGGAAAACGGGTTCCTGTCTTGCTCAAACTCTAGGGTGCGCGAGGCGATTCGTCAAGTCTGGCTCGCATCTGAAATGCCACTCCTATCAAGACACCACTGCATGCCCCGTCTGCCTACTTCCCGGTGTACATCTCACCACCTCAGGTTAACGCTTCACCACGAGTCCACTATCAGAATGAGCTATACTGAGAATGGCTGGTGTTCCTGGCTCCCTGATACGTGTGAAAAAGGCAGGCCGCTATGATTCCCTCAACCCAGTATCGAGGGGCTATTTTGACCTCTCTACTCGTGGTCTTTGCGTGTCTAGTTCCCCTCACCACCAGTCGAATGAGTCAGATGGCCCCTTCAACCTCTCCCCCCAGCGTCTCCAACGCTCCTGGCAGCTATGTCGTCTTGGCCTGGAACGATTTGGGGATGCACTGTTACAACCGCGATTTTCAGGACCTGGCCGTCTTGCCCCCGTACAACACGTTATGGGCGCAAGTCGTCCGGGTGGGCGATCCGCCGCTGATTGTCACCACGGGGATTACGGTCACCTACCACTTCGCGGATAATACCTACTCAGTTGGCAAGTCGAACTTCTGGGATTACGACCAGGCGCTGTTTGGTGTGAATCTGCCGCCCAACATTGGCCTCACAGGGCATGGGCTGGCCGGGGACATGGCGCCTGAGGGCGACCACTTCGTGGTCACGGGAATTCCCCTGACCGAGTTCCGCGACAGCGCGCCGACCGTCCCGTACCCCTACCAACTGGCAACCATTATCGTTCGTGACGCGACCACCGGCCAGGAGTTAGCCCGCAATACCGTGGTCGCCCCGGTCTCGACTGAGATGCACTGCGACACCTGTCACTACGACGGCGCTATTGACCACATCGCCACGGGACGGGTGGAGACCAATATTCTGACCCTCCATGACCGGGAAGAACAGGATGACTATCCGCCTGGTCATAGCGGCCCGCTCATGAACCGCCGGCCTATCCTATGCGCCGAGTGTCATGCCTCGAATGCGCTGGGCGCGCCAGGCGTGGCGGGCGTACCCAATCTATCCCGGGCGATGCACGACCAACACCAAGACCGCGTCACCCAGAATACCGCCGGCTGCTATAACTGCCACCCTGGTCCACAAACCCAGTGCCTCCGCGATGTAATGTCGCAGGCGGGCATGACATGCATCAACTGTCACGGACCGATGGCTACAGTGAGCCGCAATCCCAACCCCTGGCTCAATGAGCCGCGCTGTGACAACGGCGCCTGTCACGGCAGCCGCTTTCAGCAAAACCAGCCTTTGTATCGCATGTCAAAGGAACATGGCGGCGTCTATTGCGAGGCGTGTCACGACAGCACCCACGCCATCGCGCCCAGCACTCAACCGAATGACGCCATCAAGTTCTATGCCTTGCAGGGGCATGCGGGTACGCTGGACACCTGCACCGTGTGTCATGCCAGCCAGCCTAGCGGCCCAGGTCCACATGGGATGGCGGCTCCCACACCTGGCCTAACCGTGACACCGACACCAACCACTGGACCCAGGCCAACCGTGACGCCCCTACCGACCATCTCGGTCAGAGCGAACCTTTTCCTGCCCAATATCACCAAGAGCCGCACATTTACTCGGTAGACATTGGAAGGAGGTTCATTTAGCCAACGTGCAGCCCATTCGAGTGTCAACTCGCGGCGTTGACCTGCTCCTTGAGATAGGCCGCCATAAAGCCGCCAATATCTCCATCCAGGACGGCCTGGGCATTGCCCATCTCATAGCCCGTGCGCGAGTCCTTGACCAGTTGATAGGGGGCCAGGACGTAGGAACGAATATGGTTGCCGAAGCCGGCCGTGTTGTTGCCCTTGAGCCGCGCCATCTCTGCCTCGCGCTTCTCGATTTCGATCTCCAGGAGCTTGCCCCTGAGTATCTTCAGCGCCGTCTCCTTGTTCTGAAGCTGCGAGCGCTCGTTCTGCACGGCGACAACAATACCCGACGGCAAATGAGTGATACGCACGGCCGTACTGTTCTTTTGGACGTTCTGGCCGCCCGCGCCCGCGGAACGGTAGACATCCATTCTCAGGTCATCGGGATTGATGACAATGTTGATGTTATCATCCGTCTCAGGCAGCACTTCGACCAGGGCGAATGAGGTGTGGCGGCGGCGGGCCGCGTCAAAGGGTGAGATGCGCACCAAACGGTGGCCGCCGCGCTCGGCTTTGAGGTAGCCGTAGGCATAGGGGCCAGTGACCATGACTTGCGCGCTCAGGATGCCTGCCTCCTCGCCCTCGGTCTGGTCAATCACCTCGGTCTTGAAGCCGTTGCGCTCGGCCCAGCGCAGGTACATGCGCAATAGCATAGACGCCCAGTCCTGCGCCTCGGTCCCACCTTCCTGGGCATGGATAGACAGGATAGCGTTGTTGCGGTCATACTCACCCGCCATGAGCAACTGGAACTCCAGCCCTTCGAGTTCCTGGCTGATAGCCTGCGCCTCGGTGATGAGTTCGGCCTGGGTAGCCTCGTCGCCTTCTTCGACCGCCATAGCCCACAGGTCCACAGCATCCTGCGACCGCTGGCGCAATCCAGTCCAGGTATCCACCGTACTCCGCAGCTCGGAAGCCTGGCGCATGACCTTCTGCGCCGACTGCGTGTCGTCCCAGAAGTCGGGCGCGTGGCTCTGCGCCTCTAGTTTCTCGGCTTGCGCGCGCTGGCCGTCAATGTCAAAGACGCCCCCAGATGGACGTGATGCGCTCGTTCAGGTCGGCCAGGGTGGCGGCCGGGTCGGTTTGCAGCATAGAGCCTCCTTATAAACACAACTTTAGTTG
>JAHCIP010000236.1 GCA_026129165.1 Anaerolineae bacterium
TCACCCTCGAGGCGGCGGAGGCGGTGGCTAGCGGGCTGACGGAAGACGGAAGACCGACGACGGACGACGGAAGCGGGAAGAGGGGCAATGGGATGTTGCCTCCGTCCTCCGTCATCGGTCTTCCGTCGGTCGCAGACGGTGTCGAGTCGCTGCTCGCCAAGAGCCTGCTGCGCCGGGAGGAAGGGGGACTGGAACTGTCTCCGTCGTCCGTCGTCCGTCCTCCGTCAACCTCGCTGCGCTACTCCATGCTCGAAACCATCCGCGAGTATGCCCTGGCGCAACTCCAGGCCAGCGCGGAGGAAGGCGAGACGCGGGGGCGGCATGCCCGCTTCTACCGGGCCTTGGCCCAGACCGCCGCGCCGCTGGTCCGCCACGCCGACACCGCCTGGCTCAACCGCTTGCAGACCGAACACGACAACCTGCGAGCCGCGCTCCAATGGCTCCTGGACACCGATCAAAGGGAGGCAGCGATTGAACTGGCCGCCAACCTGGTGGACTTCTGGTTCCAGCGCGGCCACTGGACCGAGGGCCGCCGCTGGCTTGCCACCGCGCTTACGCAGACGGACGACGAAGGACGGATGACCGAAGCAGGTGAGGTAGCGACGGCGCGGGCCAGAGCGTTGTACGGCCTGGGAACGATCGCCTCGGCGCAGGGGGACTGGGCCGAGGCGCGGCGGGTCCTGGAAGAGAGCGTCATCCTCCTCCGCGCTACACCCGGGCCGGACCTCCCCTACGCGCTCATCGAACTAGCGGATGTCTGGCTCAACGCGGGCGAGATCGGTCGAGGCCGAACGCTGGTGGATGAGGCGTTGGCGCTGTTCCGTGAGGCCAGCGACCGCTGGGGTATGGCACGAGCGCTCGACACGGCAGCAAGCGTAGCGCGGCTCGAAGGCGACATTAGCCAGGCGGTGGCGCTCAACGACGAGAGCGCCACCCTCACCTCGGAGCTGGGGCATCGCCTGGGCGAGGCGGCGTCGCTGGCGAACCGCGCCTGGGAGGTCTACAGCCGGGGCCACCGTACGCAAGCGATTCGGCTCATGGAGCGCAGCCTGGTCACCTGGCGGGGCCTCGATGACAAGCGTGGGTTGCTGGTGACGCTGCAGGGCCTGGCCGAGATGTTACGCTTTCACGGGGAGTACGAACGGGCGGCGGCTCTGTTTCAGGAAGGGCGGGCCTTGGCGCAGGCGTTGGGCAGCCGCGTGACGCACATCGGGATGCTGGTTGGGTTAGGCGAGATCGCCCGCCACCAGGGCGACCTGGCCGAGGCCCGGCGGCTCCACGAGGAGCAGTGGCGGCTGGCCGAGGAGCTAGGGGCGCCGTGGGCGAAGGCGGCGGCCTTGCTCACTCTGGCCTGGGTAGACTTTGACGAGGGGCTATACGCCGTGGCGCGAGGACGGCTCGAACGCGCCCTAGAGTTATGTCAGGCAATCGGTGACCGCCACGCGGCGGCCGGGATTCTCAACTTTCTAGGCATGGTGGCCCGTCACGAAGGTGACACCGCCCGCGCGAAACAGTTGTTAGGAGACAGCCTGACGCTCTTTCGGGCGATGGACGAACTCGCCGGGCTGCCTTATACACTCGAACGGCTGGCGGGCCTGGCCGCCGCTCAAGGCCAGGGTACGCGCGCCGCCCTACTGTTTGGGGCCGCCGCCGGCCTCCGCGCTCGCCGGGGTATCGAGATGCCGCCGTTTGACCGCGTCGCCTATGACCACGACCTGGCGCTGGCCCACGCGCTGCTCGACATGCCGTCTTTTAAGCGCGCCTGGGCCGAGGGGGAAGCCCTCGACCTCGATGCGGCCATTGCCCTGGCCCTGTCTAGCAACCCTGAACCCACTCTACCCACTCCCCCACTACCCACCACCCACCCTCCCGCTGATTGGGGCGGCCTCACCCCGCGCGAGCGTGAAGTGGCGGCCCTCGTTGCACAAGGGCTGTCCAACCGCGCCATCGCCGAGCGCCTGGTCATTGGCGTACGGGCCGTCGAGGCCAATATCACCCGCATTCTCACCCGGTTGGGCTTCACCTCTCGCGCCCAGATCGCCGCCTGGGCCGTCGAGCGCGGCCTCGCCTCCGCCCCCACGCCCCTCGATGAGATGTAACGCCAAGAAGACCTTATGATTTTTGACGACCAAAACCGAATAAGCGGTTAGCCTGCCTCCCCAGGCTGCGGCGTTCACGCCGCAGTGCCCTCGTGGCGAGAGTTTTGTCCCGCAAGCACTGGGGCCTAAACGCCCCAGCTTGGGCGCGTATTCGGTTTTGATGGTCAAAACTCATTAGGGTCTACAAGGCCGATTCGGTCGCCCTCCGAGACGATTCGGTTCCCCGCCCTAAAGATTCGGTCCCTCGCCCCGCAACTAGTCGGTCGCCCTCGACTGAATTAGTCGGTTTCCCCTACAGACACAGCCGCCTGTTTAGACGATAATGGGAGCAGAAACAAACGCTTACCCATCGCCATTAGGAGGTTGTCATCATGCAAGGTAGTGTCAGTCAGCCCGATCTGTGTCTGTATTTCTCGACTGTCCAGGCCCTCAAGGCTCACCAGCCCGCCGCTCGCCCCACGCTGCCCGCCGCCGAGGCCGCCGTCAGCCAGCCCGTTGAACCGACTGGCGGTCGCCCGGCCTTCCGCCCCCGCTGGCTCGCTCGGCTGGTAGTCAGTAGTCGGAAAGACGAAGGCGGAAGGCGGAAGGGTGTACACAGCCGCCTTCCGCTTTCCGCCTCCAATCGTCAATCGTCAATCGTCAATCGTCAATCATCAATCCTTAATCCTTAACCTTTCCGCCGCGCCCCAACACCAGGCCAGCTTGGCGAGGTAGACGCCGGGCCAGACTGGGTGGCGGCGGAAGGCCGGCCGCTGGCGGAAGATGTTCAGCGTTACGGCGGCGGCGATGGCGGGCGAGGCGAGGCGCAGGGCGAGAGGGTGGCGCAGCAGGCGCGGGAAGCCCGCGTCGTCGGCGTAGGCCGAGTCCACCTTGAGCGAGTGGTAGCCCTGCTGCCAGGCGGTGTTCCAGACGACGCGGAATGTGGCGCGGGCCTGCCGGTGCTCGACCACGATAGACGGGTCGAAGTGGACGCGATTGCCTGCCCGCCGCAAGCGAGCGCATAGCTCCGTGTCCTCCCCGATGCGCGCGAAGAAGCCCTCGTTGAACAGGCCCACCTGCTCCAGGGCCGAGCGGCGCACCGCCAGGTTGAGCGTGGGCAAGTTGGGGCGCTCGCCCGGCGGGGCCGACGCCGCCATCGCGTAGAAGCGGCTCACGTTGTCGCACACCGTCCAGTACGGCTCATCCCACCGCCACGTCACCCCTCCCCCCACCACACTCACCCCGGAATTACTGAACCACGCCGCGTAGCGCGCCAGCCAGTCGGGGCGCGGCACGCCGTCGGCGTCCAAGAAGACCACTACCTCACCCTCAGTAGCGCGAATGCCGACGTTGCGCGCCGCCGAAGCCCCTTTGGCGGCGGGCGGGTCCAGGTGGACGACGAAAGGGAAGCGCGCCGTGTAGCCGTAGCGGTCCGGCCCGACAACGACCACGTCCATCTGCTCGCGGGGCCAGGTCTGGGTGGCGAGGGCAGCCAGCGTCTGGTCAAGGACGGGGGAGTGCAAGTTAGGGATAATGACGGAGAGTTTCATGGATTAGGGAATAGGGATTGTTCCAGATGCCTTTTCGCCAGCGCGCCCAGGTGGGGGATGTCGTAGCGCGTCTCGAACAGGCGGCGGCCGCCGTAGGCCAGGGCGGCGCGGAGGGATGGATTGGCGCGCAGCGTCAGGATGGCGCTGGAAAGCGCCTGTGGGTCAGCGACCGGCACGAACAACAGGTGTTGGCCATGGCGGAACTGCGGAGCCGAGGCCGGCGTATAGGCGGTAACGACTGGCTTGCCCAGCGCCAGCCCCTCGTAGATTTTGTTGGGTGTGGACACTTGAGCCTGGAGTTGCGTCCCGAAGACGCCCATGACCACATCGGCCTCCCGTAGCGCCTCCTGGAGCGCGGCGCGGGGGACGAGGCCGCGAAACGTCACGTTGGTCAGGCCGAGCCGCCGCGCCTGCTCCTCGGCTGGCCGCCGCGCCACGCCATCCCCGATGAAGGTAAAGCGGATGGTCGGATCGTCGCGCAGCCTCGCCGCCGCTTCGACAATCCACTGCGTCCCATGCAGCGGGACAAACAGGCCATGATAGACGACCTCGAACGTGTCGACCTGACGCGCCGCGTGAGTCAGATAGTCCGGCGCAGGCTGGAATAGCCGCCCGTCAGCCCCCAGGGGTATCAAGCCAAACTTGGCGGGCGCTATGCCGTAGAGCCGCTCGTGGACTGCTACGTACTGCGGTGTATCGGCCAGCAGATAGTCAGCGGAGCGCAGGGCCGTCCCCTCCACCAGCCGAATCACCCATTCGCGCCAGTCGCCCGGCTGGAACAGGCCGCGCTCCTTGGCAATGACCCACACCGACATGAGCACGTCGAGGACCAGCGGCCGGTGGGCCAGCCAGGCCAGGACGCGGCCCAGGTAGAAGTCGAGCAGCGTCCCGTAGAGGATGAGCATTACATCGTAGTCGCCCACCCCAGCATACTGCCGCAGCAGGCGGGCATAGGCGCGGAGCAACCGCCCGGCGAAGCCAATCAGTCGCGGGCCGCCGCGAATCGCCGCCACCTTGTCGTCGGTGCCAGCCCACAGGGGCGCGTTACACTCAACGACCTCCACCCCATTCAGGCGGAGGCCGTCGAGCAGGTTACGGGTGCGGGCATAGGTGGGGTCGTAGGTGCCGAAGGCGAGGACGCGCATAAACCTATTTCGTAGTGCGTATTTCGTATTTCCCTGTCCGAAATACGGAATACGCACTACGCATTACGGATAGATCTTCTCCAGCATGCGCGGGTAGGGGATGGTCTCGCGCACGTGCTCCAGGCCGCAGACCCAGGCCACGGTCCTCTCGATACCCAGCCCGAAGCCGGAGTGCGGGACCGAGCCATACTTGCGCAGGTCGAGATACCACTCATAGGCTTCGCGGGGCAGTTTGTGCTCCTGGATGCGCTGCTCCAGTAGTTCCAGGCTGGTCATGCGCTGGCCGCCGCCGATGATCTCGCCGTAGCCTTCCGGCGCGAGCAGGTCAGCCGAACGGCACACTTCGGGCCGACCCTCGACAGGCTCCATGTAGAATGCCTTGAAGTGGGTCGGGTAGTGGTAGACGAAGACCGGGCGGTCGTACTGGTTGGAGATGGTTGTCTCGTGGGGCGCGCCGAAGTCCTCGCCCCACGGGAAGTCGGGGAAGCCGTTCTGCTGGAGTAGGGCCACGGCGTCGTCGTAGCTCAGACGCGGAAAGGGCGCGACGACTTTTTCCAGCCACGTCGTGTCGCGCTCGACCGTCTTGAGGTCGGCCTGGTGCTTCTCCAGCACGGTCTGGACGATGGTGCTGACCATGTCCTGCGCCACGTCCATGTAGTCTTCCAGGGTGGCGAAGGCCATCTCCGGCTCGACCATCCAGAACTCGGTCAGGTGGCGGCGCGTCTTAGACTTTTCGGCGCGGAAGGTCGGGCCGAAGCAGTAGACCTTGCCGAAGGCCATGATATTGGCCTCATTATAGAGCTGGCCGCTCTGCGTCAGGTAGGCGGGCGTGCCGAAGTAGTCGGTCTCGAAGAGGGTCGTCGTCCCCTCGGCCGCCGACGGCGTCAGGATGGGCGTGTCCACCAGGGTGAAGCCGTGGTCGTCGAGCCAGTTGCGGATAGAGCGAATGATGGTGGCGCGGATGCGAATAATGGCGTGCTGACGGGCCGAGCGCAACCATAGGTGGCGGTGCTCCATGAGGAAGCCCACGCCGTGTTCCTTGGGCGTGATGGGGTAGTCCTGCGCCAACTGGACAATGGCGAAGTCGCTGAGGTCCAGTTCATAGCCCGTGGGCGAGCGGGGGTCTTCGCGCACACTGCCCGTCGCTACCACCGACGACTCCTGGGTAACGCGGCGGGCCTCGTCAAACGCGGCTTCGGGCATATTTTTCTTAAACGCGACGGCCTGGATGGTCCCGCTGCCGTCGCGGACCTGGATAAACTGGAGGCGGCCCTTGTCGGTACGGTTGTAGATCCACCCGTGGAGGGTGACGGTCTGGCCGACGTGCTGGCCGATGTCGGAAATACGAACCACGGGAGCCATAAGCTCTCTCCTATAAGTTGCGTGGCGCAGACTTTCCAGTCTGCGCGCAGGCTTTCTAGCCTGTGCCACGCCGATGGTCTAGACGAGGCGAGCCAGCAGCGTGTCGGGGACGAGAGAGCGATGCTGGGGATACGCCTCGATAAGCCGCGCGATGTCGGCCAGGTCCTTTTGCCGCTTGCTGGCTCGTCGGGCGGGGTCAAGCGCCGCCCACACCTTACCCCGCAGCACATCCTCGACGCTCGCCACGGGCAAGGTCAGCCCCAGGACGGGCCGAGACGTCGCCCGATCCACGAAGTCGGCATAGCGCGGGTCGGTCTGGATTGGCACACGCAGGTCAGACCCCGGCAGCGAGAGGTTGAGGCTGTGGGGGAACGACTTGACGGTGAAAGCGTCCGCCAGCAGTCGTTCCGCCGCCTCAATCTGCTCGACCGACACGACCAGGTCCAGGTCCAGGCTGACCAGCGGCTCGACATAGGCGTTCACCGCCTGCCCGCCGATGACACAGTAGCGAATCCTGTGTTGGTCGAGCAGCGCGAACAGCCGCTCCAGAAGGTTAACCTGGTCCATGGTGACCGTTTTCCAGAAGGTAAGGGCCTGCATACTCATCTATTGTAGGCGGGGATGGATGGGAGTCGAACCCACCGCGCCGCTTCACGCCGCGCCACCGATTTTGAAGACCGGGCCGGCCACCGGGCCGAAACCACCCCCACAGTCGAAGTCCCATTAAGACGAGAAATCATAGCATAGCTGGGGGGTAGGGTCAAAAACCACCTGACGCGCAAGGGGCTGGGGGGTTAGGTCCGCTCGGCCTCATGCAACACAAACGGGGTGGATTGGTTGATATTCCAATCCACCCCGTCGCGAAGGGAGGAATAGCCTAGCGCGCGATCAGGACGGAGCAGGGGGCGTGGTGCAGGACGCCGTTGGTCACGCGGCCCAGGAGTTGGTCCAGGAAACCGCGCTTGCGCACGCCGAGCACAATCAGGTCGGCGCCCATCGCCTGCGCTGTCTGGACGATGTTGTTGGCGGCGGGCATGTCAATCAGCTTGGCGTCGGGCTTGACGTCGGCGATGCGGTCGGCCAGGCGCTGGATAAGTTTCTCGGATTCCTCGACCAGGTCCTCGCCGTGGGCGGCAATGGAGGGGTCTTCGAAGACCATCGCGCCTGGGCCAGCGACAGCATGGACGATCGTAATCTTCGCCCCAGAACTCCTCGCCAACTCGGCGGCGACATCCACGGCCCGGTTCGAACCTTCGGAACTATCAACAGCGACAAGAATGGAACGGAACATGGGTCCTCCTTGTGCAGAGTGAGTTGATCCTAATGCACCCCCCTCTGTCCCCCCGCATGCGGGGGGATGTAAGGGGGGTAATTCCTCACTTCATCAGTAACACACCGCTAGAGCGAGCCTGTGGTGGTCTTCGCCAACCACCTGACTCGCTTTTGTAAGTCAACGGCTCGGTCGAAGGGGCGGGGGCGTGCGTCTGCGCCAGAGCCACACCGCGCCAGCCAGGGCGGCGGTCAGCAGGGACAGGCGTTGGTCGGGCGTCGGCCAGCCGTCGAGGTTGAGGCGGAAGAGGTCAGCGCCGGCGCGGAGCAGGGGGTAGACGACCAGGGCGATCAGGGCCAGGCGGCCTGGAACCCGACGCCAGCCGCGCCGCCAGACCAGCAGGCTGAAGAGGGCGAGGCTCAGCAGCCCCTCCCAGATTTCGACCGGGTAGCGCGGGACGCTCGCGCCGGGCAGGATGAGGCCCAGCGGCGGCTCCGCCTGCGCGCCGCCACAGTCGCCCCGCGCGATGCAGGCCAGCCGATAGACGGCGATACCGAGGAGGACGGCGGGCGCGACCAGGTCGAGCAGGCGGCTGAGGGCGGCCCCATGCCGGCGGCTGAACCAGAGCGCGGCCAGCAGCACGCCCACCAGCCCGCCGAAAAAGGACAGCCCGGTGGTGACATAGAGCAGGTCGAGGGGGTAGCGCAGATAGACGGACCAGTGGGGCAGGGCGAAGCCGAGGCGGCCGCCGACGAGCGCGCCCACACCGAGCCAGGTGGTCAGGCGGCCGAGGTCCACGGGAGGCCCGCCTTCCGCCTGGGCCTCGTTCTCAATCAGCCAGACAGCCACGCCATAGGCGGCCAGGAGCGTGATAAGTTGACCGGCCGCGCCCAGGCGTTCAAGTAGGGTTTGGAGCAGGGACACGACTCGCCCTCGTTAGCGGAGGAGGTCTTCCACCTGGGTAGCTACCTGCTGCGCGCTCATCGCACCCACGCGGCGGCTGACGATGCGGCCCTCGCGGTCAATGAAGACGGTGGTGGGCAGGCTGGTCGCCGCGAACATGACGGCGATATCGTTGGTCGCGTCTACGACGTTCTGATACGACACCTTCGATTCCAGCAGGAAGCTCTGGGCCTTGTCCCCTCGGTCCGAGGTGTTGACGCCCACAAAGATGACCCCCTGATCTCGATAGGTCTGCCACACCCGTTCAAACTCAGGCATCTCGGCCCGACAGGGCGGGCACCACGACGCCCAGAAGTTGAGGACCACCGGCCGGCCGCGTAGGTCGGCCAGGCGGACCGACGCGCCGTTGAGGCCGGGCGCGGTGAAGTCGGGCGCGGGCCGCGTTCGTTCGACGCCTGGCACGGTGATCGAGAGGCCGGTCAGCGACAGGAGCAGGTAGGCCAGCGGGGCCAGGGCCAGGAGGGCGACGGCGGCGACCAGGGGACGGGATGTGGGACGGACAGCCTGGGACACGGCGGCCTCTCTCCGTTACTCAGTCAGGGCGGCGGCGGCGTTCTGGAGACGCTGTCGGGCTTCGTGAGCGACCGCGTTCAGTTCAGGGTTGCCGACGATCCCCAGCGCCGCTTCCGGGTCCATAAACTCGACCACACTCCCGCCCTCGTCCTCGTAGACCACCACGTTGCAGGGCAGTAGTAGCCCGATGCTGAGTTCGGTGGACAGGGCGCGGTGGGCCAGCGGTGGGTTGCACGCGCCGAGGATAGCATAGTGGCGGAAGTCAACGCCGAGTTTCGCCTTCATCGTCGCCTTGACATCAATCTCAGTCAGGACGCCAAAGCCCTGGTCTTTCAGGGCGGCCTTGACGCGGGAGATGGCTTCGGCGTAGGGTACATTGAGTCGGGTTCCGAAACCGTACTTGACGCTGGTGGATGTCATCATTGTTGTTGCTCCTGTTACTGTGTCCCCGACATGGGATAGGTCTGCGGGGTTAGATGCAGACACAACCCAGGAGGTAACAGAGACAGGGGGCTACAAGCCGAGCGAGCGGCCGATAATCTCGCGCATGATTTCCGAGCTGCCGGCCCAGATACGGTGGACACGGGCGCTGGCGAATAGACGGGTGATGGGATACTCCAGCATGAAGCCGTAGCCGCCGTGAAGCTGGACACACTGGTCGGCCACCCGGCCCAGCAACTCGGTCGTGTAAAGCTTGGCTTCGGCGGCAATCTCCGCGCTGAGCCGGCCCGCGTTGTGGTCCATGACGCAGCGGTCCACAAAGACCTG
>JAHCIP010000237.1 GCA_026129165.1 Anaerolineae bacterium
AAGGCTGTGGTCGTATTGACCGGTAGCCGATACTTATTGATGAACTCAGCAATGTAGGCTTCGTCGTAGGTTCGCCCGGAATATACATCCGCCTCGCCAATCTCGGTATATGGCTTGCGTATGTCCACCCCTGGTCGGTGAGCCTTTGCCAGTAACGCGGCCAGCACAAGGCGGACAGGCGCCCTATTTCGGAGATAGCGACATACGTACTCGGCTCGACTCTGTATGTCGGCCTCTTGCACCAATGACTGCATACGGCTCGCTTCCGCGCGTTGGTATGCTACATCAAGGATGTCAGCCGGTGTTGCCATGTGTCGGCCTCCTCGACCTGCTGCCCTACATCGTAGTTCACCACCAGCACTTCGGTTCGTAGTTGTTTAACCGAGTGTGCCATCTTGCCAGGAGCCTCCACAAAACGCCAGTCACCGTAGAGCGTATCTATCAAGTCGCAATGATAAGTTGATAGAGCAACCTTGCCCTTGACATGGTGCAGTACGTGAGCCAGCCGCCGGTGTTCGTCGTCCGTCATCTCGTACCCATACGCCTTACTATCTCCCCGTGTCGCGTGGGGATAGGGTGGGTCGCAGTAAAACAGCGTTTCCTCGCTGTCGTAGCGTTCGATAACATCAATTGCAGGCGCATGCTCGATCTGCACGCGTAGAAGACGCTGGGCGATCTCCGGCATGTCCTCGACGGCTCCTAACCACCTTGAGACGGCCCCAGCCATACTAGCGCGGCTGGTAAGCCGACAGTGCGCCCATCGCCCGGAACTAGCTGTCTGGGCAAGGCCGGTTCGAACCTGGCGGGCTCGGATGTAGAAGCGCCGGGCGCGCTCTAACTCTGATAACCCTTCGTTTGGTTCGGCAATTGCCTGCTCAAACTCCTCACGGGAGAAGGGTGTTAGACCGATAGCCTCGATGATCGCTTCTTTCTGGTCACGGAGTACACGAAAGAAGTTGACAACTTCTCCATCAAGGTCATTGTAGGTTTCGACAGGCGATGGCTCTCGATTCAACAGCACTGCTGCAGAGCCGCCGAATGGCTCACAGTAGTGAGTAGCCTTGGGGAGAAGAGGCAGGAGCCAATCGAGGTGGCTATACTTGCCCCCGTACCAGCCGAATGCTATGATCTTACCCATAATACTGGTCCTCCGACCACCTCCACATCCTGACCCTTGATATTCTACCAGAGAGCATAGACTAGGTCCAATACACCTGCAGTATTGTTGTAGTAGTACGCATAAAGGCCACGATTGGGTTGACCTCTCATTTCTCTTAAGGAGGCCAGCACTACCACCTACCTTTCATTCTCAGGTGCTAATACATAGAAAACAGGGCAGCACATCCCTGCCCTGTTTTCCAAGGTAGCTCTATAACTTAGCGTCGAGGTTCGGCAAACAGTGAACGAGCACGAGTGACAGCTTTAGACGAGTGGCTCTGTCGCTTAGGTAACGGGTAGGGCTGGACACCCTAGTCTGCCGTCTCGCTAACGCCTCCACCTCGCCGGCCAGCGCCGCGCCTCCCCTCAGTTGAGCCTGTGGTAGGCGCGGTAGTGGCCGAAATACGCACCACCCACCACGCCTCACGCCCGCTTGCCCTTCGCTAGCTCCTCCTCGCGCAGTTGGCGGCGCAGAATCTTGCCGATCATGCTCTTGGGCAGTTCGTCGCGGAACTCGACCTCCGACGGCGCCTTGTAGGCCGTCAGGCGCTCGCGGAAGTAGGCGATGAACTCGTCGGGGGTGGCCGTCTCGCCGTCCTTGAGCGTGAGGTAGACCTTGATCTTCTCGCCCTTGTAGGGGTCGGGCAGGCCGACGCAGATGCCTTCCTTGACCTTGGGGTGCTGGTAAATCAACTCATCAATCTCGCGCGGGAAGACGTTGAACCCACCGACGATGATGAGTTCCTTCTTGCGGTCGGTGATGTAGAAGTAGCCCTCCTCGTCCATGTAGCCAATGTCACCCGTCAGCAGCCAGCCATTGGAAATCGTCTGCGCCGTCTCGTCGGGCTTCTTATAGTAGCCCGTCATCAGCGTCGGGCTGCGCAGGACGATTTCCCCCAACTCGCCCGGCGGCAGGTCGTGGCCGTCGTCCAGACCCACAATCTTCATGTCCACGTCGGGGAAGGGCAGGCCAATGCTGCCCAGCTTGTGCTGGCCGTGGAACGGGTTCGCCATAATGGCCGTCACCGCCTCGGTCAGCCCGTAGCCCTCGATCATGCGCGCGCCCGTCTTGGCCTCGAACGACTCCTTGATGGCGCGGGTCAGCGGCGCGGCGCCCACGAAGATGCCCCGCAGGCTGCTCAGGTCGTACTTGGCGATGTCGGGCAGGTTGCTAAACGCGACGAACATGGTCGGTACGCCCAGGAAAAAGGTGGGCTTGAACTTCTGGATCGCCTTGACCACGTCGCGGGCCTTGAAGCGCGGCAGCAGAATCATCTCGCCGCCCGCGCCGATGGTCCCGTTCATCGTCACGCTCATGCCGAAGCCGTGAAACAGGGGCAGCACCGCCATCAGCTTGTCGTCGTCCTTCAACTGGCCCCAGGCGATAATCTGTTTGACATTGGCGACGCAGGCGGCGTGCGAGAGCATGATACCCTTGCCCACGCCGGTCGTGCCGCCGCTGTAGATCAGAACGGCCAGGCTGTCCGGGTCCACGGGTTCGGGGCGGTAATCGGCGGGCAGCTTGGCGCCGGTCAGCGTCTTGAGGGGAATGAGGTCGGGAACCTTGGCCGCCCGCGTCAGCCGCATCTCCTGCACCCCCTGCGCGAGGTTGAGCGGGAAGGGTAGGGCATCGGCCAGGCGGGTGACGATGACCCGCTTAAGTCCCGTCTTGCCGCGCAACAGGGCGACCTTGGGCAGGAACAGGGGGATGGTGACCACGGTTTCCGCGCCCGAGTCGCTGAAGTGGTGGGTTAGCTCGTAGTCGGTGTAGAGCGGGTTCAGCGGCAGGACGACTGCGCCCGCCTTGAGGATGCCGTAGTAGGCCGTGATGAACTGAGGGCAGTTGGGCAGCAGGACCCCGACGCGGTCGCCGGGCCGCACGCCCAGCCCGCGCAGGCCCGCCGCCAGCCGGTCGGTCGCCTCTTTCATCTGACGGTAGGTGAAGGGCCGACCAAAGAAGCGGGCGCAGACCTGGTCGGGGCGCTGGGCCGCCGCGTCGTCGAGCAACTGGTAGAGGGGGATGCGCGGGTAGTCCAGGTGGGGTGGGACGGCCGCATCGTAGAACTTCAGCCAGCGGCGGTCCACGGCGTCGCTGATGGTCGGCTGGCCTTTTTGCTCGGTGGTCGGGGACGTCATGGTCGGTTTCTCCATGCCAATTCACATAATTGCATGACATATCCCCTCTCCCTTTGGGAGACACCCCATGCGGGGGGCAGGGGGCGTAGGGTGAGGGGCTGGGTGCCTCGCTTAGTGCCTAAGACCCTCACCCCGACCCTCTCCCAGAGGGAGAGGGAGGGAAGGCCCGGGCCATGCAGAACACGCGCGTCGGCTCGCCCTCGTCGTCCTCCATCGTCTCCGCGATTTCCCAGTCAGTGAACCACGTCGGCGTCTCGAAGCCGGCGCGCGTCGCCCAGCGGTGGATCCGTTCGGGTAGGTAGCCGCGCTGGTGGTGCGTCTCGCGCACGCGGTCATACGCGCCGTCTGGCCGGCGCACAAAGGCCGTCACCGTCAGCGTGCCAATCTCGGTGTCGGGGTCGTAGTCGTTCTCGTGGGCCTCGAACACGGCTTCGCTGTTCTGGAGGATGTACGCCTGGTCCGCGTAATAGGTGCTGATGGCTCCGGACGTGAGCAGGTCGAAAATCGCCCAGCCGCCGGGGACGAGGGCGCGGCGCATCGAGGCCAGGGCCTTACGCACATCTTCGGGCGTCAGCATATAGTTGAGGCTGTCGCCAAAGCATAGCGTGAGGTCGAACTGCGCGGTGTAGGGCAGGGCGCGCATGTCGCCCACGTCGAAGGTTGCGGCCACGCCCTGCGCCTCGGCCCGGCTCCGCGCGATCTGGATCATGGCTGGCGCCAGGTCCACGCCCGTCACCTGGAACCCGTGTTGTGTCAGACCGAGGGCCAGGTCGCCCACGCCGCACGCCACGTCCAGCACCGTCCGCGCCTGAACCTCCATGCGGTCGAGCAGGCCGGGCAAAAACTCGGCCAGCCGCGCATTGTACTCGCGGTGGCCGGGGGAAGCCGCAAACACTTGGGCATACTGGTCGTACATCTTAATCCCGTTCTCGATATGTCATGCTGAGCGAAGCGAAGCATCTCGCCTTACGCGAAGCGAGACCCTTCGCTTCGCTCAGGGTGACAGTCGGTGGTAACGGGGATAAATAACCACATTCCATAGAACCTGTCAGGTCTAGGACACATCACAGGTGGAAGCCCCCCTGGTCGAACAGTGTCGCGCCATCCACCACAATGGTCACGTCCACGGGGATGACGTCGACGTGAATCTTAGAGTTCCAGCGCGCGCCCGTCTCGTGGGGGTAGGGGTTGCCAAAGGCGACGTGGATACCTGGAATCTTCTCATCCTGGAGCAAGTTGCCCGTCAGCCGCGTCAGCCCGATATTGGTGCCAATAGCGAACTCGCCCGCCCGCGTGCCGTTCTCGGCCGAGTTGAGGTACTCCCACACCTCGCCCGCGATGGCCTGGTTGGCGCACGACACGCCAGTCACGAAGCCATTCTGGAGGTTAAACGTGACGGGCGTCGCGCTCAGGACGCCGTATTTGGCGCTGAAGTAGTCGCCCAGCACCTCGGCCACGAGCACACCATCCATGCTCTGTGGACAGGTGAACGTCTCGCCTTCGGGCAGGTTGCCCCACTCGCCAGCGTGGTGGTACAGGCCGGGGCAGGGCCGCCAGCGCAGGTCGGGCGAGAAGGTGGCGGTGACGTCGGTTCCTCGTGGTGAGGTGATCCTCATCTCTCGCGCCGTCTTGACGCGGTCATTGACCTGCTGGGTCACGGCGGCGATGCGGTGGTAGTCCTCGCGCATCCCTTCGCGCATCAACTGGGGCGTGATGCCGATCATGTGGCCCCAGCGCATGGGAATCTCGCCCAGCAGCGTGGGCCGCAGTTGGATACGGAAGCCAATCTCGCCGGGCTTGCCCTGAGCGGCATAGAAGAAGACGGTCGGCTGGAAGCCGCGGATGGCCTCGAACAGTGCAGGCGGCACGTCACCCAGCGGCCGCGTCGCAAACTCCTCCAGCCGGCGCACGGCCACGTGGGGCGTGATGGCGCGGCTCTCCTCGGCCAGAATATCCCCCACCGCCAGGGTCTCATCGTCGGTCAGGATAAACACCCGGTCCGCGGGGCGCGTCGCCATGCAGACCTGCACGGCATTGCGCGCGCCGGGGCGCATACTCTCACGGTCAGTGTCCATGGGCTTCTCTCACGGGTTAGCGGATGCGGTCCAGGTGACGGTCGAGGGTCGTCTTGGTCAGCGTCCCGCGCTGCCAGCTCTGGATCACGCCATTCGGGTCCACAAAGAAGGTCGTCGGGTAGGCGTTGACGCGGTAGTAGGTGGCGACCAGCCCCGTCTCATCGAGCAGCACAGTAAAAGGCAGTTGCTCCTTCTCGGCAAACTTGCGGACCGTGTCGGGCTTCTCCTGCACATCCACCGCCAGTAGCACCAGGCCGGTGTCCTTCAGCTCGTCATACGTCTTCTTGAGCAGGGGCATCTCGGCCAGGCACGGCCCGCACCACGTCGCCCAGAAATTGATGACGACCGGGCGGCCGCGGAAATCGCTCAGGCGTACCTTCTGACCGTCCAGCGTGCTCAACTCGAAGTCCAGCGCGGCGGTCCCCGTCGGGCTGGCGCTGTTGCCCTGCTGTGGGGCGGCGGCCGGGGCCGGCTCGGAGGGCGCGTCATCGCTGAACGAGGGGCGTGGGGCGGTCGGCGCGGGTGTCACACGCGGCGCGGGGCCAGGAACGGGTGAAGCCGGTAGGGTGGAGCGCCCGTTGGCGATGGCGAAGAGCGCCGCCATGAGGAGCGTGCAGAGACAGCACAGCAACAGGACCGCGCAGCCACCCGCGATCCACCACGGCCAGCTGAGGCCCAGCGGGCCACGGCGCGGCGCGGGTGGGGTCTCAGCGGAGGGGAGGTCGGTCGAGGGATAGGGCGGGTAGCCTTCGGCTGGGGCGCTTGCGCCTGACCAGGACGGTGGAATGCCAGAGGCGCTAGGGGGTGGAGTTTGAGGGCGGTTGGGATCGGGTAGGTCGGTCATGGTCGCCTCCTCGGCGTCGGGGTAAATCCTGGTTTCAGTATACGCCAAATAAACCGCACACGCAAGCCGCATTTAGCTCGGTTCGGCTTTTGCATCCATCTTTTGCTTTCTATTGACCCCCTCGCTACTTTATGGTATGATGCTGGCATAAGGCCAGATCATCATCTGGCCGGGGCAAGCGGTTGTGAGATTGGGACACCTCAGCCGGCCTACACGTTCGCCCCTCCAGGGGTCGGGACACCCGCCTGGAGGTATACATCCGTCAGTCACCGCGCGCCGCAACGCGGCCTGACTGACACAGCATCAAGGGGGAGGCTATGCTCAAGACGGGAAGGTGGGCCCGTAAGTATGAGGCGTGTCGTGAGTGCGGTTCCACCACCGACCCTCACTACGCCAAAGGCTACTGCGGCCGCTGCTATATGCGTCTGTACAAACGTCATCAGCGTCAGGGTCAACGGACGCGGATGCCATCACCACCGCCGCCGCAGACGGTCACGCCTACCTAGAGACGCGATAAAGTACCCCGCCTGCCCTACCGAAGGTAGGGTACTCGGGGTATATCGCATGTAGAGACGCGATATCGCCCGAATACGGGGCACGTTATCGCGTCTCTGCTGGGTTAGCGCCAGGTGGGCAATACTCCGAGGGCCATCGTCTTCCAACGCCTTCCATATAGGAGTCAGTATGCCACGGACTAAAATCGTCGCCACCATTGGCCCGGCCTCGGAGGGTGAAGATCGTCTCCGCGCGCTGATACAGGCGGGGCTGAATGTCGCGCGCCTCAACATGTCGCACGGCACGCATGACGATCACGGCCGCCGCCTGGCGGCGATTCGCCGCGTCGCCGACGAACTGGGCGTCCAGGTCGCGGTGCTGGCCGACCTGCAAGGCCCAAAGCTGCGCATCGGCGCGCTGGAGGGCGGCTCGGCCGACCTGGTGCCCGGCCAGCCGTTTACCCTCACCACCGAGCCAGTGGTGGGGAATGCCTCCCTGGCGACCGCGCCCTACCCAGAACTGCCCCACGACGCCCGCTCCGGCAACCGTATCCTCCTGGCCGATGGCAATCTCGAACTCCAGGTCACGGGCACGACACCCACCACCGTAGAGACGGTGGTGGTGCATGGCGGGACGCTCCGCTCGCACCAGGGCGTCAACCTACCCGGCGTCGCCACCAGCCTCCAATCGCTGACGGAGCGCGACCGCGCGGACCTGGCCTGGGCCATCGAGAACGGCGTGGACTACGTCGCGCTCTCCTTTGTGCGCCACCCGCGCGACATCCAGGAGTTGCGCTACGCGCTGCTCCAGCACGGCGTGCGCATCCCTATTGTAGCGAAGATTGAGAAGGTCGAGGCGGTCGAGAACATTGACGCCATCATCGCCGCCACCGATGCGGTCATGGTCGCGCGCGGTGACCTGGGCGTCGAGATGCCCGCTGAGCGCGTCCCCATTACGCAGAAGCTCATCATCAAGAAGGCGCGGCTGGCGGCGCGGCCGGTGATTACCGCCACTCAGATGCTGGAATCGATGATTCAGAACCCGCGCCCGACGCGCGCCGAGGCGAGCGACGTGGCGAACGCGATCCTGGATGGGACGGACGCGGTGATGCTGTCGGCCGAGACGGCCATCGGCCAGTTCCCGGTCGAGGCGGTGCGGATGATGACGCGCATCGCGGAGGTGACGGAGAAGACGCTCGACTGGCGCGGGCATATCCGGGAGGCTCTCGACATTAAAGCCGCCTCGATCACCGAGGCCATCTCCCAGGCCGTGGTCGAGATTACTTATGAGTTGGACTGCCGCGCCATCCTGGCGGCCACGGCCAGCGGCACGACAGCCATAGGCGTCGCCCGCTGGCGGCCGGAAACCCCCATTATCGGCGTGACCTCTAGCCTGGAGGTAGCCCGGCGCCTGGCCCTCGTCTGGGGCGTTAAGCCGCTGGTTATCCGGTCATGTCATACGACGGAGGATTTGTTCCAGGCGGCAATGGAGGGCGCCCGCGCGGCAGGTCATCTAGACACAGGTGACACAGTGGTGATGACAGCCGGGCTGCCCATCGGTGTCCCCGGCCAGACCAACTCGCTGCGGGTGGAAACGGTGGGCGAGAAACGGTGACGAAACGCTGGCCGTCTCTCAGGGTGAGGGATCACTCCCGCCCTTCTTCCCGCCACTGCTCGACACGCGCCTTGACCTCCGCCTCGTAGCCCTGGTCAGAGGGGTTGTAGAAGCGGCGGTCGGCGACGCTGTCGGGCAGGTACTGCTGCGCCACGTGGTGGCCCGGGAAGCTGTGCGGGTACTGGTAGCCCTTCCCATGCCCCAGCCGTGCCGCCCCCCGCCCTCTGCTCCTGGATCAGGCTCTCTACCCCAAAGTACTGCTAAAGTTGCACGATCTGTTCTTGCCTATTGACAGCGGCGCCAATCTGTGATACAGTACGCTGTAAAATAAAACCTCATTTCACCATCCGAAATCCCCTCGCCCCAGTATTCCTGGCAGTTCATCGTTTTCGCGTCCCAGTCCATCAAACCGAGCACGTCGAATGCCGATGTCTAAAGCCGGGCCAACCATGACCGCCACCCCGCGGGATTACAACATCTCTGTCCTTGACAGCGCGTTGCGGATATTGCAAACCTTCCTGATGCCCGGCCGGACCGAGCAGAGCTTGAGCGACATCAGCCAGGCTCTGAGTCTGAACAAGAGCCGGACCTTCCGCATTCTGGCGACACTGGAGCAACACGGGTTTGTTGAGCAGGACCACCGGACGCGGAACTACCGACTCGGGCTGCGGCTGCTGGAACTGGGCGGAGCCGTCCACCGGCGGCTCGATCTGGTGCAGGTGGCGCGGCCGATCCTCGACGAACTGGCTGAGGCGAGCGGAGAAGCTATTTTCCTGGGCGTACCGGACGGGCTAGAGGCCGTCTGCGTCGATAAGCGCGAGAGCAGGCATCCAATCCGTCTGTATGGAGAGGTGGGGCGGCGCTCATCTCTCCACGTAGGCGGTGTGCCCAAGGTCTTGCTGGCCTATATGGTGGAAGAGGATCCGTGTGTCTTGGAGCGCATCGCTCTACCGAAGATAACGCCGGCCAGCGTGACAGACCGCACGGAGTTGGCGCAGTTACTCGCTTCGATCCGCCAGGACGGCTATGTCGTGACATTGGACGACCTCGACTGGGGCGCTCACTCGGTCGCGGCCCCGGTTCGAGATCACACCGGCCGTGTCGTGGCCGCCGTCAGCATCGCCGGACCGAGCGAGCGGTTTACGCTTGATCGTGTCACGCAGTATGTGGCGCTGATTCAGCGGGCGGGCGAGGAATTGTCGGCGCGGCTCGGCTATCGCTTCCCCGCCCTCGAACAATCAGCCTAACTCATAGGAGGAGAGATGGTCATGGATGGTCTCTTTCAATCGCCCGACCCCACCGCCGAACAGGCCA
>JAHCIP010000238.1 GCA_026129165.1 Anaerolineae bacterium
CGTGAAGTCGAGCTTGGCCGTCTGGCCGGCGCTGACGCGCACCGTCAACTGCTTGCCCTGGAAGCCGTCGGCGTAGGCCGCCAGCGTCCACTCGCCCGCCGCCAGGGCCGTCCACTCGTACTCGCCGCGCTCGTTGGTCAGCGCCGCGATTTCGATGAGCGGGCCAGGGCCGGCCACCAGGGCCAACGTGGCATTGGCAAGGGGCTTGCCGGCTGCGTCACGCACGACGCCGACGACGCGGCCGTGATTCGGGTTGGCAGGTTGGGTCGGGAGGGGGTCGGTGCTGCTCACCGAGGCATCACTGCTGCAGGCGACCATGAGAACCATGGACAGGACCACCACGAGCAAACGAATGATAGACATAGCTGGCGTCTCCTTCACTTACCTTGAGCATCACAGTGGGTTATCTGGTGAAGAGACGCCGCTGACCTGAAAAGAGTTCCACTCTCGCCGTGTGTCTTAGGCCGTTTGCTCCATATGCCTGGCGGATGCACGCGGCAGGCGCTTGAGCGCCTGCCATGACTCTAAGATGGCCCACAGGCAGAAAACGAGACTGCCGATGTGGGCTAGGTCCGCGACGGAATAGGCCCCGCCACAGGGCGGCAGACAGGCGACGATGCTGAACCCGTTCAGGCTCGCCAGAGCGCTCAACAGCATCGTCGAAACCAGGCTGGAACGGCTGCCCAGGCTGCCGAGGACGAGCGCCCTGGCCCACAGGGCGTACATGCCGGCGCTGAGAACTAGCACACCTACCTGGCCGACCGGGACCGGCAGGGCGAACGGTCCAAGCAGGCCGGCCCACCAATCCATAACCATGTGGGCCAGGCTGAAAGCGATGGCGAGTGTATGGACGGTTAGCCCTCGCGAGCGGAGTGCAGGCTGATTCATTTCATGCCTCCTTCTGTTCCAACTCGATAGGGATTAGGCGAAGCACCGGGATAACGCGACTGGTGTTCTGCTCGTATTTGACGAAGTTGCTGCTGGCGGCTTTGAATCTGTCGTACAGTCGCGCCCGTTCTTCCCCCTGCGCAATCGTCGCGTGGACGTCCAGCGTCTTCCCACCCAACTCGATCTTCGCGTCGGGACGTGCCTTCAAATTAAGATACCAATCTGGGTGCCAATCGCTCCCGCCGCTGGTAGCCGAGACCAGGTAATCCTGACCCTCCTGGATAAACGCGACCGGGTTGGTCTTGGGTTTGCCAGACCGCCTGCCAAACGTCGTGATGAGCAGGACCGGCATACCCACAATCGTGTTGCCCAGTTTCCCCCCGCTCTTGCGATAGAGGGCCACGTGCAGGTTATTCGCCACCTTGAACGCCCCTTTCATCCACTGCGCAGGTTTCATCGCCATGTCGAGCCTCCTTATCCTCGTGGTGGTGGAACGATTCCGAGTTGCTGCAGTATCCCGAACTGGTCAATCAGGAGCCAGCCTTCGACGATGCGACCGTCAGCAGTACGGGCGAAGATGATACTCTGGGCGACGATGGGCTTGCCGGTGGCCGGGTTGCCCAGGAACAGGCCCGTGTGCGTACCGCGCACTGTCCAGTGGGCCGCGCACCTCTCGCCCTCTCGGATTTCGTCTTCGAGGGCGCAGTGAAGATCGGGGAAGGCCAGGCGCAAGCTGGCGATCAACTGTTGCAGCCCGGTGCGGCTATGGGGCAGGCCCCAGGCTGGAATATGGGTGATACTGTCCGGCGTCAATAGCTCTTCCACAGCGGACAAATCACCCTGGTTGAAGGCGCTCTCTAGAATGAGGCGGATGAGGCTGGCGGGCATAGGTTCATTACCGCTGGTAGGGGGCCAAGGCGAGGATCAAATGAGCCTGGACCAGTTGACCATGATCAGGATCGTGCGGACGATGGCCACGATGGGCGGTATGGGCAAGTCAAATCCCCACCAGTACGCGCCCCCTGGGACCACTAGCGCCAGCGCGAGGATAGCGCCGGCCCTGTAACCGCCCCACAGCAGCCAGCCAGCGACCGCCTCCAGGATGCAGACAAGGAGGAAGCCGAGGACGAGAGGGATGGTGGTGGGGAGGCCATGCTGCTCGAAGGGGCCGCCCCCATAGGCGGGAAACCCCATGACGAGCGGAATGCCACGGCCAGCGGAAAGGCTGCGGATAGCTAGCAGGCAGGGCACACCAAAACCCAGCGCGAAGAACCACAGGAGGACGGCTACCACTCGTAGAGAGGTTGGTGCGCTCATTGGGCTGGACCCTCGATGGGCGGCAGGCTGTGCAGGTAGGTGTACATGGCCTTTAGTTCGTCGTCTGTGGTAGAGGCGCGAACCTCTGTCCAGGGCATCCTGGGTCCAGTGGACCCGTTGGGGAGGGTCAGGAGGGGCACAGTCCCGCCACCGGGCAGCTTGCCCGTGTTGAAGAAGGTCATGAACTGGTCTTCGGTCCACTGCGGAACAATCTGGGTAAGGTTGGGGCCGGGCGGCGGACCCGGCTGCCCCGTCTCCAGCTTGCCCTGCAATTGGGCGCCGTGGCAGTCCTGGCAGCCGAGGATATTCACCATGTACTTGCCGTAGGCAGGGGTGCCAGGTGGGGGCGCGCTGACCTGTCTCACGGGCGGCTGCGCGGTGCGCCAATCTACCAGATTGATGAAGAGCGCGCCCAATACGTTGAACGAATTGGGGGGTGTTGGTCCGCCGGTGGGGGGCTGGGACCGCAGGTAGGCGACAATAGACTGCGCGTCGTCATCACTTAAATGGCGGTAATTCTCCGCTGGCATGATGAGCAGCGAGCGGCCATCCTTATGGATGCCCTCGCGGATCGCGCGAATGACTTCCCCGTCGCTCCAGTCGTCGATAGTGCCGCCCGGCGTGAGGTTGGGGGAGTAGAACGTGCCGATCGGGGGCAGGCCGAACTTGGCGACGAAGTCTGTCCCGGAGAGCGGAAGCTGACTGTTGGACGCATGACAGTTAGCGCAGATATGGGCCAGTTGCTCGCCGCGCGCGACCTGGGCGCTCGTGCGGGCCACCTGGATGGTGGGGATCGGGTTGGGGTGTCGCTGGCCGAGCTTGTAGAACCCGACGAGCGCCAGGACTAGCGTGGCAGCCGAGATGACAGTCAGCAGCCCGGCCAGGACGGCGCCAAACCACTTGACCAGCCCGCGCCGCGAAGTCCAGGCGCGGCGCGTCAGCCACGCGAACACGACGGCGAGCGCGAGCAGAACGAGGAGCGAGATGATGTTTCCGAGCACGGGCGACCTCCTGCTGGATCCTTGAGCTTCACCTCATTGAAGCGCAAAGCGAGCGGGCTGTCATGCGTGCCTGCACGTACTCTCATACGTATCTTTGTGCCCATGTTGCGAACTGCGTCGCCACAGTCTTACGTCAGTCCCTGCTCCATCGCCCAACGTACAATCTGCGCCCGACTCATGAAAGCCAGTTTCGACAGTATTGGCGATGTGCTTCCTCCACCGTGCTTGCTCAACACCAGTTCGTCGGCGTTTCACTATTGGGCCGCGCCCGCTGCCGGTGAGGGTGACGACCTCGCGCTCGCGCAGGAGATCAGCTTAGCGAATGGTCCTCTGCGCCCCCGGCTTTCTAGAGGCGCCTCGCGTGTCCCATCCGCAGCAGGTGGCGCTCGGTCACCTGGTTCTGCGTCCACTCAGCGCCACCGCCACCGCCTGCTCGAGCGTCGCCGGCTCGAAGGGTAGGCGGTGCAGGAGGGCGCAACGTCTCGCCGACGGAGGAAGGTCATGTCAGTGGTGTAGACCTCCTGCTGATAGACAGAGCCTTGGATAACCAGCCTGGCGTACTGGGCTTGCGCCACACGCGCCAAGCGGGCCGCCGTCGGCTCGTCGCCCGCCAGAGCGGCGAGCGTCGCCAGGTCCGCCAGGGCGACGCTGGCTTCCGGAAGGTTGTCCATCTGCCGGTACATCTGGAGGGCGCGGCCCAGGTAGTCGGCGGCTGGCTTGAGATGGCCTTCGGCGCGTTCGGCCCAGCCGAGGCTGCGGAGGGCGCTGGCCAGGCTCCACTGCGCGCCGAGCCGAGTCGAGAGGGGGAGACATTCCTCGCTCAGTTGGCGCGCCCGGTCGTGGTCGCCCTCCAGGCTGGCCGCCGGAGCCATGAAGCTCAATGCCAGGTTGGCGTTCGCCTCATCGCCTAAGTCCTTGAGGAGGGGGAGGCATTTGTCTCCCCACTCTCGGACGCCTGTGTAGTCTCCCCTATTCAAGCAGATACCCGCCAGCGCCACATGCGAATAGGCAACGCCCCAGGGATCACCGACCTGCGTGAAGTGCGCCTGGCTCTCGCGCACCCGCGCCTCAACCGTCGCCAGGTCATCCAGGTAGGAGGTGGGTGAGGCGGCGCTTACCAAAGCCCACGCCAGCCACCACAGGTCATTTAGCTCGCGGGATAGGGCAATGCTCTCGTGAGCGGCGAGCCGCTGGGCCGCGCCGTCCATCTGGAGAGCCGAGGCCAGTCCAAGCCAGGCTAATGCGATAGCTAGACAACGCTTGTCTCCTACCGCCCGAAAGCGACTGACTGCCTCTTTCAGCGAGGCACGCGCCAAGGGGCCGTCTGATTGGTAGATTCCCATCATGCCCCTGACTACCAGCGCCTGTGCCCGCCGCACGTCGTCGGCTACATCTGCGCTACCGTCTGGCAGGCCAGCCAACATTGTTTCCGTCCATTGACGGCCTTCGCTGAACAGGCCGCGCCGCAGCCAGTACCACCCCAAGGCCCAGCAGGCCCGGGCCCCGAGGTCGGGGGCCTGTGTCGCTGCCCAGCGTAGCGCGGCGCGCAGGTTGTCGCGTTCGACGTCGAGCCGCTCAAACCAGGTGGTCTGCTCAGGGCCGCGGAGCTTCGGCTCGGCCTCTTGGGCCAGTGCCAGGAATAGGGCCAGATGGCGGTCACATAGCCGCACCGTCTCCCCTGCCTCACCCAGCTTCTCAAGGGCGTAGTCGCGAATCGTGTCGAGCAAGCGGTAGCGCGCCTGGGCGTGTCCGACGGTGTCCGCGATGACGAGCGACTTATCAACCAGTGACGAGAGCAAGCCCAGCGTGCGTCCGGCTTCAAGCCCGTCCCCCGCGCAGACGGCTGTAGCGGTGGCAAGGGTCCAGCCGCCGGCAAACACTGCCAGGCGCCGCAACAGAGTTTGCTCTTCGGCGGTCAGCAGGGTATAGCTCCACTCCATCGTCGCCCGCAGGGTCTGGTGACGCGTGGGGCGACCCGCCAGCCGCGTCGTGAGCAGGGCAAAGCGGTTGTCGAGCCGGGCCGCGATATCTTGCGCCGTCAGGACGTTGGCGCGGGCGCTCGCTAACTCCAATGCCAGGGGCAGGCCGTCCAGCCGCCGACAGATTTCGGCGACGGCGGCGGTGTTTTGAGGGGTGAGGCTGAAATCAGGGGCGATGAGGCGCGCGCGCTCCGTGAACAGGCGGACAGCATCATACTGCAGGAGGGTTTGTGGCTCGAAGTTGCCCGCCGCCGCGCCTCTGACGTCAGGGACGGCCAAACCGGACAAGGGGTAGACCGCTTCGCCCACGAGGCCAAGCGGCTCCCGACTCGTCGCTAGGAGGCGCTGCTCATCGGCATGCAGCAACAGGTGGTGGGCAAGCTGGGTGCAGGCGGTGATGAGGTGTTCGCAATTATCGAGGACGATGAGCAACTGTTTAGGGCGTAAAAAGTCCAGCAGGGCGTCAAGTGGCGGCTGGTCCGTCGTCAGGCGCAGGCCGAGGGTTTGCGCAATCAACTGGGGCACTAGCTCCGACTCACGCAGCGGCGCCAGGTCTACGAAGATGACGTCGTCTTGGACACCAGCGCGTACCTTCTTGGTCAGCTCGACCGCCAGCCGCGTCTTGCCGCTGCCCCCCACCCCCGTGAGGGTCACGAGGCGGGCGGTCGAAAGCAGATGTTCCACGGCTGCCAAGTCGCGCTCGCGGCCGATGAAAGTCGTTAGCTGGACTGGTAAACCCGTAGTGGCCATTTCAATCTGCTCAGCAACGTGCCTAAAGGTTTTGGGCACGCTGCGAGTTTTACACTATAATACGAACATTCCTGAGGCAGGACTATCCCATCGCCTTACGCCAGCGCGAGGTTGGGCTGGTCCCGTTCGACCAACTCGTTCCAGCGGGCGGCGCGGTCCGCTTTGCGCCACTCAATGACGGTTTCATTCCCGTCGGTATAGCGGAAGACGGGCTTGAAGCCCAGGACCAGGGCGAAGGCGTCCTCGACCGTTTTCTCGGCGTGGGGCAGGCGCAGGATGAGGTACTGCTGAGGAACCCACTCGAAGTGGAACGATATGTCGTTCCAGCGGGCCTCAGCCATATAGGGTGGGACGGCGCTCGTCGCCTTGAACCAGGCCGTTCCCAGCCCGTAGCGCCAGAAACTCAGGCGGATGTGTTCGCCGATGTCGAAGGTGTTGGTGCCGGGGGTGGTATCGAACCAGTATTGGGCCGCGCTCATGTGCGCCTCCGAAGGGGTGGTGTGCGGCCTTATTCTACGCAGGATGACCAGGGGACGCAAGTTTAGTGAGTGGGTGGTGGGTAAGGCAGGTGAGACGCTAGAGGGAAGGGGTTATGGTGACGGTACGGCTGGCGTTGGCGGGGGTGGGGAATGTGGGGCGCGGCTTCCTGGAGCTACTGCGCGATAAGTCAGCCCTGGTACGCGACAGCTATGGGCTGGACCTCCAGATGGTAGCGGCCGCGGACCGTTCTGGTGTCGTCGCCGAGGCGGCGGGGCTGGACCCGGTCGAGCTATTGGCTCTCAAGCAGAGTGGGCAGGGTGTGGCGGCTTACCCCGGCGGTCAGGCAGGTCTCTCTGCCCAGGAGATGCTGGGGCTGGTCGAGGCGGATGTCCTCCTCGAAGCGACGCTCACCGACTTGAAGACGGGCCAGCCGGGGCTGGACCTGATGCGCGCCGCCTTCGAGCGGGGCCTGCATGTCGTCAGCGCCAACAAAGGCCCCATCGTTCTCGCCTACCGGGACCTGCTCGCTCGCGCCGGGACGGCTGGACGTGACCTTCGCTTCAGCGCGGCGGTATGCGGCGCGCTGCCCACAGTGAACATCGGCCAGCGCGACCTGGTGGCCTGTCGCATCGAGAAGATTGAGGGCATCTTCAACAGTACCACCAACTATATCCTCGGCGCGATGACGACGGGCGCGGAGTTCGAGACGGCGCTGACCGAGGCGCAGCGCGTGGGCGTGGCGGAGGCCGACCCCAGCCTCGACATTGAAGGCTGGGATACGGCTAATAAGCTCGTCATCCTGGCGAACAGTGTCCTGGGCTATCCGGCCCAACTCGACGAGGTCGAGGTCATCGGCATCCAGGCCATCACACCGGGCGCGCTCCAGGCCGCCAGCGCGGCCAACAGGGTCATCAAGCTGTTGGCTCTGGCCCTGCGTCGGCCCGACGGCACCTATCGCCTGCGCGTCGCCCCGACGCCCCTGCCGCTGGACCATCCGCTGGCCCGCACACGCGGCTGGGAGATGGGCATTGTCTACACCACCGACATTATGGGCGTCCAGACGGCCAGTGTGGATGAGCGCGGCCCCGTGCCGACCGGCGCGGCTATGCTGCGGGATGTGATCTCGATTTACCGCCAGAGGGGGTAACACGCCATGCCCACCGCCCTAGAACTTAATTGCGTACTCTGATGATGCTTCTCACCCTGCTGGCCCTCGCCTTCTGGCTGGCGCTCTACCTGGGACGGCCTGTCCTGAAGGCGGAGGACGTGGAGTGGCTCGACGGCGTCATCCTCCAGGACACCCGAACGAGTTCGGGAGCGCGGCTGATGCGGGTGGCGACCTATTCAGCGGAGTTTAGAATTGATGGGAGCGACATGCGCCTGTTTCGAGATGAGGGCGAGTTTAACCAGGAAGTCCGCGCCGGGAACCCGATGCGGCTGGCCGTGCCACGCGCTCAAGAGGGCTATGTGCACGACGCGGAGACAAAGGCCGTCGTTCCCACGTTGGGCCTGGTTTCTGATACGCGGGTCTACCTGGCGCTAGACGCTACGCTGGAGGCCCGCCGCTTTGAGCAGACCGTCCTGTTCCCCCGCCTGACGCTGGCCCTGTCCGCCCTCCTGGCCGCCCTGGTGGTCTACCCCACTCTAGGCAAGGCGCGGGCATGACGACCACCGTGCGCGAGGCCATTCTCGCCTGCCTGGGCGACTTCCCGCCAACCGTGCCGACCGACTGGCGGCGCGAGGGTAGTGAGACGCGGGGGGACATAGTCTATACCCGCGTGACGTATAACGTGGGGCCGGGCGAGCGCGTCTGGGGCTGGCTGCTCCAGGCAGACAATGGGGGAGTAGGTTCCAAGCGCCCTGGCATCCTGGCCCTGCACCAGCACGCGGGCGAATACTACCTGGGTAAGGCCGAGCCAGCTGGCCTCGGCGGCAACCCAAGTTATCACTATGGGCTGGAATTGGCGCGGCGCGGCTATGTTGTCTTCTGCCCTGACCACCTGGCCTTCGAGGACCGCCGCCCGCCAGAGTATGAACGGATCGCCCAACCGGGGTCGCTCCAGGATCGCGGCTACGAGGACTGGCTGGGGAAATCGTATCTGGTGCGCGGCTCGACGCTCCAGGCCAAATACCTGTCCGATCTGGCCCGCGCCCTGGACGTGCTGGCCGAGCAGCCAGGGGTGGACGCCAATGCTCTCGGCTGTATCGGCCACTCGCTCGGCGGGCAGGAGGCGCTCTGGCTCGCCTGGTACGACGAGCGCATCAAGGCGGCGGTGTCGTCGTGTGGTGTGAGCCTGCTCTCGACCATCGTTCGCGATCGGATCAACCACAATATGGCGCTGTGGCTACCGGGCCTTCTTAAAGTGGCGGATATGGACGCGGTGGTCGCGGGCATCGCGCCGCGCGCCGTCCTGCTCATTCAGGGCGAGCAGGACCCTATCTTCCCGCTGGACGGCGTTCACCATATCGGGCGGGTGGCGCACCTGGCCTACACCGACCACGGTCAGACCGACCGCTTCGCCCTGACAACTTTTCCGGGCGGCCACGGCTTCCCCATCGAGATGCGGAAGGCCGCCTACCAGTGGCTCGATACCTGGCTGAAACGTCCGCTGCGTGCCCGCCGCGCGCCGGAACCTTTATGGTGACGGCGGTGACGCTGCGGCGTTCAGGTAGCAGTTCGCACCATCAATCAACGGTTGCTATGCTGTACCCCGTGGCCTAAACGCCACGGCTGAAGCCCTTCAACCCTTACTCTGCTGCCACCGCGTAATTTCCATCATGTAAGACATCCTTGCCCGATGTCACCTGTCCTCATGGACCGTACACGGCGGCGAACGTCTCCGAGCCTGTCACGGCTACGGTGAGGGTTGTGCTCGTCCCGAGCGCGCGCCCTGTGCCAATAGCCATCCAGCGTAAGAACCGTACCGGCGTGCCGCCAGCGTTCGCGGTCGCGGGCGCAGTCACGGTCAGCGTAGCGCCGGGCGTCAAGTCCATCAGGAAGGGCGTGGGACGCTGGCCGTAAGGCGGCGCGGTGAAGGTCATTGTCACGCCACCAAAGACTGTGACGCCTTGGGGACAGCCTTCGCATTGCGCCTGGACCAGGACTGACGAAGACGAGGACGGCGGGGGCGGCGTCGGTGTTGGCGTGGGGGAGACGACAAGCT
>JAHCIP010000239.1 GCA_026129165.1 Anaerolineae bacterium
ATAGGTGACGGGTGACGGGTGGCGGGTGATAGAGAACGAAGAGTCTCTCTGACACGTCACTCGTCACTCGCCACTCGTCACTTGCATTGAGAGGGAAGCATGGCACGAGTTAAAGTTCGCATCCGCCTCAAGGGCTATGATCACCGCGTCCTCGACCAGTCGGCGCGCAAGATCGTAGACGAGGCCGAGCGCACGGGCGCGACCGTCGTTGGTCCGGTTCCGCTGCCCACCAAGATTGAGAAGTTTACCGTGATGCGCAGTACCTTCATTGACAAGGACTCGCGCGAGCAGTTTGAAATTCGAACCCACAAGCGCCTGGTTGATATTCTCGAACCCACGGGTAAGACCCTCGACGCCCTGCAGAAGCTCAATCTGCCGGCCGGCGTTGACATCGAGATTAAGCTGTAGCGAGCTATCAGCACTCAGCCGTCAGCAGTCAGCCACTGTACTAAGGTAGAGGCTGAAAGCTGATAACTGATAGCTCACTGGGCGCCCTATGTTCCTGGCCAGCGGGCGGGAACCACTAGGAGAGACAGTCCATGAAAGGTATTATCGGTAAGAAGGTCGGGATGACCCAGATCTTCACGGCGAAGGGCGAGATCGTGCCTGTGACGGTCATCGAGGCTGGCCCATGCTGGGTGACCCAGGTGAAGACGGATCGACGCGACGGCTACAGCGCGGTCCAGTTGGGGTTCGCGGAAGTGGACCCGAAGAAAGCCGACCGCAAGCTGACCAAGGCCGAGCGCGGCCATCTAAAAGGGGCGAAAGACAAGCCCAAAGATTTGCCCTTCGTGCGTCACTTGCGCGAGTTCCGCACCGAGGGCGCAGCCTATGAAGTCGGCCAGAAGCTCGATGCGAGCCTGTTCGCGGCGGGTGAAATCGTGGACGTGACGGGCCAGTCCAAGGGTAAGGGCTTCGCGGGCGGCGTCAAGCGCCACCACTTCCGCGGTGGCCCCGTCACCCACGGTCAGTCGGACCGCACGCGCGCGCCCGGCTCGGTGGGTTCGGGTACGACGCCAGGCCGCGTCTTCAAGGGGCTGCGCATGGCTGGTCACCTGGGCGACGAGCAGGTGACGGTGCAGAACCTGGAAATCGTGCAGGTGGACCCCGAACGGAACCTGCTCCTGGTCAGGGGCGCGGTCCCCGGCGCCAAGAATGGCCTGCTGCTGATCAAGCAGGCGGTGAAGGGGAGGTAAGACAATGCAGGTTCCGATTATTAACGTCGAAGGCGCTCAGGTTGGCACCGCTGACCTGCGTGACGATATCTTCAATATTGAGCCAAACCGGGCGGTGATGCACCAGGCGCTCCTGCGCCAGCTGGCCAACGCGCGGCTCGGCACGGTCAAGACCAAGACCCGCGCCGAGGTGTCTGGCTCGGGAATCAAGATGTGGCGGCAGAAGGGCACGGGCCGCGCCCGCCAGGGCCAGAAGCGCGCGCCCCACTGGCGTAAGGGTGGTATCGTCTTTGGCCCGCGCCCACGCAGCTACGAGCAGGCGATGCCGAAGAAGATGCGCCGGCTGGCGCTGAAGTCGGCGCTGTCGGTCAAGGCGCAGAACGGCCAGTTGGTCCTGGTGGACGGCCTGGCGCTGGCCGCCCCCAAGACGAAGGAAGTCGCCGGGCTGATCAAACGGCTGGCGAATGACCGCAGCACGCTCATCGTCTTGCCGGCCGCTAACAACAACGACAATGTCGTGCGCTCGGCGCGCAACCTGACCCGTGTCAAGACGCTCCGCCATGACTACCTGAACGTGCGCGACCTGCTCGGCTACGACGTGCTCCTCATGCCTGTCACCGCCATCAAGCAGATTGAGACGCACTACTTTAGCGCGTCGGCCCTGGCTGACACGTCGGACGAAGCGTAAGGAGAGGGCCAAATGCACATCTATGAAGTGTTGCGCCGCCCTATTATCACCGAGAAAGGCACCCTGATGGCGGAAAACAATCAGTATGCCTTCGAGGTGGCGATGGACGCCAACAAGGTGATGGTGAAAGAAGCCGTCGAGAAGCGCTTCGGTGTCAACGTGCTGCGAGTCAACGTGATGCGGATGCCCGGCAAGACGCGCCGCTTTGGCCGCCGCGTCAGCACGACGCCCTCCTGGAAGAAGGCGATTGTGACGCTGGCGCCGGGGCAGACCATCGAAGTGTTTGAAGGCTAGGAGCGCGCGGGCCTAACCCTCCCTTCGGAGGGCAGGCGACCCGCGCTAGGCAGGCAAAGCCCCAAAGGGGGCTGGCAGTTAGCCCGCAGGGCTTTGCCTCAGTAGCCCGACGCTTTAGCGTCGGGGGCACCATACGCTGCAAAGCGGCTCGCGGAGCCGCAGGCATAGCGAGAGAGAACCAATGCCCATCAAGATATTCAAGCCTACGTCGCCCGGTCGGCGTGGCATGACCAGTCAGAACTTTGACGATATTACCCGTACCGAGCCGGAGCGCACGCTGGTCGAAGTGCTCAAGAAGCACGCGGGCCGCAACGCGGGAGGCCGAGTCACCGTCCGTCACCAGGGCGGCGGCAACCGCAAGTTGTACCGCATCATTGACTTCAAGCGCGACAAGATTGGCGTCGCGGCACGGGTCGAGTCGATTGAGTACGACCCGAACCGCACAGCGCGTATCGCCCTGCTCCAGTATGAGGACGGCGAGAAGCGTTACATCATCGCCCCCCTCGGCCTGAAAGTCGGCGCCTCCATCCAGAACGGCCCCGATGTCGAGGCGCGCTTGGGCAACAGTCTGCCTCTTCGCGCCATCCCCGTCGGCACCCAGGTACACAATATCGAGTTGGAGCCGGGCCGGGGCGGCCAGATGGCGCGCTCGGCCGGCGCGTCGGCGCAGTTGATGGCAAAGGAAGGCGACTACGCCACCGTACGTCTGCCCTCGGGCGAGATGCGCCGCGTCCACATCAACTGCCAGGCCACCATCGGCCAGGTCGGCAACGTGGACTGGGGCAACGTGAAGATTGGCAAGGCGGGGCGCGTCCGCCACATGGGCAAGCGTCCCACGGTGCGCGGTTCGGCCATGACCCCGCGTGACCACCCGCATGGGGGTGGTGAAGGTAAGGCGCCCGTCGGTCTCAAGGGACCGAAGACCCCGTGGGGCAAGCCAGCCATGGGTCTGCGTACCCGCGTTCGCAAGTACACCGACCCCTTCATCGTTCGCCGCCGCGTCTCGAAGCGCAAGAAATGATTCGTAATGCGTAGTGCGTAATGTGTATTCAAAATACGAAATACGCACTACGCAGTAGGGTGAGGAGTTTACATGAGTCGGTCACTCAAGAAGGGGCCGTTTGTCGCCCCGAAGCTGTTGCGCCGCATCGAGGAGATGAACCAGCGTGGTGAGAAGCGTGTACTGCGCACCTGGTCGCGCGCCTCGACCGTCTTCCCGCAAATGGTGGGCCACACCATCAGCGTCCACAACGGCAACAAGCATATTCCGGTCTACATCACCGAGAATATGGTGGGGCACAAGTTGGGTGAGTTTGCGCCCACCCGTACCTTCCGGGGCCACAGCGCCAGGGAAAAGGTGACGAAGAAGAAGTAAGGACCGACGACGAAAGACGAATGGCGAAGGACAGCATTGGCCTTTCGTCTTCCTTCTTCCGTCCTCCGTCCGAAGGAGATTGTATGGAGCAGAATGCGAAGCCCGAGGCCAGGGCGCACACGAAGTACATCCGCATGTCGGCCCAGAAGGTGCGGCTGGTGGTAGACCAGGTGCGCGGCATGCCGGTCGATCGGGCGCTGGCCGTCCTCCGCTTCAGCACCAAACGCGCCGCGCTGCCCATCGCCAACACCATCAAGTCGGCGGCGGCGAACGCCAACGAGATTTATGGTCTGGACCCGCAAGACCTGGTGGTCAGCAAGATCTACTGCGATGAAGGCCCGACCATGAAGCGGGCGCGGTTCGGCGCGCGCGGCCGCTACAAGCCGATCCTCAAGCGTTCCAGCCACGTCACCGTCGTGGTGACAGAGAAGTAGAAGGAGAACCCCGTTGGGTCGCAAAGTTCATCCCTATGGCTTCCGTCTTGGGATCATCAACGACTGGCGTGCCCGCTGGTACGCCGATGGCCGCACGTACGGTGAGCAACTGATCGAAGATATTAATATTCGCAAGATCATCCACGAGGAACTGAGCAGGGACGGCGCCCATCCAGGCGTCTCCAACCTCGAGATCGAGCGCTTCCCCAACAACGTCTCGGTGACGATTCACACGGCGAAGCCCGGAATCATCATTGGACGTAAGGGCGCGAAGATCAATGACCTCAAAAAGAGGTTGGAAGGTCTGACCAAGAAGAAGGTCCGCATCGAGGTCGAGGAGATTCAGCGGCCCGAGTTGGTGGCTGCCCTGGTCGCCGAGAGCATCGTCCAGCAGGTGGAGAAGCGTGTCTCGCACAAGCGGGCGATGAAGCAGGCGGTGCAGCGGGCGATTCGCCTGGGGGCGAAGGGCGTCCGCATCGCCATGTCGGGTCGCCTGGCCGGGTCGGAAATGGCCCGCCACGAGAGCGTGCAGGAGGGCCGCATCCCGCGCCACACCCTGCGCTCCGAGATTGACTACGCCATTGACGAGGCGCTGACGACCTATGGCCGCATCGGCGTCAAGGTGTGGATTTACAAGGGCGACAAGCTGCCCACGTTGGCTGAGAAGGCCCAAGCCTAATGACGAATTAGGAAGTACGAATTAAGAAGAAGTGTCTGTCTGGACTTACTCCTTAATTCCTAATTCTTAATTCAGTCGAGGAGTCGGAAATGTTAGTCCCGAAGCGAATGAAGTACCGCAAGGCGCATCGCGGTCGTATGGACGGCAAGGAGACGCGGGGCGTCGAGGTGTCGTTTGGTGAGTATGCGCTCCAGGCGCTGGAGCCAGCGTGGATCACCAGCCGCCAGATCGAGGCGGCCCGCCGCGCCATCACCCGTTCGGTCAAGCGCGGTGGCAAGGTCTGGATTCGCATCTTCCCCGACCACCCGGTCACCAAGCGCGCCGCTGAGACGCGTATGGGTTCGGGTAAGGGCGCGGTGGATCACTTCGCGGCTGTGGTCAAGCCAGGCCGTGTCCTGTTTGAGATGGCGGGCGTGACTGAGGATGTGGCGCGGGAAGCGCTGCGCCTGGCGGGGCACAAGCTGCCCATCAAGACCCAAATCATCACGCGGCCGCAGATTGGTGTGCTGGTCGATGAGGAGGCAGGGTCATGAAGCGCCGTGAACTGTTGTTGGCGGACAAGGTACGGGGCATGAATACCGGTGAGTTGGCGAAGACGTTGGATGACAAGTATCTGGAACTGATGAACTTGCGCTTCCAGTTTGCCACCAACCGTCTGCCAAACCCGAATCGGTTGAAGGAAGTCAAGCGCGAGATCGCTCGGATCAAGACCGTGATGCGCGAGCGCGAGATGTGGCAGCAGTACGAGCAGGAGAAGTCAGAATGAGCGAGCAGACAGCAGTCGTCTCGCGCCGCCGTCGCATGGTCGGGCAGGTGGTGAGCAACAAGATGGACAAAACCGCCGTCGTGGCGGTGGAGACGATCAAGCAGCACCCCCTGTACCGCAAGACGATCCGCACGACCAAGCGATATAAGGCGCATGACGAGAACAACGAAGCCCAGATTGGTGACGTGGTGCGGATCGAGGAATCGCGTCCACTGAGCCGCGAGAAGCGGTGGGTCATTGTTGAGTGGCTCAAGCGCGGTCAAGGCGCCATCGAAGAGGTGGCCGATGTCCAGGTGGCGGAGGGCTAACCATGATCCAGGAATATACACGTCTCAAGGTCGCCGATAACACCGGCGCTAAAGAGTTGATGTGCGTGAAGGTGATTGGTGGCTCGAAGCGCCGCTACGCCAGTGTTGGCGACATTATCATCTGCTCGGTTAAGGCCGCTGCCCCCCAAGGCTCGGTCAAGAAGGGCGATGTGGTGCGGGCGGTGGTGGTTCGCACGGCGAAGGAATATGGCCGGCCGGATGGTAGCTACATTAAGTTCGATGAGAACGCGGCTGTCATTCTGGATACTGAGCGTAATCCCAAAGGGACGCGCATATTTGGCCCGGTCGCCCGCGAGTTGCGCGAGCGCGGCTTCACCAAGATCGTCTCCCTCGCGCCGGAAACCCTGTAGGGGTAATCCCCCGTGATTACCCCTACGGATGAGAGAGGGCAACCACAAGGGAGATTACCTGTAAGAGAGGGTAACCACAGGGGGTTACCCGTACGGATGGATGTGGTCGTAACTTTAACAGCAGCACAGAGACACAGCGATCGAGCGGCCAGCCCTGCGGGCGACGGACGACCGACAACCGAGGACGGAGGCTCTCAGTCTCGTCTGTCCTCCGTCCCCCGTCCTCCGTCGTCAGAGCGCGAGCCGCCGGGTGGCCGGCGCCGTGGAGGCGTCGGGACGCCGGAAGGCGGGTGGCGGGTCAGATGCCAGTAGTCCGTAGTCAGTAGTCAGATATGGTACACTCTTCCTGACTGCTGATAACTGACTACGGACTACTGTACCGCCGCCGCGTTGGACCGCTCTGTCACTGGGCTGCGTTGAACTTCCGCAGGGATGAGAGTGGAAGGGAATTATGCAGCGTATCAAGAAAGGTGACACCGTTGAGGTCATCAGCGGTGACGAAAAAGGGAAGCGTGGGGAAGTGCACGAGGTGCTCCGCAAGGCGGACCGTGTCATCGTCTCCGGCGTCAATCTGGTCAAGAAGCACCAGCGCCGCACAGGCAACGTGCGCACCCAGGTCGGCATCATCGAGCGCGAAGCGCCGATGCACCTGTCCAACGTGATGTTGTACTGCCCGAACTGTCAGAAGGGCGTGCGCGTCGGGTTCCAGGGTGAAGGCCACGACAAGGCGCGCGTGTGCCGCAAGTGCGGCCATGTCTTCGAGGAGCGGAGGTAAGCGATGACACTCAAGACGCGCTACTCGGAGCAAATCATGCCCCAACTCATGCAAGAGTTCGGGTATAAGAATGTGATGCAGGTCCCGAAAGTTACGAAGGTCGTAGTCAACATCGGCGCGGGCGAGGCCCTCCAGAACCCGAAGTCGCTGGACGCCGCCGTGCGCGACCTGACGACCGTGACCGGCCAGAAGCCAGTTATCACGCGGGCCAAGAAGTCCATCGCCACGTTTAAGGTGCGCGAGGGCAACGCCATCGGCGTCAAGGTGACGCTGCGCGGCCAGCGCATGTACGACTTCCTGGAGCGCCTGGTGCGCATCGCTCTGCCCCGTACACGTGACTTCCGTGGTGTGCCGCGCGACGCCTTCGACGGGCGCGGCAACTACACGTTGGGCCTGCGCGAGCAGTTGATCTTCCCTGAGATTGACTACGATAAGATTGATAAGGTGCGTGGCATGGAAATCACCATCGTCACGACGGCCAATACGGACCAGGAAGCGCGGCGGCTGCTCGCCCTGATGGGCATGCCGTTCCGGCAGTCGTAGGAAGAGGAAAGCTGATGGCTAAGAACTCGATGGTTGTGCGTGAGAGATTTCGCAAGTATCCGCACCGTGTACGCAATCGCTGCTCGGTCTGCGGTCGCCCCCGTGGCTACATGCGCCGCTTCCGCCTGTGCCGCATTTGCTTCCGCCAGATGGCTCTCGAAGGCAAAATTCCTGGCGTCGTGAAGTCGAGCTGGTAGACGAGGTGTACCGATGCAGATTACTGATCCTATTGCCGATATGTTGACCCGTCTGCGCAACGCTTCCATGGCGCGGCACGGCTCCGTAGTGATGCCTAGCTCGAAGATGAAGGAAGCCATCGCGACGATTCTCAAGAGCGAAGGCTTTATCCAAGAGTTCGAGGTACTGCAGGACGGGGTGAAGAAGACCCTGCGCATCCAGCTCAAGTACACGACGGACCGCCAGTCGGTGGTCAGCGGCCTCAAGCGCATTAGCCGCCCGGGGCGCCGAGTCTACGCGGGTCGTGACGAGATTCCACTCGTGCTGAGTGGCATGGGGGTCGCCATTATGTCTACGCCGAAGGGCGTGATGACGGGCAAGGATGCGCGACGCCAGGGCGTGGGCGGTGAAGTCCTCGCCTATGTCTGGTAAGGAGCCTAACCATGTCCCGGATTGGAAAGATGCCCGTGCCCCTGCCCCAGGGGGTGACGGCGAAGATTGATGGCAGTCAGGTGACGGTCAAGGGGCCGCGCGGCGAACTGGCGCGGGCGTTCCACCCGGCTATCACCATCGCCCAGCAAGACACCACACTGCACGTCACGCGCCCCACGGACCAGAAGGATCACCGTGCCCTGCACGGCCTGAGCCGCGCGTTGCTCGCCAACATGGTGACCGGCGTTTCGAGTGGCTTCCAGCGTGTCCTGAGCATCGAGGGTGTCGGCTACCGCGCCGAGGTCCAGGGGCAGAACCTGGTGCTCAGCCTGGGGTTCTCCCACCCCGTGACCGTCATGCCGCCCACCGGCGTCAAGTTCTCGGTGGACAAGACCGCGCGCATCGTCACCATTGATGGCAACGACAAGGAAGTGGTGGGCGAGGTCGCAGCCAAGATTCGTCGTATCCGGCCCCCTGAGCCGTACAAGGGCAAGGGCGTGCTGTACGCCGGCGAGCGCATCCGCCGCAAGGCTGGCAAGGCCGGCAAGGGCGCGAAGAAATAATGAAGAAGGCAAATTAGGAATTAAGAAGAACTGGCAGACTGTAAGCTCTTAACTCTTAATTTCTAATTTTGACTTCGATTGCGGCTTGTCCCGCGCTGGTCCACCCCTATCGGGCCAACCAGAGCGGTGGCGAGCCGAGGAGAGATAGATGGCGAAGACATCCGAGCGGCGCATCTCGCGGATCCGCCGCCATGAACGAGTACGCAAGCGGGTTGAGGGCACGCCGGAGCGGCCGCGCCTCAACGTCTACCGCAGCCTAATGCACATTTACGCCCAGGTGATTGACGATAGCCAGGGTCGCACCCTGGTCGCCGCCTCCACGCTGGACGCGGAACTCAAGCCGCAACTGGGCCAACTGAAAAAGATTGACGAGGCCAAGGCGGTGGGCAAGCTGGTCGCACAGCGCGCCCTGGCGGCGGGGATTGGCAAGGTCGTCTTCGACCGAGGTGGCTACATCTACCACGGCCGCATCAAGGCCCTGGCCGACGCAGCCCGCGAAGCCGGCCTGGATTTCTAACACGCTGTGGCGTTTACGCCGCAGTCCCCTACAAGTAAGCGTTTTGTAGGGGCGGTCTGGGGCCTGAACGCCCCAGCTTTCAAGAACTGGGGCCTAAAGCCCCCAGCTTCAGAGAAGATGCCTGGCATCAGGCACATAAGCGAGTCGGGTGACAACCTCACAGGTCACCTGGCGTGAGCAAGCAGAGGGAATAATCAGCTATGGATGAGCAATCACGGCGACCGGCCCCAGCTGGCGGTCGTGGCCCGGGTGGTAGTGGCGGCGGCGGTCGCGGTCCCGGTGGCGGGAGCGGCGGCAGCCGTGGCCCAGGTGGTTTCGGCGGTGGTCGCGGTCCCGGTGGCGGGAGCGGCGGCAGCCGTGGCCCAGGTGGCTTTGGCGGCGGTAGTCGCG
>JAHCIP010000024.1 GCA_026129165.1 Anaerolineae bacterium
TAGGGGCGGGGAGGGTGTCCACGAGGGTGACGCCGGTCGCCGCCGAGGGGCCGGTATTGGTGACGACGAGGCTCATGGTGAACGGGATGAACTTGACCACCGGCTGCGGGTTGAAGCTCTGGGCTACCACCAGGTCGGACCGTGGCATCAGTGTCGCGCTGTCGCTGGCGCCGTTGTCGTTCGATTGAATCTCGACCATGCCCGCTGGCGCCGACACAGAGGCTGTATTGGCCGTGGTCCCACGCACGCCGGGCTTAAGGACGCCGCCTACGGTGAACGTCACTACGCCGCTAACGATCAGCGAGACCTTGGCGTTGATATTCCCCGTGCCGCTGGCCGGGACCGGACAGGCCGAGCCAGTCGAGGCTGCGCACGACCAACTGGTGGTGGCAAACTCGGCGGCCAGGTTGTCGACCACTGTGGCGTCCAACACGGGATTGGGTCCCTGGTTGGTCACCACCACGTCGAAGTTGAACGGCGCGCCCGGCACGGCGGTAGACGAGTGGGTCTTGACCAGTTTCAGGTCCGTGCCATGCGCGTAGACGGTCGTGGACTGGAAGGGGGTGGGAGCGCTGACATTCCCCGCCGCATCGGTGGCCCGCGCCCGCCACTGGTAGACCTCCCCGTTGACGTCGGGCCGCTTCCAGGCGAAGCGCCACTCTTGCGGGCCGCCAGCGGGCAGCGCCAGCGCGCTCACCGGCTGCCAGGGGATTGTATTGGGGTCAACGCCCTGTTTGACGATCTGCACTTCAACTCGGCTGACGAGGCCGCCACTGGGGGTCAGGTCCTGGGCCACGCCGGTGATCTCGACCGGGCTGGCCCCGACCACCGGGGGTAGACTGAAGTTGACCGTTGGCGGCGTATTGTCCACCGTAAATGTGACCGACGCCACGGCGCTGGGATTCCCACGCCGGTCGGTGGCCTGGGCTTCCAGGGTAAAGGAGGGCGCAGCGGGAACCGTCACATTGGCCGACCACAGCGCGCCGCCGCTGGCCGGTGTCCAGCCCCCCGCTCCCGCCTGGCGCACCTGCACACTGCCAAAGCCGGCCCCCTTGCCATCGTCGGCCGTGCCCTGGACCACAATGCCTGTCCCAGACCGAAGCGTGGTGTTGACATTCTTTATGATTTGGACCGTGGGCGCGTCACCGTCGACGGTGTGCCCCAGGCTGGCCGCCCCGACGGCTGAACCACCCAGAGTCGCCGTCGTCGTCACGGCGTCCAGCGGACCTAGCACCCCTGCCGCCGCCAACTGGCCCGTCAGGGTGATGGCGCGGGTCTCCAGGGCGGCCAGGGACAGCGGCGTCAGGGTCCAGGTTGAGCCGCCGGCTGGACACGCGCCACACGCCGCGCCGGTCACGCTCTGGTAGCCCAGCCCCGTCGTCGTCGTGAAGCTCAGGTCAATCCCGCTGACCGTGTACGCCTCGCGGTTCTCCAGGCTCAGGACATAGTCCAGGCTCTGGCCCGCGCCCCACGCGCCATTGCTCGCTTGCGGGCTGCTCAAGGTCGCAGTGATCGCCGCCGCCTTCGGTTGGCCTGTATTGATGGCGGCCACACTGCATGGCGTGCTCCAGCTATAGGCGGCCGGCCAGGGGCCGGCCAGCGGGTTGGTGGTCGGGAAGGCGCTCCACACCTCGCCAGCGTCGGTCACAGCGTAGGCCAGCAACTTGACGTTGGTGATGCTCGTCAGTGTCCAGTCTAGCTTGATCTCGGTGCCGCCACTCTGGCCCTGGGCGAACTGCAAGGCCCCGCTGGGCGTCCAAACGCCGCCGTTGGCCTGGTACAGCGTGCCCTGGGTGGGCGAATCGACCTTGAGGGCATAGCTAGCGTTGAAGGGCAGGCTGCGGCCGGCCAGCGGCTCCACCAACTGGTTGGTCCCGCCGCCGCCGGTGTCAAGGTAGGCCCACAGGCTGCCGTCGAGGGTCCACCAGCCGCCCTGCCAGCCGAGGTAGAACGCGTTGCCGCTCCAGGTCGCGTAGAGCGACTGCGGCGTCTTGGGTCGGGCGTCGTCGCCCAGCCACTCAGAGTCGGTGCGCCACTCCTGATTCAAGCGGTCCAGCAGGCCGTCCAGGCTGATGGTCTGGCTGCGGTCCTGGCACAGCCCGGCGTCAATGAAGCGGCCCACATGCCACGGGCCGTAGCGATAATCGGCCCGGTTCCCCACGGCGTCCCGCGCGCTGATATGGACATACCAGTCGCCGTTGGCGTTGAGGCTGCGCGCCGCACTGTTGCCGACCACTGGGGTGGCCGGCGTAAAGACAGCCGATTGGACCACATCCAGTAGTACTGTCACCGCGCCGCCACTGTCACTCGGTGTCTGCCATTGGATCGTCAGGCTCTGGAAGGCGTCGAGATGGCTGCCCTCAGGGATATTGAACGTCACCGGCGTTAGCCCGCTGGGCGGCGTATTGTCCACCGTCAGGCTCGGCTGCGCCTCGTTGGAGACGTTGCCCGCCGCGTCCAGCGCCCGCACCCGGAGCGGGTAAGTCGCCCCGGTCGTGCTGACGGGCGCGGTCCAGGCCAGGCTCCAATTCCCGCCACTCAGTTGCGCGGTCAGCCAGAGGACGCCGCCATCGAAGCTGACTTCGACCGCCGCCAACCCGCTGCCCCCGCTGTCGCTGGCCGTTCCAGTCAGCGTCGTGGTCTGCGCCACGACCCCATACGGCGGCGCGCTGACGGTCGGCGGCGTGGTATCGAGGTTGACGGTGATGGAGGTCGGCGCGCCGGCCCCGTCGCCATTGGCGGCCGTGGCAATCAGTGTATTGGCGCCCGCTACCAGGGTGACGCTAGCGGTCCAGGCCGTCACCAGGGCGAACGGATCGTCCAGGGTGGCGGGGAAGGTGAACGCGCCGCGCTGGATCGTCACCTGCCCCGGGCCGTTAACGCTGGCGAAGCGGACGAAGCCGCGAATGGTGGCCGGCGTCTGGTTGGTCCACTCAGTGTTAGCCGGGCTGGCGAAGGTGACGAGGTGATTGACGACGCTGGTTGACGTAGGGGTGTCATGCTGAGCAGAGCCAAGCATCTCGTCGGCAGAGTCGAGACTCTTCGCTTCGCTCAGAGTGACAGTGGAGGGCGTGCCCCTGGCCGACGTGACAGCCGAGGTGATGGTCAGGCCGCCGGAGGCGCTGCGGCCGGTATTACCCGCCGCGTCCCTCGCCACCGCGACAATGCTGTGCGAGCCAGGCGCCAGAGGCACGATGGCGTGGAACTGGCGCGGCTGCCCGTTGACCCAACTGCGTGTCGTCCAGTCGGCGGGGACGATGGTCGTTCCATCCACTTCGAAGTAGACGGTCTGCGCCGTGCGCGGCCCCTGGAAATTCGCCACCTGGCCGATGAGTTCGTAGGCGGCGGCCGGGACCGAGGGCGAGCCAGTCGGTTGAATCAGGCTCACGCCGGGGCTGTCGCCGTCGGCGTAGAACTGCCCGGCGAACATGGTGACCGGGTTGGTCTCCGCGTTGCCCAAACGGTCAGTCGCCCGCGTGTAGAGGCGATATAGGCCCGTCCCACCCACGTTGACGCTGCCACTCCAGTAGCGGGCCACGTCGGTCGGCTGCCCGGCCAGGGTGACAGGCGTCCAGACGGTGGGCACGGTGAGGGTGATGGACTGGGTCGCGTTGACGATGGGGCCAAACAGTCCGACCTCGACCGTCTGCGGCCCGACGTTGCCGACGCCACACGACGTTCCCTCTTTACCAAACAGCAGCACCAGCGGCGGGGCGACGAGTTCCTGGTAGCCTCGGTCGGCGCGCTTACCGCCGCCGGCCGGAACCTCCGTCAGCTTATCGGCGCTGTCCACGGCCGGCGAGGTGGGCTGCAGGCCGAAGTTGCCCGCGCCGGCGTTGACAAACAGCGGGTTCTGGTTGATCAGGTCGGTAAACTGATTGGTGGCGATGCCCACCGCGTTGCCGGCCGTATTGGCGTTGTACAGGTTGTACTCGCTGTAGACCTGGCCGCCCGTGACGCTGCGGATGCCCGCCCCGCCGTTGTTGGCCAGGATGCTGTTGTTCAGGCTCAGCCACGTCGTCAGGCCCGCGACACCCACGCTGCGGACGGCATCGTTGGTGTTGTTGGCGAGGGTGGTGAACGTCGCCGTACCGCTGGCGCTGTTGTCGAGCAGGATGCCGGTGTGGTTGCCCGTGATGAGCAGGCGGCGCAGGTCAATCGTATTGGCCTGGTTGGTCAGATGCACCGCGCCACTCGTATTCGCGCCCGTTAACTTCAGGCCGCTGGCGCCGGCCCGCACCACGCCGTCGAACGTCACCGCGCTGCCCGCGCTGCCCGCGTTGAGGGTGGTCTCGTCCGCGCCGCTGCCGATGAGCCGGGCATAGCTCGGCACGCTCACCCGTTCATTCCACACGCCCGCGCCGACACCGACACTGAACTGGACATCGCACAGTCCCGGCGTGGTGGTGTCGCAGTCGAGGGCGGCCGCCGCGCGGCTGGCGGCGTCCAGGGCATCCTGGATGCGGTTGAAGGCGTCCACCTGCCACTCAAGGCCATCATTGTCACACGTCTGACAATAGCCCTGGTCGGCGTAGAAGGCCGCCTGCCCGACTTCGAGATAGCCCATGTCCACCCGGCCATCCGCGCCGGGCGGCGTCGGGTCGCTGGGGTTGCCCGCGTTGAGCACGGGCGAACCGACCTGCGGGCGGTAGTCGTGGTCGGCCACGTTGGTAAACAGCGGGTCGAGGGTCAGGTCGCCGGGGCCAAAGGCGGCCTGGGGCGCGCCGCCGTCAATCTGGACATCGCCCCCATTCAGCCAGTAGTCGTTGTAGCGCTGTAGTTCAGCGCCCGGCGCGCAGGTCTGATAGCTCAGCGCCACGCCGGTCTGGAAGGCGAAGACCGTGTTACGCACGTCGAGGACGGCGCAATTGGTGGTCTGGAGACCCATCCCGTTGCTGACAATCGTGTTGTTGACGACCTCGACGGTGGTCGAACTGCCGGCGAGCCGAATCCCCCGCCCCGTCGAGTTGCGGATGATGTTCCGCGACACCTTGAGACCCTGGCTGCCGTCCTCGGCGCGGAAGCCGTCACTGGCCGTGCCCGCGCTGTTGAGCGTGAGTCGGGTCAGCGTGGCGCGATGGACTCCCTCGGCTGTGACCAACGCAGCCGGGACAGGCCCAACGGGCGGCTGGACCATGGACAGGTCCGCGCCGGAGCCGATGACCTGGACGCCGCTCGCCAGGTAGACTGCCTCCTGGTAGACGCCTGGGCCGAGCAGGACGCGGTTCGCGCCACTGTTGATGGCCGCCTGGATCGAGCTAAAGGCGTCCACACCCCAGCTATGGGCGTCGTTGGCGCAGACGACGCAGTAGTCGGGCGAAACATAGGCGTCCAGCAGGGGCGCGCCGGGCGGCGGCTGGTGGTAGCCCGCCGTCAGCGTCGAGCCAGTCTGGACGCGGTATACAGCCAGGCTGGGGTCAAGCAGGCGGGCATTCGCCAGGCTAACGGTGCTGGCGAAGCTGCCGGCGCTACCGCCCTGGAGAGGCGACCACTGCCCATCGCCTACCCAGGCGGTCCCCGTGCGGGCCACTTCAAAGTCGAGGAGTACCTGGGTCGGACTGAACCACTGGCTATTCGCCACGGCGGCGGGCTGGATAAACGCGGTGCGATCCAACGTGAGCTTGTCAGGCGCGGGGCCGCCCACATCGCCGTAACTATAGACGCGGTTGGTGTTATTGCCCATCTGGGCGTACAGCTTGCTGCCCACTCGCGCCAGGCCGCCGCCCTGGTTGACCAACGCCGGCGCGTCGTCGTCGCCCGTCGTGAGGTTGGAGTTATCGCCCAGCGCCTGCCAGGTGTCGGTGGCGATACGGTAGCGCATGATGGCGCGGCCATTGCCGCCGATGGTGGCGTACAGATACTCGTTGCCGTCCCAGACCAGGCCCGCGCCGGCCCCCGTCGAGAAGGGCGGGCTGGCCCGTTGGGACCAACTGCCGCCGCTATAGCGGTAGAGGCGCTGGCTCGGCGCGCCGGTCAGGACGAACAGACCCGTAGCGCCGGCGTTGGCGGCCGCGCCCCCCGTCCCCAGCGTCACGGGCAGCGTCGGACCGGCGGCCCAACTATCCGAGCCGGCGGTATAGATGCGGAACAAGTCGGTGGAGCCGAGCAGGGCGTAGAGCGTACCGCTGCCCGTGCCGGCCAGCGCCGTCCCCGCCCCCAGGCTGCTGGCGAGGCCCGTCGTGTCAATGAGCTTCCTCGGCTGCCAGACGCCCGCGTTGGAGCGATAGAACAGGGTGGTCGGGTTCCAGATGTTAAAGTTCGGGTAGTACGCATACTGGGCGCCGTCGGCCAGCAGGACACCATCATCGGTGAACGCGAGGCTGTTGACCTGCTGCGCGAAGGTGAAAGTACCATACGGGGTGTTGCTCAGGTCGGTCCACGCGCTGCCGTTCCACTGCCGAATCGCGGCGCTGCCACCGCCGGCGTCGTGGCTGGCGTAGACGCCGCCGCTGCTGTCCACGGCCAGGGCGTGCACCGTGCCGCCCGCGCCGCCCGCCATGTCAGACCAGTTCGAGCCGTCCCAGCGCGCCACGCGGTTAACGGTCGTCGTCTCATTGGCGTCGATGAACTGACCGCCCGCGTACAGGTTCCCGCTGCTGTAGGCCAGCGTCCGCACCGTGTCGTCGAGACCACGGTCGAGCGCGTCCCAGCCCGACCCATTCCAACGCGCGATATTCTTCGTGACGGTAGACCGCAGGTAGACGCGGATGGAGCTAACCTCGTCTTCCAGGTTGGGCGCGTAGTCAGGACCGGCACCTGAGACCTCCCCCAGGTTGCCAATACTGACCCCCAGCTCACGAGCATCGCCCGTAAAGTTCCTCTCGGCATAGAGGGTAGCGTAGACCATGCCGCCCAGCAGCACCGCCGAGATATTATCCTCAAAATTCTTGCCTGTGTCGCCATTGTCCGGGTGGACCTGGCTCAGGTCGCCGTAGTTGCCAACATTAAAGATCTTGCAACGGTTGCGGGCGTCGGTGTCTCCGTTCGCGTACAGGTCGGCATTGTAGTAACGCTCGATGAAGACCGCGATCTGGTACTCGTTGGGGCGGCAGTTATCCGGGTTGGGCGAGGTGCGGATAAAGGGTGGTTGGAGATCGGTGCGGTACGTCGGAATATCCCCGGCCGCGTACACCTGGCTCCCGTTGGCCGCCACGGCCAGCACCGCGCTCGACGGGCTAATCCTTGCCTGGCCGACCGCCCCGCCAATCCCCACACTCAGGGCTTGCCACTGACTCGACCCCACCTCCCAGCGCGCGATGTGGTACAGGGCCGGCATGGACGGACGCGGCTCGACCTTGAACGAAGAGACATCGTCGCGCATGTCGGCGCGCACGAACGGGTCATCGTTGTCCCAATAGTAGGACGTACCGTTGAGCCCGGTATCGGTATACATGGTCAAGCGCACCAGGCCGCCGACACGAACCGAGTAGACGCTGTCGTTAGGCCAGCCGACTGAACGCCGGTCACCATAGTTACCAAGATCGAGGACGACACAGGCATTGTTGCCCGACATCTGGTAGTTGGCGAGTTGGTACAGGGCGACCTGGTGCGGCCCCGGGTCGCACCAGGTGAAGCTGTCGTTAATGAACCCACTCCAACTGCTGGGAGTCCAGCCTGGTGGGTCGTAGGCGTCGTTCTGGCCGGCCTCGTCGGTAAACTCGCCGCCGACCACCACATCGCCGTTGCCGTCCAGGGTCAGCGCGTTGACAGTGTCGTTCAGGCCGGCGCTCAGGGCGACCCAGTCACCGAGGGACTGGCTCCAGCGGGCGATGTGGCTGAGCGACATGCTGCCGCCGGCCGTCGCGGTGAAGTCGCCGCCGACATAGAGGTCATCGTTGGCGGCGACGGCCAGCGCGCGCACCGTGCCGTTGAGACCGCTGCCGAGTGGCGCCCAGGTCTGCGTCGTCGGGTTCCAGACGGCGATGCGGTTCATCGTCTGGCTGTCGTGGGAAGTAAAGTCGCCGCCGGCGTAGACGCGGCCCTGACTATCCACCGCCGTCGCCAGGACGCCCCCATTGGGGGTAAAGCCCCACTGGGGAGCGTGGGCCAGGAGATAGGGCGTGCTGCTGCCGCCGTCGGCAATCTGGGTGGCCGGGCCGAAGGTGTTCGGGACCGGCGCGTTGTAAGTCTGCCAGCCCAGGCCTGCCGACGCCGGCGTGTAACGGCGGACCTGACCGTTCCCTTGACTGGCGACCGAGTAAATCTGGCTGCCCACCGCCCCCAGCGTTCCGCCTGTCGTGGCATTGACCGGCAGGTTGCCGATAGCGGCCCAAGTGTGGTCAAAGGCGGGATCCGCCGGCCCGGTGGCTTCAATGTAGCTGCCACTGCCATTGTCGCCGGCGATGGTGGCGCGAGAGAGGGTAAGGGTGCTGTCGCGGTCCATGCTCACCGCGTGGCTGCTAAAGCTGTGCATCACCACCTGGTCCAGCACGGTCTTGAGGCTGGCTGTCGCCACACCGCCCACCCCCGCGTTGGAGAGGGTGAGCAGGGTCGCGGCGTTGCGCAAGGTCAGCTTCTCCAGCCGCACGCCCGTGGCATTGCTGATGGTCACGGCCCCATCCACAAACACGGCATCCGGGTGGACGCCCTGGACTACCAGCCCGTTCTTGCCGTTGACCGTAAAGCCGGTGTAGACGCCGGGCTGGACGCGGACTGTATCACCGGCGCTGGCCGCGTCCACCGCCGCCTGGATCGTCGTGTACGGGCCGCCGTCGTCGTCCACCGTCAGGACGGAGGACGATAGACGGCGGACGGAGGACGATAGACGGCGGACGGAGGACGGGGCCTCCTCGCTGGCCTGTTTCTCTTCTCCCGTGGTCGGTCGTCGGTCGTCCGTCCACCGTCCGCCGTCGGTCGGCGGAGCGCCGCCGACCGGCAGCGCGCTGGCCCGGACATGGGGCGCGGGGCCGAAGTCCAGCTTGGTCAGGGGCGCGGGGCCGCCCGGCGTGGTCGGGAGCAAGAGCAAATCGGAGGACTGGTCGCAGTTCAGGTCAGCGCCGGCCGCGTAAGGCGCGGAGGCCGCGCTAGCGACACCCGTCAGGGTCGCGGCGACGGTCGGGGGCGCGCTGAACGACGCCGCGCCGTGGATAAGATACGCATTGCCCGCCGCGGTGCCGAGCAGAAGATCAGCCTTGCCGTCGGCGTTGACATCGCCGGGCGCGGCCAGGAAGCCCGACGGGGCATCCACGTACCCTGTGAACACCACGGCCGTGCCCGCGCCGAGGCGCAACCTGGGCGCCGCGCCGTCGCTATAGATAAAGTCGGCCTTGCCGTCGGCGTCCACATCGCCCAACGCCGTGACACGCGGGGCGGCGTCGGTGGTGGTGTAAGTAGCGGCGGCGCTGCTCAGGGCGAGAGTTTGCTTGCCGCGCGCCGTGAACATCCCGGAGCCACGGAAGACGCGGACCTTGCCCGCCTCGGTGACAGCGAAGTCATCATACTGGTCACCGTCGGTGTCACCGACGCCGGTGGCGGCCTGCCCCGCACCCAACGGCGCGCGGGCGGCGTACTCGGTGAGGACATCAATCGGGCCGACGGTCTGCCAGGGCGCGCCGTGGCCCAGCAGCAGATAGGCATAGCCGGTATCGGCCAGCAGGACGTCATCGAAGCCGTCGCCATTGACATCGCCAGCCGGGGCCACCAGGCGCACGCCCGGCAGGCTGAAGACGACACGCCGCGCCGGGTCGGGGCCATCCAGTACGACATCGCGGCCCAGCGGCGCGCCACGTCCCAACTGGAGGAAGACACGGTTATGGGTCGCGTCCCCCATCAGGAGATCGTTGAAGCCGTCGGCGTTGACATCGCCGGCTGGGGCCAGCAGGCCACCCAGGCCCGCGCCGGCCGCGCCGACGAAGGAGGTCAGCGACCGGCTGAGCAACTCTACCGCATCCGGCGGGGCGGGGAAGTCGCCAGCGCGGCCATAGACCACCACCACGCGCCCCGCGCCGCCATTGGCCGCCGGCAGTCCCACGGCCAGGTCGCCCTTGCCGTCGCCATCCACATCGCCCAGCCAGGTCAGGCGCACGCCAGCATCATCGTCCAGCACCGTATCCGGCTGGAGCCAGACCGTCGCGCTGGCGAGAGCGTCCAGCGTCCCGGTCAGCGGCTGGGGCCGCGAGGGCAGCGGCGCATTACCGGCGTCGTTGACGCGACCGCTGAGCGGCAGGGGCTGGTTAGCGCGTACATCAGGCGACTGGGTATAGATAGCCGTATTTAGGCTATCGGCGGGCGGCACGCGGTCAATGACCACACTCTGGACCGCCATGTCACTGTAGTTGCCGGCCCTATCAATGGCGCGTACAGCGACGGTGTGCGCGCCTTGCGAACGGTCTACATCGGGCAGCCGCCAGCCATAGGTCCAGGCCCCGGCAGAGAAGGCGACTTCACGCCACGGCCGGCGGTCGAGGCTGATCTGGACGCGATCAACGCCGGAGAGATTGTCGGCGGCCGTACCAGCCAGGTTAATGAGATTATTGGCATCCGGCTTGAGACAGACCGCGCCGCTGGGCTGGGCGCAACTCAGTCCGGTCAACCCACTTGTCAGGGCGACCGTCGGCGCAGTGTTATCCACCGTCACCTGAACCTGGCTCTGCCCGGTGCGGTTCACGTAGTCCGTCGCCCGCGCCGTCAGGGTGTAGACGCCATCAGCCGGCAGGGTCCAGGCATAGGCCCAGTTGGTCGTCCCGGTCGCCGGTTGGAAGCCGCCCCCTGTATTGACCTCGACCTTCGTGACCCAGGACGTGGGGTCCAAGGCTGTGCCGCCGAGGATATAGTCTGTGCCGCGTAGGAAGGCGTTGGGCTCGGGGGCCTGGAAGACAATGGCCGGGTCGTCCACGTCAATGCGGACTTCAAAGGTTTTGGTCAGAACAGAGGTCCCATACGGCAGGCTCAGGTCTACTTTGCTGCGGATCGAGCTGCCGACGAGGGCTGTGGTGCCGGTGATGGTGGTACTGACAATCTCGCCAAAGCTGAGGTTGTTTGGCGGCGTCGCCGTGAAGTTCCACTTGTAATTCGACCCACCCGACCCGTCGCCCGTCACGCTGGCCGTCTTGACCTTGCTGCCCGTCATCTGCCCACCGCTGAGCGAGGTCAGGGCATTGGGCAGGTGGGCCGTCAGCGTCCGGGTCACAGGCTGCGGGCCGACATTGAACACGCCGAGGTCGAACGCCACCGTCCTGGATGGCGGGGCCACAACGGCCGGGACGCCGTTGTTCGGGTCGACGGCCAGCGGCCGGCCACTCAAGAAAATCCGCGCCACATCGTTGAACCCGTAGGGGCTGACGTGGTTCTGGTATTCCTCTTGGTCGCTCATGCCATCGCCGTCGTAATCGTCTACATACGGTTCGGAGCAGACATGGACCACGCGGCCGCCGGGCAAGGTCACATCCCAGCCGCCCACCAGGACGCCTGCCTGTACGCGGCACACTTCGGCGCCATCCGACAGGTCATCGCCATCGGTGTCGGGGTTTAGCGGGTCGGTACTGAGGCGCAACTCCTGGCCGTCGGACAGGCCGTCGCCGTCGCTATCGGCCACTGTCGGCCTGGTGTGGGACGTATTAACCTCGTAGCCGTCCGACAGGCCGTCGCCATCGGTATCCCAGGCCGCACTGTTGGTCCCGTAGCGCGCCTCTTGCGCGTCGGTCAGACCATCTCCGTCGCGGTCACGGTTGGTCAGCGCTGACCAGGTCCACAGACCGTCCACGGTGGCAGGCAGCACATCCAGGGTAATCTTGACCGGCTCCTCGTCATACTCGATGGTCTGGGTATCGCTGTGCTTGATGGCGCAGATAGCGCCAAACAAGCCGCACTCGACCCAGCGGTAGCGGTACTTCAGGTAACGCCGCAGGCTGAGTTCAGCATTCCGCAGCGGGCTGGGCAGGCGGAAGCGCGCGGAGAGCTGGTTCGAACAGCGCTGCTCCTCCCCACCAAAAGTAGCGCAGTTCGCTTGCTGATCCGCCTGCTCATCCGTCGTCACCACGATGGAACCTGGCCCGCTGACTTGGTCATCAGGGATAAACCCAAAGGACCGGCCGTCCTCCAGGTCGCCCTCATCGCCATCCACCACACTCATGATACCCCGGAAGGTATCCTGCATGATAAATTCCTGGCCCGCCACGATGCCCTTCTCCGCGTCGCCCACCGTGCTGGTGAGGCCGTCGAACCGGGCATCCTCAAGCTGCGTCAAGACCTTGACCGAGTAGAACAACTCGGTAATCACCCGCGACAGGCTCCATTGCTCACCCGCCAACGACGATAGTAAGGCGATAGTGGAATCGATGACGCTCAGCACGGCCACGATCACCAGCAGAGCCGCGCCGATGATCTGGGTCACCCCCGAGGGAATGAGCAGCAGAATCGCGGCCGCGATGGAGAGGGCCAGGATAAACGTGAGGTAGATCGTCGTGACGACAGCCAGGGCGATCTGATAGCGCAGTTGGGCCGGGTTGTCCTTCAGTTGGGAGTAACTCAAGGCGAAGGTGGCCCACAACAAGCCGACGCCAATGCCCCAGGCAATCACCTGGATGACAATGCCAATCACACCGATGACCGTAGCAAAGGCGCTAAAGGTAACCGCCACCCCCTGATACAGCGCCATTGAGCTTTTCACCACGTTAAAGATCGCCAGCCCCAGGTCGCCTATCTGCACGGCCAGGCTGATGAACCCTATGGTGTAATCCACCCCCTTCAATGCCGACGTGTTGCAGCTCTCCGTCTGGCCGCAGGCAATCTTCGCAATCGACACCGATACAATCGCCAGGAACACGACGCCCTTGGAGATACTAAAGACGGCGCGGCCAATGCTGAAGGCCAGGGCGAACTTTTGACTGAAGATGCCCGACTGCGACGCGGTATTGCCGCTGCCCTGGGCCGCCCCGTTGCCCCCCGGCGTCGAGTTATTGGTCGAACTGGTGCCACTGCCCGCGCTGTTGCTCCCGCTGGTGCTGCCGCTATTGCCCGTACTCGTCCCACTGGCCCCGCCAGCGGCCGAGTTCATGCCAGCCGTGATGGACTCATATAGGCCGTTCCCGATTTCGACCAACTCCGTGACATATTGAGCCAGGACGGTGGTAGTCGTCGTCCCGGAGACGATGGATTGGAGGACCAACGCGGCCGTGTCTTCCGCATCGGCGCTGGTCAGGTCAATCGCGCCCACCTGCGTCGTCCGTACATCGCCAGCCAGGTAGAGGAGGTAGGGAATCCAGGCGGCCTGACGGACATCATCCACGGTGAGATGGCGGTCAGGATACTGCGCCAGCAGCGCATTCACGATCCCCGCATACTGGTTGGTGTAGCGCTGCTCGATAATCTCGATGGCGCGGCTCGGCTGCATGGCCGCCCACATACCGCTGGGCTTCTGCTCGAACATGCCCATCTTGACGGCGCGCTGCGTCTTGAGCGGAATATCCGCCAGCTTGGCGCTAAACTGGTTCCCCACTGCGCCCGCCAGCGCGTCTACCGTGCCGATTTTGTGTTCGGTGGCAAAGCCGAGCGTGGCGCAGGGGAACAGGGCGCCGCTGGCGTCTTTGCACTGCTTGGCCTGCGGAACGGCGTTATAGTACGTATTCAGGAAGTCAGGGATGGCGACCTGATTAGTCAGTCCCAACCCTTCATCCAAATGGCCGTAGTTCGCGTGCGCCACGCGCACCGTCGTCGCCGCCGGAACACCGAAGCGCAACTCCAGGGGTGTGTTGGGTGAATTGAAGCGGGTGGCGAACTCCAGCAGCGGCGTCGCCTGGGTCTGCTGGCCGAGGCTTCTGGCCTGCATAAAGTTGCCCGACAGGCCGAACATGGTCTGGAACAAGGCGCGGTCTTCGTTGGGCGAGCCGGGGACGCCAAAGACCGCCGTTTCGTAGTCCTTGCTCTTGGTAATGGTCAGGCCGGTGAGCAGGAAGCGGTCGTCGTATTTGTTGATGAGTTGGGGCGTGGTGCGGACAAACCGCGCATCCGGCCCGAACAGCGGGCCTAATTTCGTCAGGTCACACGCAATGTTCGCCGGCACATTGGCTTCTTTGCAGGCGGTAAACTCGTCTACATTGGCCTGGACGAGCCAGACCATGCGAACGCGCTGCCACTGGACCGCCTCCGTCTGTCCCGGCGCGTAGGCCACCTTGGCCTGGAACGCATCCACCGCGCCGCCGTCGCCGACCGGCGTGAGGGGCGCGAGTAGCAGGATTTGCCCCCCATTCTCGCCCATAATCAAGCCGTAGCGGTCGGCCAGGGTCGTGGAGGGCGCCTGGTTGGTGACAATCTCCAGGAACGGAATCAGCCGCACATCATCCGTCGAGCCGTCCAGGTCCTGAATCTGACCCTCGGCATCATAAGGCCAGTCCAGTGGGGTGGTGGCGTAGCGCAGATGGGTCGGGTCTTCAGGGCGGACCTGAACGGTAATGTACTCGTAAGCCCCGGAGGAGTCGCCCGTCGTCTCCAGCTTGAACTCCGCCACCGCCTGCGTCTGCCTGGCATTCATCGAAATGTCAAGCGCATCGGGCACACTGTCGTTGTCGTTGTCGTCGTCCCAGAAGTTGGGGACGCCATCGTTGTCACAGTCTACGCAGGACGCGAGGCCGAGATATTGCTGGTCGGTCGCGGGGATGATGTTCAGGCTGATGGCGAGGTCGCGGTTGGGCCACTCGTACAGGTCGGTCACGCCATCGTCATTGGTATCCAGCTTAAACGGGTTACTCGTCCACCGCTTACCCTGATACATGAAGCCTTTGACTTCAATGCCGTCGCTCAACCCGTCCTGGTCGGTATCAAAGGCAAACGGGTCCGTGCCCAGGCAATACTCCTCCTGGTCCAGTAGCCCATCGCCATCCGAGTCAACACCCGCTTGACCATCACCACACCGCGACTGATTGCTCAAGGCCTGCGCGGCGGCTTCGCTCAGCGAGCGCATGTCCGGCGGCTGGGGCGCGGGGGAAGCCGCATTTTTCTCGCGGGCCAACATCGTGTGGGCCGTGTTCAACACCGACGGATCGGTGGACAGGCCGAGCGCCTGGGCCACGCTGGCGCTCGGGGCGGCCGCCGCTTTGGCCTGCTGCCGCGTATTGAAGCTTTCTATCTGCGCGGCCTGGATGAGCGGCGTACTCACGATGCTCACAATCGTGACGCTGACGATACCGGCGTATACGACCCGGCGGCGGCGCGACACAATCATCGTCACCATAAACAGGGCGACGAGGGCAAAGATGAGCAGGGAAAAAGCTGAAGATTGAAGCTTAGGGAGGAGCGCCCCGAGCGCCCCGCCGAGGGCGGCGGCATCCATGGGACCAGCGGCGGCGATGGCTCCAGCCCCAGGCGTGTCAAGGGGCGTCGACGTCGAGGTCAAGGTCCACTCACCGTTGGCCGATTGAACGGGGTCGGTGGTGGGGACGCCTTTGCCAAAGTCGCGGAAGTCAATGGTGAAGTTGAGCCGCGCGTCATACAGGTCGCTGACATCAGGGGCGTAGGCCGTGAGGATTTGGCGGCGCGGCAACCCCTGGGCGTCCACCCACACCTCCCCCGCGCCACTCAGACGGCTGATACTCGCCGACGGCGTCAGGCTCAACCCCTGGGGCAATTCCCCACGGGCGCGCATGTCGGCTTCCATCCCCTGGCGAATCTGCTCGGCCAACCGCTGCCCATCCACGCTAAAGCCGTAGCGGGTAAAGCGCTCGCCGCCAGCCCACTTGTCGTCGAGGCGGTGGACGTCGCGGGCGACCTGAAGGAACGCCAAAAAATCGCCGTTGGGGGCGGCGAGCGCGGTGGGGTCATCGCTGACCGGCTGGAGACGGCCATCGGCCTGGACAAACAGCCGGTCTCCGTCGCGGATGAGCGAGACGGGGGGCGTGTTGGCGGTCTGGCCTACGCCCCACAGATTGAGGGTCGAGTGGTCGGGAACCTGGATGCTGCCCTCGGCGCGCAGCAGGGTCTTCTGGCTTTGCTGCCCCACCGTTTCTGGGCGGGCCTTGGGGATGACCGTCTGCTCCAGGTCTCCGCGCAAGCGATAGGAACCGGTGGCGCGGGCCGCCTCAAAGGCGGCGCGGACGGCGTCCTCCGGCGTCGGTCCCAGGTTGGGCAACCACTGGGCGACGCCCTGGCGTCCCTCGTCGCCGCCCGTTCGGTCGCCCTGGAGCGTCGTCAACCTGTCCTGGTAGAGGGTCAGGCCCGCCGCCAGAACCAGGAGCACGGTCAGTAGAAACGCCACCCACGCTTGCCGTGTTGACCGCCGCATAGTTCCCCCTCTCCCTGCGCGCCTCATGGACACCCGACACTGTGAGGGCGAAGGCTAACTCCATTCACCCCTGTAGGTCCATCATAACTTTCCAGCGTGTGGTGAGCGTGTGGAAAGCGTGTGGCAGGCCATATGGGGCAGGGCCTTCTCCTCGCGTTCTCTATGGCTCTCGGCGTCATCAGTGAGCCACGCAACAAGAAGCCAACGCCCCCTTGGATAGTTGATCAATGGCTAGACCCTCAAGGTTTCAGAAACCTTGAGGGTCTAGGTAAGAGAGAGGGTCTTATTCGGCGCGTGAGCCGGTTTGTCCACGTAAGCTGGATCAGGCGGCTCCACCGAAGCGGCTCAGTCTGGCTGCTTCACCCAGAACTCGCGCAGGACGTGAGCGGCCAGCTTGGGCTGGCGGGTGCGGGTGAAGATGCCCTTCATGTTCAGGCCGGCCACGCGGGCGATGCTCTGTACAGCCGCGAAGTCGGCGAAGTTCCACACCTGCATGCCGGCGATGAAGTCGCGGGCCGCCGCCACTTTCAGGTGACGCCGAATATAGTCGGCCTGGTACTCCTCCGTCCACATGACGTCAGGATGGCCGTGCATGCCCGCCATGGTGTCCGCGCCGAACTCGGTCATGATGATGGGCTTGCCCCACTTCTCCCAGACGGCATCCAGTTCCTGCTCGAGCCGGTTCTGCGCCTTGTCCAACTCACCGCCCAGAACGTACCACCCCCAGTAGCGGTTCATGCCGATGACGTCACACTGCTCCATCCACGATAGGGGACCGCCCATGACGGTCACAATCGTCACCAGCCGCGTCGGGTCCAACTCGCGCGCGCGCGCCAGCAGCGTCTCGAGCATGGCCTTGCCCGGCCCCTCCGCGGGGTCGGCCGGTCCGCCGCCCTCCAGCCCGGCCAGGCTCAGGTTCCTGGGCATCGGCTCGTTGGCGACACACCACATCACCACGCTGGGGTGGTTTTTGTCGCGGGCGATCATCTCATCAATCTGCTGGAGGCACACGCGCAGCCGCGCCGCAATGTTCTCGTCGGTGTCGAACTGCAGGCTGACGGCGGGAATCTCATCAATGATAAGGAAGCCCTCGCGGTCGGCGAGCTGCATCTCCTCCTCGCTGTACGGGTAGTGAGAGGTACGATAGGCGTTGGCCCCCGTCCAGCGCATCAGTTGGTAGTCCTTGACCATCAAAGGCAGGTTGAGACCCTTGCCGCTGGCGATGAAGTCCTCGTGACGCCCGAAGCCGTTCATCTGCACGCGCTGGCCGTTCAGCAGAATGTGGCCGCCTTGCACGGCGATGGTGCGAATACCCACCTGGAGGCTGTAGCGGTCGCTATCGGTCTTCACCGTCAGCGTGTAGAGGTATGGGTCTTTGTCGGACCAGAAGCGAGCGCCCGGCACAGGCAGGGTCGCCTGGGCCACGCCGTCCTTGAAGCTCAACGGGACCTGGAGGGGCTGGCTGCCGCCCGTGAGGGTCGCCGTCCCTTGCCCCGTCACAGGGGCATTCAACGTGACGGTGATCGCCACCGTGCCGTCGGCCCCGTCGATGCCCGTCACGACCGTGATATCCTCGATGTAGGTCTGCGGGACGGAGTAGAGCACCACCGGCCGATGGAGGCCGGCGAAGGGGTAAAAGTCGAAAGTGGTGCGCGGGGTGCTGGCGAACATGCCCATGGACGACGTCATATTGCCGGAGGGGACACGAGTGGGCCTCAGCTCGTTCTCGACGCTGATAGCGACCCCGTTCTCCGCGTCCCACCTGACGTGGTCAGTGATCTCGAAGGCGAAGGGCAGATGCCCGCCTTCGTGCTCGCCAACCTTGACGCCGTTGACGTAGACCGTGCCGTGGTAGTTCGCCGAGCCGACACGGATGAACACCCGCTGCCCCTGCCAGGTCGACGGCACGAACGTGCGCGTGACATACCAGGCCAGGTCCAGATAACCGAAGAGGTCTTCGTACTGTTCGTTCCAACTGCCCGGCACGGCCATCGGGCGCGAGTCGGGCAGCCCGTTCGCCCAGCCCGCCGGCTCACCGACGCTGTCAGGGTCGGTCTTGAAATCCCAGATACCAGAGAGGTCCAGTTTGTTGCGACGGTCATTTTGGATTGGGTAAAGCATCGTCGGACTCCTGTGCTGATTCAAGGGGCAGGCACACAACCTCATTCGCAACCAGCGGGCTATTCAGGGCGCAGCCTCCCTGCCCGTTGGACCTCGAATTCGATCGCAGTCTGCGAAATGCGGATTTCAAGGATGGCCAGCACGATGGCGATCAAGAGCAGCAATGTTCCGGCCAGAAACAGGAGCAGAGCCAGTGTCGCCGAGATATTCATCATGCTGGCGGCGGCGATCAAAAACATGCTCACGATGTAGACGAGGATCGCTGCATAGATGGTGACAATGGCCTGGATCACGCGGCGATGGCGGCACACCAGGCTGGGCGTCTGCGTGTCGATCTGGAGCAGGCGCTCGGTCGTATAGACATCGTCGGAAGCAGAGCGCCATAATTCCAGACGCTCACGGTTCATGGCGCGTAAGCGGTCATTGATGGACGACGCATGGCCCCACAATCCACCCACTGTAATCGCGCAGGCCGAGATCATGACGACGGGCGCCAGGACAATCTGAATTGTGCGTGCGAGATTTTCGACGTCCATGACAGTCACTTCTTAACCTCGGCCTATTGGCGCCAGTACTCGCGCAGCACCTGCGCCGCCATCTTGGGCTGGCGGGTGCGGGTAAAGATACCCTTCAGGTTCAGACCGCCTACGCGGTTGATGCCTTGCACAGCGGCGAAGTCGGCAAAGTTCCACACCTGCATGCCGACCACGAAATCCTTCTTGGCCGCCGTCGCCAGGTAGCCTCGGATGAAGTTGGCCTGGTATTCTTCGCTGAACATGACCGCCGGCTCGCCATGCAAGCCCGCGACAGTATCCGCGCCAAACTCGGTCACGATGATCGGACGCCCCAATTCCTGCCACAGGAGGTCAAACTCCTCATCCATCCGCCGGATGCCGGTCTCCAACTCGCCCCCATCTGTGTACCAGCCCCAGTAGCGGTTGACGCACACCACATCGCTGCTCTTCAGCCACTCGTTGGGCGCGCCCATCAAGCCCACCACCGTGACCAGGCGGGTCGGGTCCAGGTCACGGGCGCGCTGCACCAACGTATCCAGGAACTGCTTCCCCGCGTCATCGGTTCCCGGCGCTGGCCGCCAGCCGGCGAAGCGGGCCCGAGGATTTTGGGGGATCGGTTCATTGGCTACGCTCCACATGATCACGCTGGGGTGGTTCTTGTCGCGGGCAATCAGTTCGTCAATGGCGCGCAGGCACTCGCGCAGGTGGATGGGCAGCAACTCAGGCGTCTCAAATTGGAGGGAGACGGCGGGAATTTCGTCAATAATAAGGAAGCCCTCGCGGTCGGCCAGTTGCATCTCCTCCTCGCTGTACGGGTAGTGGGAGGTGCGGTAGCTCGTCGCGCCGACCCAGCGCATGAGTTGGTAGTCCTTGATCAGCAAGGGCAGGTTCAGGCCCTTACCGCTGGCGATGAAGTCCTCGTGGCGTCCAAACCCGTTCAGCGTAACCGGCTGCCCGTTCAGCAGCACCTGCTTGCCCTGGACAGCAATGGTGCGGATGCCAATCGGGAGCGAGTAGTGATCGCTCGCCGTGATGATGTCCAGGTCATACAGATAGGGGTCGCCTGGCGACCACAGGCGGGCCGAGGGGACTCGGAGCGTGACCTCACCCGCGCCTGTAGCCAGCGAGAGGGCAGCCTCGACGCGCTGGCCCGCGCCAGTCAACACCACCTGGCCCTGGCCGTCGCCGCCGCTTAGCTTGACCGCCACCTTCACGACGCCGGTCTGGCCGTCAATCTCGGTCACCACCGTCACGTCCTCGATGTGTGTGGCCGGGACGGAGTACAGCACGACGGGGCGATGTAGCCCGGCGAAGGGGAAAAAGTCATACGGCGTGCCAGGGAAGCCGGAGACCCCTAACGGGCCAGCGCCGCCCGGCGGAACCCGGTCCTGGATGAGGTAGTTCTCGACGCTGATGGCGACCATGTTGGCCTGGTTCCACTGGACGTGGCCCGTGACGTCGAAGGCGAAGGGCAGATGCCCGCCTTTGTGCTCGCCGACCTTGATGCCATTGATGTAGACCGTGCCGCTATAGTTGGCCGAGCCGACGCGCAGGAATATCCGTTCATTCTTCCAACTGGAGGGAATGTAGGTACGCTTGAGATACCAGCTGCGGTCCGTATAGTTATAAATATCCGCGTATTGCTCATTCCAGCTGCCAGGCACCGCGATGGGGCGCGCATCTGGCAGGCTGTTAAACCATTGGTCTTGCTCGCCTACCTCGTTTGGATCTGTTTGAAAGTCCCAGATGCCCGACAGATCAAGTGTATTGCGTACCTCGTTCTGGATTGGGTAAAGCATGGCTGTCTCCTGGTAGAAGATGTGGGGCATAGATATCGAGTGACATCTATGCCCCAGGGGAGAGGTTAAGCAGCCTTCAGGGCGGCGTCGCGCGCCTTCTGGGCGGCCACATCTTTGGGGTAGTAGGGGTAGAACAGGAACCAGTACACCGCGTTGACCGCGTAGGGGACAGTGATCATCCAGAACATAACGTTGGACAGACCGTACTGCTCGGCCAGGTTACCCGCGAAGAGCGACAGCAGCGCCGACACGAGACCCTGGATGAGAGCGAACAGCAGGCCGAAGGCGGTCGCGCTGAGGGCGCGGGGCACTACCGCTGACACCATGGGCGCGATGGCGCCCGAGAAGCCGACCGCCGAGACCAGACCGAACAGGAAGGACAGCCCGTAGATGACTGGACCGTGGCCCCAATCCACCTGCATGGTTAGATAGGCCATCACCGCGAAGACGACACAGTAGATCTGGTACATCATGATGCGACCCTTGGGACCGAAGCGCTGTTCGAACCAGTCACCGAGCAGGCCGCCCGCCAGGGAGCTGATCATGAAGCCGCCCAACCACACCGTCATCAGCCACGCCGCCGCCGGCGTTTCAAAGCCGCGCACCTTCACGAAGTAGGTCACAAAGAAGGACTGGAGCACGAGCAGGGTGACAAAGACAATCGTACCCGCCATGAGCAAGATGGTGGGAGTCTTGAGCAGGCCCCGCATCGCCTTCAGATCGAAGGCTTCCGAATGGCCGGGGCCGGCCGCGCGCTTGGGTTCATGCACCATGAACAGGATCAGCACGCCGCTCACAATCGCAATCGCGCCCATGATGAACATACCGATGCGCCAGCCATTCTCGACGTTAGCCAGTTGGCCGATGAGAGGTGTCAGAATCAGGCCCCCCAGACCAGCCGTCGAGCGGATGGTGCCGAACGCCTTACCGCGTTCCTCGTCTTTGAACAGGTCGGGAACCATGCCCTGGACGATGGGTTCCGCGCCGACCGTACCGGCTACGCCAATGGTGTACAGGATGAGCAACTGGGTGTAGCTCTGGGCGAAGCCCGCCAGGATGGTCCAGATACCCCAGGCGCCGGTGACAATGAACAAGACGCGCTTGCGACCATACTTGTCGGCCGCGATGGCCCATAGCGGGCCAAAGATCATGCGGGCGAAGCGGCTCAGGCTGCTCAACACCCCTAACGCGCTCAAGGGCAACGCCAGCGCTGCCATGATGACCGGGAATAGAACATTGATCAGACCACCTTCCTGGTTGTCTACCACGAAGGCAATCGCCATGGCAGTCAACGACCGCCAACGGCCAGGAGGAGCCACGAACTCATCGGACGTTGTCGTTACCTGAGATTGAGGGCCAGTCAGGGTCGCGCTCATTTTACCTCTCCTTGGTATTGAAGCCCTGTAGCGCGTTAGCGCTAACTCTTTCTATCCTCAGTATACTCCGTTTTTGGGCTTTGTCAAGGGGGTAACGAGACTATTTTGGGACGAATTTTCGTCTGGATAAAAGTTAGATCAGCGGGTCGCGTTAGTGACGCGCTGATCTAACGCCAGGGCTATGCTAGGCGCTGCTCAGAGGCATCAGGCCGACTCACGAACGACTAACCTGGGGTCTAGCTGATAGGCCAGCGGGCCAGAGCCGCTATCTCGATTGAGGATAGTCAGGATGGCTTCCATGGCCTGCCGGCCCAGGCTGGTCAAGTCGGTGTGCAATGTCGTCAGGCGGGGGCGAATCATCGCCGCCAGGGGAGTATCATCCACGCCGATGACGGCAATATCATCGGGGACGCGTCGGCCGCTGTCTTGACAGGCTTGTATCGCGCCAATGGCGACCAGGTCGTTAAACGCGAAAATGGCATCCACGCGCGGGCGACGGGTCAGGAGGGCCTCAGTGGCCGCGTAGCCCCCCTCCATATAGGGCGTGCAGAACTCTAGCATCTCCGGGTCGAAATCGAGATGCGCCGAACGCAGGCCGGCCCGATAGCCATCAATACGCCGTTGGGCCGAGGTAGAGGCGGCTGGCCCGGCGGCCAGGGCAATGCGAGCGCGCCCCCCAGCCACGAAGTGTTGAATCGCCAACCGCGCACCCAGGCTATCGTTAACGTTAAGCGTGGCAACATTCGCCGGGGGCGCTACTATCTCGCGGTTTATCAGGGCGACGGCGGGAAAGCGTTCCACGGCCACCACCAGTTCATCACTGGGTAGTCGCGAGCTACACAAGATCACGCCGTCAATTTCTTTTTGATGCAGCGAATCGAGGGCCGAAATTTCGCGCTCGATGTTCTCGGCTGTATTGAGCAGGAACACGCTATACCCGGTCTCAAAGGCGGCGTCCTCCGCGCCGCGCGCGATCTGTGCGAAGAATGGGTAAGCAATATCGGGGACGACCAGGCCGATACTCAATGTCTGGCGGGTGACGAGGCCGCGCGCGATTTCGTTAGGCCGATAGCCCATTTCCTCCACCAGGTCGCGAATCCGTTGGCGCGTCTCCTCGCCCACTCCTGGTTTGTCATTCACCACGCGCGAGACGGTCATAAGCGAGACGCCGGCGGCGCGGGCGACATCGGCAATCGTAGGGCGTTTTTTCATCGTTGGCTCCAAAAAGGGCTGTTTACCTATTGCAATTCTACAAAATTGTGGTATCATATGCAAGAAATAGTTAACGCTAACGCAACCTAATCAGACCACCTAGTCACAATGAGCTACGCGAAGAAACGGTGTAGCGTAGCCGCTACGAGGACACCTATGCCAACGACTCAAGACCTTCAAACCCTCACCATCAATACGATCCGCTTCCTGTCGGCCGATGCTGTCCAGCAGGCGAAGTCGGGGCACCCGGGTCTGCCCATGGGCGCTGCGCCCATGGCCTACACCCTGTGGATGCGGCATCTGCGCCACAACCCCGCGAATCCAACGTGGGCCAATCGCGACCGCTTTATCCTGTCGGGCGGGCACGGCTCCATGCTCCTATACAGTCTCCTGTACCTGACGGGGTACGACCTGCCTCTCGCAGAGTTGAAGCGCTTTCGTCAGTGGGGCAGCCTGACCCCCGGCCACCCGGAGTACGGCCTCACGCCGGGCGTCGAGACCACCACCGGCCCCCTGGGACAAGGCTTCTCCAATGGGGTTGGCATGGCGATCGCCGAGGCGCACCTCGCGTCCGTGTTTAATCGGCCGGGGCACGCCATCATTGACCACTACACCTATGCCATTGTCACCGATGGCGACCTCATGGAGGGCGTGGCGTCGGAGGCGGCCTCGCTGGCCGGCCACCTGCGCCTGGGCAAGCTCATCTACCTCTACGATGACAACCACATCTCCATCGAAGGCTCCACCGAGTTAGCCTTCACCGAAGACCGCGGCCAGCGCTTCGAAGCCTATGGCTGGCACGTGCAGCGCGTGGCCGACGGCCTGGACGTGGAGGCCATCGACCGGGCCATTGAGGCCGCCAAACTGGACCCGCGTCCCTCGCTCATCATGGTGCGCACGACGATTGGCTATGGCCTGCCGACGCGCGCTGGCACCGCCAAAGCGCATGGCGAAGCCCCAGGCGACGCCGAACTGAACGGCGCTAAGGACAAGCTCGGCTGGCCGCAAGAGCCGCGCTTCTACGTGCCTGATGAAGCCCTGGCCCATTTCCGCCAGGCGCGGGAGGCCGGTGAACGGATGGAAGCCGAGTGGCAGGCTCGGCTCGCCGCCTACCGCGTGGCCTATCCAGAGCTGGCGGCTGAGCTAGAGCGGCGCCTGGCGGGCAAGCTTCCCGCTGGCTGGGCGGACGGGCTGCCCGACTTCCCGGCCGATGCGAAGGGGGTGGCGACCCGCGCGGCCTCGGGCAAGGTCCTCAACGCGCTGGCTGACCGCCTGCCTGAACTGGTGGGCGGGTCGGCCGACCTGGCGCCGTCCACCAATACCTGGTTGACCGCCAGCGACGCCTTCGCCCCTGACAATCCTGGCGGGCGCAATCTCCATTTTGGCGTCCGCGAGCATGGCATGGGCGCGGTGGTCAACGGCCTGGCCTATCACGGCGGCGTTATCCCCTTCGGCGCGACCTTTATGGTCTTCTCCGACTATATGCGTCCCCCGGTACGGTTGTCGGCCCTGTCCCATCTCGGCTCGATCTGGGTCTTTACCCATGATAGTATCGGCGTCGGCGAGGACGGTCCAACCCACCAGCCCGTCGAGCATGTGGCCGCCCTGCGCGCCATTCCTAACCTGGTGACGTTGCGGCCGGCCGATGCCAATGAGGTCCGCGTCGCCTGGCAGGTGGCGATTGAGAACCGCCAGCGGCCAACCGCCCTGGCGCTGACCCGCCAGAACCTCCCCACCCTCGACCGTTCGGTCTTCGCGGCGGCGGACGGGGTCCGGCGCGGCGCGTATGTGCTGGCCGATTGGGGCGAGGGACCGCCCGATATCATCCTCATGGCGAGTGGGTCAGAAGTAGCCCTGATTGTCGAGGCCGGACGAAAGCTGGCCGAGCAGAAGGTCAACGTGCGCCTCGTCTCCTTCCCCAGTTGGGAGCTGTTCGCGGCGCAGAGTGAGGCGTATCAGGCGGCCGTGCTGCCGCCCCAGGTGGAACGGCGGGTAGCCGTTGAGGCCGGCGTCTCCCAGGGCTGGCATCGCTGGGTCGGCCTGAAGGGGCGGGTGGTGGGCCTCGACCATTTCGGCGCCTCGGCCCCGGCCGGCGAGATTTTCACCCAGTTTGGCTTCACGGTCGACAATATACACCGTATCGCCACCGATTTGTTAGCGAGGCCAATGCCTCAAGGAGAAAGCTGATGAATAGCGCCGAACAACTCCAGAGCCTCGGTCAGTCCATCTGGTATGATAACATCCAGCGCAGCTTGCTCACCAATGGGGAACTGGCGGCGATGATTGGACGCCATGAGATTCGGGGGGTCACCTCCAACCCGACCATCTTCATGAACGCCATCACCAAGTCCAACGACTACGACGCTGGCCTGGCGCCGCTGGCCCACGCCGGGTGGAGCGCGGAGGACATCTTCTGGCAGTTAGCGGTCGAAGACATCCAGGCCGCCGCCGACCTGTTCCGTCCGCTGTATGAGGCCAGCGAGGGCGGCGATGGCTACGTCAGCCTGGAGGTCAACCCCTACCTGGCGCATGATACTGAGGGGACGCTGGCCGAGGCGAAGCGGCTCTGGCAGCGGGTCAACCGGCCGAATCTGATGGTCAAGATACCGGCCACAAAAGCCGGCATCCCGGCCATAGCCGAGGCCATTGCCGAGGGCCTCAATATCAACGTCACGTTGATTTTTTCCCGCGAACGCTACGCCGAAGTCATGGACGCCTATCTGCGGGGGCTGGAGCAGCGCGTCGCCAAGGGCCAGCCCGTGAACCGTATCGCCTCCGTGGCTTCCTTCTTCGTCTCACGGGTGGATAGCAAGGTGGACGGGCGGCTGCAGAAGCGGGTGGGTCAGGGCGGCGACCAGGCTGAGTTGGCGGCGCGCCTGCCAGGGAAGGCGGCCATCGCCAACGCTCGCCTCGCCTACGCCGATTTCCAGGCGGTGTTTGGGTCCGAGCGTTTCCAGGCCCTCGCCCGCCACGGCGCGCGGGTCCAGCGTCCGCTGTGGGCATCCACGGGTACCAAGAACCCGGCCTACAGCGATGTGCTATATGTCGAGCAGTTGATCGGGCCGCACACCGTCAACACCGTCCCACCCGCCACCCTCGCCGCCTTCCTCGATCATGGGCGCGTGCGGCTGAGCATCGAGGACGACCTGGCCGGGGCGCGGCAGGCGCTGGCCGACCTGGAGACGCTGGGCATCCACATGGCCGATGTGACCCGCGAGTTGGAAGACGAGGGCGTGGCCTCCTTTGCCGACGCCTTCACCAGCCTCCTCAAAGGCGTCGAGGAGCGTCGCGCGGCGCTGGTTGACCGTCTGGCCCCCGTCGCGAGCGGCATGACCCAGCCCGGCGGCGAGTGAACTGAGGGTCTAATCGCCGCCGGGTCTCCCCTGAGCCGAGATGTAGAAAACGACAGCCCTGGTAGGGGTGACCCCTACCAGGGCTGTCGTGTGTGGGTCTAGCGACCCCGGTCGGCGTGGCGGATAAACGGCAGGAACAGGTAGTAGCGGTTCGGGCCAGTCGTCGGGGTCGGCGTGGGCGTCGGGGTCCGCGTCGGCTGCGGCGTGGCCGTCGCGGTCGGCGTCGGGTTGCGCGGCGTCGCCGTGGGCGTCGGGGTCGCCACCTGGCCGGCGGCGCGCGGGCGGACGGTGAAGTCACCGATGACCGAGGCACGGCAGCTCGAGTTGGCCGGATCTGGGTTGAAGACGATGATCTTGAGCTTGCCCTCCGCCGCCAGCTCGTCGCGCTGCAGGGTGAACTTGATCTGGGTGTCGCTCACGAACGTGACTTCCTGAGGACCCGTGACATACGAGCCGGGCAGCGAGTTGACCTCGACCTTGGTGCGGTTGGTAAAGCCCGTGCCGTTGATCGTCACCTCCAGCGGGCTAGCGCCGGCGATGGCGCTCGACGGACTTACCTCGGTGACGGTGAGGTCGCTGGTAGACCCGTTGTTGAAGCGGGCCTGGACGCGCACATCGCGCTCGATGGTCAGCGAGGCTGGGTTGTCGCTCCCCGTCAGCCCCTTAATCCAGCCGGTGAACGTCCAACCGGGCTTCGCGTTGGCGGTGAAGGTCACTTCCGTGCCGGACGCGGCGAACACGGCAGAGGGACTGAATTGGACGGTACCGGCGCAGTCCTGCGGGTCATTGGGCAGCCCCTCAGCCACGATCTTGTACTTGGTTACGAAGCGGGCGGTATACGTCGCACTCGTCGCGCCGACGGTGATGGTGTGCGAACGAGGCTGGCCGTCGCTCCAACTCTGGAACTCGAAGCGCGTCGGCTCCTTGTCGTTAGGCTGGGGCGAGGTTACGTCCACGTCGTGCGTGCTGCCAGCCGTCCAGATGAAGCGGGCGGGCGGGAGTACGTCTTTGCCGTCTACCTTGATGCGAACCCCAAGGCTGGCTGGGTCGGCGTCAATCGTCGTCACCGGACTGGTGGTGAAGACGGCGCGGGCGTTGATGGAGCGCAGGACATGCATGGGCTTCGGGTTGGCCCCCGTCGGGTCGTCCACATTCTCCCAGTAGGCGAACTGGTTGGCCCCATTGGGTGTAGCCTCAAAACTGACGGGCGAGTCGGCCAGCAGGTACAGCTTCTTCGGGTCAGCCCCCGGGTACGACTGGGGCAGCGGGCTGATGGTGATGCTGCCTGCGTTCTCCGGTTCGACCTCGGTCTCGACCGGGTACAGCGCCTTGAAGTCCGCGATGTAGATGGTCTGGCCGGGTAGGGTGCTGGGCGAGGTGCGGCTGCCGTCGCCCGCCGTCACGGTGATGGTCGTCTCCGGTGGGAAGGGGCCGGCCGGGTTCGTCTGGCTGCTCCAGCGGCCAAAGATGTAGTAGTTGTCATCCACCTTCTGGGCATCGGTCGCCACCTTCAGCGTGTGCCGTTCGCCGATGGCCCAGTCGAAGGTCTGCGGCGTGACGTAATCTACCTTATCCACCGTCACGCGCAGGCCGGGCGGGTTCGTCGTCACCACAATCTGGCTGGCGGGCTTGCCGTACAGCCGCTTGAGCGAGTCGATGTCGCCGTCGGACAGGTACTTGCTGGCATTGCCCGGCAGGCCGATGTGGATGCCCGGCGGGATGGTCACGAAGGTCGGGAAGACGCCGGGGCGGCCGAAGCCGCGGCCATAGTGCATGACCGAGCCGTAGCCATACGGACCGAGGTCAATACCGCCGGAGTTGATCTCCCACTGGGTCAGGTCTTCCGCCGTCATGTTCTCCGGCTTGAGGGTAATGTACTTGTCGCGGTCGGTGCGGCTCTGCTCGTGCTCGATGCCAGCCGCGTGGCCCATCTCGTGGACGATGGTGCCGACGCCGCAGCCCGGGTCGCCGTCAATGAACTGCTCGCCATCGCCCTTACCGACGAGCGAGGCGCAGTAGCCCGGCCCGCCGTCCAGCTTGAAGCTGACATAGTCCGTTTGAGTCGTGCGCGGAACCCAGCGCATGACCCCGTCCATCTGGTCGTTGAAGGCCTGCACCGCCTTCTCGATGGTCGGGCGGGAGGACGCGGGCGTGTTCGCGTGGATTTGATAGGGGATTGTCGCCACGCCGTTGACCTCAGGCCACAAGTTGGCGCGCGACCCCGTTCCGCTCGCACTCAGCTTGCCGTTGGCTGCGAGGCCGCCCGGCTCGTCGGGGATGCTGGCCGGGTTGCCCAGGTTGATATAGCCACCGCCATGGCCCTCGAATAGCGCCTTGCCATTCACCACCTGGAACTCGACCTGGCGGCCGCCCACGTAGCCGTCCTGGCGCTCCCAGGCTGGCTCGGCCGAGGCATCGTAGTAGATGTTAATCTCTTCCGAGGTCTCGCCGCCCAGCGAGTCGTAGGCCGTGACGACAATGGTGTTGAGACCGGTCTCGAGATAGAGGCTCGGTATGGTCCAATGGCCGGCCGTCCCTTCGACGGCGCCGCTGGCGCGGTTACTCGTGTTCTGCCACTGCATATCCTCGACCTGGACAATGTCTGGCGAGGCCGAGGTGGTCGAGCCGCTGATGTCAATGAACCGCGTTGTGGTGATCGGCAGGTCATCGCCCCCTAGCGCGTTGACATGGATGGTGATCAACGTATCGGGCAGTACCCGCACCGTCACGCTGTCGCTGCCTTCCAGCCCCAGGCTGTTGCGACCCGTCAGCGTGATGTGATACGTTCCCTCGGCCAAGTCCTCCAGGACCAGGGTCTCCCCCGTGCCGAGCGGGCTGGGCGAACGGTCCGAACTCCACGTCAACGAGCTATCGGCGTCGAGCGGCCCTTCTTGCGGGTCCACGGCCCACCCGGTCAGGACGATTGGCTCGCCCACCTGGTAGGTGAACGGGGGGCGCTGCGCCGGCAGGGACAGGACATCGCCGGGGCCGCCGATCTCGTCCAGCCGCGAGTAGTCCAGGTTGTCTTCGTCAATGAACACACGCGGCGCTTTGGCCGGCACCGGGTTGCCGTCGCTCACCACGGACTCAGTATGCAGCCCGTCGGACGCGGTGATGCGGATGCGCGACTTCCCGTCGCCGTCGGGCGCGGCCAGGCTGCCCGGCAGGTCGTCAAAGTTTTGGGTCCACTCGGTCGTCGTCAGGCCGTCCGCCAGCACGGTCCAGTTGTCGCTGTCTTCCAGCGACGGCTCCGACGCATACTCGACCTGGTAGGTCAAAGGCGAGCCGTTGGCGCTCGTCGCCGTCCAGCGGATGGTGTGCGTCCCGGACAGGGAGACGCCAGCGGCTGGCTCCGTCAGATGGACAGTAATCGTGTTGGGAAGGACGGGGATGGTCCGCAGCACGGTCGTCCCGCTGATGATCTCCAGCGCGGTCACTGAGTCGGACAACGGTACGCTCTCGGCGAAGTAGCCCTCATTCCCCTCCGCCGCGCGATCGGCTACGTCGAAGTCCACGGCGATGGTCTGGACATAGAGCGTCTCCGACAGCGGCCCGATGGCCCGCACCGCCAGCCCGAATTCGTCCGGCTCGGCCGACGGCAGGCTCTCGGTCGTCTCGAAGGTCGAGGAGCTAAAGCTCACGAAGTGGCCGCCCCGGTCAATCACGCCTTCCAGCGCGATGGCGGTATACGTCATCACCGCGCTGGCGCTGATGGACTGGGCGCGCTTGGCCGCGTTGCCCTCGGCCGGCGCCTGACGGTCGAACAGGTAGCGCCGCGTGTCGGGGTGGATCCAGCGCGGACCGTAGTTGCCCATGATGTTGAGGTGGCGCTCCTCCAGGAAGCTGCCCTCGCCCACATCGAACGGGTGCGCGCTGGTCGGGATCAGGACGCCATAGCCATAGGGCGGCCGCTGCTGGCCGTAGAAGCCCTCCGTCGTCGAATCGGTACACTGCACCGGCGGCGCGCCCGTCTTGTCCGGCTTGCCTAGATAGTTGGACGGCGGCGGGTTCGCCACACAGTTGAAGTGACCGCTGGGGTTGTTGCGTGGATAGGCGTCGTATTCGTCCCCCAGGCCGAGGGTATGCCCCAACTCGTGTACCACCACTTCGCCTGGCAGGGTGAGTACCAGGTTGTTGAAGGCTTCACCAGGGCTGAGCCGCTGCGAGGGTGGCTGGTCGCTGTCATCGGGGCGGATCCCGACGATGGTGTCGAAGCAGTTGTCGGGCTTGGCTGCCGCGCGTGTGTTGCACGCCTCGTCCTGCAGGGCGCCCAGCTTGGCATAGGCCTGCATGCGGCCCCGGAAGTTGGTCAGGTCATAGGCCGTCAGGTCCACCACACTGTCGCGGGTTTCCCACACGAAGTCATCCGGGGCGACCGGGAAGAGCTTGCGGAACAGCGGGCTGGCTTCGCGCCATTTGGGGTCGGTGACTTCTTTGACGTCGCCTCCATAGTTGACCCGCAGGGGGACGACCAGGACGCGGATGGGGCGGCGCGGGGCGAACTTGATGTTCGACAGCGTGGCGGTGGTCCCGTTGATGTTGGCGGTGAAGGTATACGTCCCCGCCGCCCAGTCGCCGCACGCGCCACGGTCCGCGCACATAAAGACGATGGACTCGCTCAGGCCGGCGCGCGCCTTGGGCGTGAGCGTGGCGACCTGATTGCCATCACGCTCGACCCGCACGGTCTGGGTCGCGTCGTTAACTTTGACCGGGTCCTTGAGATAGACGATGATGGCGGTGTCTTTGCCCGCTACGTAGCGGCCATAGGCCAGGCCAACATCCTGGTTGACCTCGATGAGGGGCAGGTCGCACGAGCGCGTCTCGGTCGAGGTCGCGCCTGACCAGTCGGAGGTAAACTTGTCGTTGAACGACGCGACGCGGTAGTGGTAGGTCTTGCCGCACTCCGGTGGGTAGTCGGTAAAGGTAAGTTGCCCCTTCTTGGTCTGTCCGACCGTCGCCCAGTCGCCCGCTCCATCGGGCGAGCGTTCGATCTTGAAGCCGTTGATACTGCCCGTGCCGCTGAAGTCCCACGCGACGTTGACCGCCACCTGCTCGGTGTTGGCGGTGGCGCGGGGGTTGGTTGGGCTGGCGGGCGTGCCAATGGCGGCGACCTCCACGTTGTCGATCTGGAAGATGTGGGGGCCGAGATAAGTCCAGTTGGTCTTGTGGACGAAGCGGATCTGAACGTCGGACTTTCCGGCCAGCTTGTCGGTCAGGTTGAGGCTCCAGTCGCCGGTGCGGCGCGGCCAGCCTCGCTCGGGGTCCGGCGTGTCGGGTGTCCAAATGGTCTCCCAGCTTGCCCCGCTATCCGTGCTGACATCAATCTTGAGCGTGTCCTGGGAGTAGGACGTGTAGTTGACGCTGAACCTGAAGGTTACATCGGTGGCGGCGCTGAGGTTCAAGACCGGCGTGCGTAACTCGCTGTCAATTTGAGCCGAGGCGGTTTGCGACGAGGTCTTGGACTGGTAGCTAAGGGCAAAGGCGCCTTCGCCCTTAGTCTGGTTGGGTTGGCCGATGGGGTTGTCGAATACCCAGCCGCCGGCCGTCGACTTGTTGTTGATGACGGTCCAGCCATCGGGCTTGCCCTGGCTAAACTCTTCGCGCGGCAAGTCATTGGGGATGGCTGTTCTCGACGCGGCGAAGGCCGTCGGCCAGAGGAGGGCGACGGCGAGGGACACGGTCAAGAGGGCGGTGACAGGGGCGAGGAACCGCCGAAACACCTGGTGCATCTGTTTGCCTTCCTTGTGAGCAGATAGGGTTGTAGCGCGGAAACGGCGGGGCGGCAAGACGAAAGAGTTAAGCGTCCTCCTTTCTCATGCCACCGACTGACGTCGGGGCTGATGGGCCTTGGGCCAACCGTCCGCCTGCGCGGACGGAGAGAGTCGCGCCCCTCAGACCCAGCTTCAGTCGGCGCGACACGATCTATTGGGTGGGTGAGGACCAGTGTAGCGAACGGGCGTCAACACCGCGTCAACAAAACGACTCAGCCGTCTACCCAGTCCAAAGGCCCTTCGTCTTCGGGGAACTGGTTGGTCAGAAACACGAGCAGGCTTTCGAGGCTGGTGAAGACCTGCGTCTCGCCGGTGGCCGTACTGTGCAAGGAGGCGCGCCAGACCAGGCGCCCAGCGACACGCTCTTGCCACAGCCGCATGAGGAACGATTGGTAGCCCGACTTGCGTAGCAGCATGACCCCCTCTGGGTCGTAGAGGCGAGTGTGGCTCGGCCCTACCGAAGCGTGTCTGCGAGGTTCCGCGAAACTCATGCGGCCAGTATAGACGACGACCGTCAACAAGGCGTCAACAAAGCGGGCGCCTCAAAGATGTGACAGATTTTGGAAACCTGTCACGTCTGCGGCTGGCTTGTTACGCCGGGCGATTGCGGGTATAATCACTGCGCTTGGCTGTGGGAAACCTGGATTTGTTTCCAAAGGGGGGTAGAGCAGCCTTGAGCGAGCTAGATATCCACTTGCTAGGCCCATGGCAGGTTCTTCGCCAGGATGAGCCACTCAGCGGGTTTCGCCATGATAAGGTCCGCGCCTTGTTGGCCTACCTGGTGGTCGAAGCCGACCGGCCGCATCGCCGCGAGAGCCTAGCCGCGCTGCTATGGCCCGAACAGCCAGAGCCGACCGCGCTCCACAATCTCCGCCAGTCGCTGAGCCTCCTGCGCCAGGCGTTGGGGGAGGAGACGGCCCACTCCCTGCTGACAGTCACCGCCAAGACGGTCGAACTGCACCTGGATGATGGCGTGCGGGTGGATGTGACCGACTTTACACGGCTGGTTCGGGAGTGCAGCCATCACGCCCACCGCCGCCTGGAGGCGTGTCCGGCGTGCCAGGCGCGGCTACGCGCAGCGGCGCGTCTCTATCGGGGCGAATTCCTGGCCGGGTTATCCGTCGCCGACTCCGTTGAGTTTGAGGAGTGGCGGCTATTCACCCAGGAAGCCCTCCACCGTGAGGCGCTGGACGTCTTCGGTCATCTCGTTACTTACCATACCCGCCGGGCGGAGTATCGCCCGGCCGCCGACTACCTGCGCCGCCAGTTGGCCCTGGCCCCGTGGCGTGAGGAAGCCCACCGCGACCTGATGCGGCTGCTGGCCCTGAGTGGGGAGCGCAGCGCCGCCCTGGTCCAGTATCAGACATGCCGCAAGGTGCTTGCCCAGGAGTTAGGGGTCGAGCCAGCGCCTGAAACCCAGGCGCTGTTTAATGCCATCCGGGGCAGCCAGCCCCTCGACACCGCCCCCGTTCCAAACCCTCCTCGCCCTGCCCCCTTCCCTCTGCCGGCCCCGTTGACCCCCCTGATTGGCCGCGAGGCCGAGCTGGCCCGGCTCACCGAACTGGCCCTGGACCCGGCCACGCGGCTGCTGACGCTTGTCGGACCCGGTGGCGTCGGCAAGTCACGCCTGGCCCAGGCGCTAGCCGCCGAGATTCAGACCAGCTTCACCCATGGCGTCTACCTCGTCCCCCTGTCCGGGCTGGAGGGGACAAGCACACCGCGCCAGGCGTTAGTCGCCGCCATCGCCACTACCCTCCAGCTCGTATCGCCCAGCAGCGGCAAGCTCGAGACACGGGTACTGGACTACACGCGCGAGCGAGAAATCCTGCTCATCCTGGACAGCTTCGAACATCTGCTCATCCCCACCGCCGGCCCCAGTGTCGAGTTCCTCCTGACATTGCTCCACACCGCCCCCCAGGCCCTCATCATCGTCACCTGCCGCCAGCCCCTCGCCGTGCAAGCCGAGCGCGTCGTACCCATCAAAGGGCTGGCCCAGGCCTCGCCCGGCCAGCCGCCCACCCTTTCCCCCAGCGTCCTGCTATTCGCCGAACGCGCCCAGCGTGCCAGCGACGAATTCAGGCTCGATAGCGACCTCCTGGCTGATATATCGAGAATCTGCCATCTGGTAGATGGGCTGCCGCTGGGCATCGAACTCGCCGCCGCCCTCACCCCCCAGCACACACCCGCCGCCATCGCCGCCGCCCTCCACCGTGACCTGAGCGCCCTGGTCGTCCAGCGCCACGACCTACCTGCCCGTCATCACAGTCTGCGGGCCGTATTTGAGACCTCCTGGCGTCTGTTGAGCCAGGTCGAACAGCGCGTGCTGGCCCAATGTTCAGTATTTCAAGGCGGCTTCACCCGCCAGGCAGCCGAAGCAGTTGTCGGAGGCTCGGGCCGCGACGCCGGCGACAGCCTCCCGGCGCTGGGCGTAGTACTGGCCGCGCTGGTGGCAAAATCACTCCTCCGCTGGGACGACCAGGCGCAGCGCTACGACATGCACGACGTCGTGCGCCACTTCGCGGGCGAGCGCGTCGTAGACTTGGCCGAGCAGGCGAGCCACAGCCGCCATAGCGACTATTACCTGACCTACGTGGAGCAGCATGAGGCCAGCTTGCGCGGTGCGGCCCCCCTGGTGGCCCTGGCCGAGTTACAGCGTGAGTGGGCCAACATCCACGCCGCCTGGCAGTGGGCTGCCTACCACCAGCGGACGGCCGACCTGGAGCGGAGCCTGGAAGGACTGGCCCGACTGATTGATATGTCAGGGTTGTCTGCTGAAGGCGAGGCCCTCTTTGGCGGCGCGGC
>JAHCIP010000240.1 GCA_026129165.1 Anaerolineae bacterium
GCTTCGCTCAGCATGACAGTCACTCTTTATTGACAATAGGGCAAGTTGGCGTTCATTGGCTTTCGGAGGTGCTGTGCATTCATGGCTCATTACGCTCGCGGGCAAGCTGCCGCCGTCGCTGCGGCAGGCTGTGCTGGCCTCGCCGCTGGGTGGGTGGGTCCATCAGGCCATGGGCGCGCTCGCCGGCCAGCAAGCCGCCATCGTGCCTCTCAGCGGCCCCCTGGTCGGCCACCGCATGCGCCTCGACCTGCGTTACGGACGCGGCATGGCCTATGGCGACTACGAGCCGGCCGTCGTGCGCGCCATCCAGACCTGGGTGCAGCCAGGCTGGACGGTGGTGGATATCGGCAGCCAGGTGGGCTATATGACGCTGCTCCTGGCGCAGCGCGTCGGGCCTACCGGCCGCGTCTTCGCGTTTGAGCCGATGCCCGCCAACTTCGCCGCCCTGCGCGAGAATGTCGCCCTCAACGGCTACGAGCATGTCACCCTGGCCCAGGTTGCGGTATCGAACACGGCCGGCCAGATGCGCTTGCATCAGTTGGATAGCCGGGCGTTGTCCGCCACCGCCACCCTGCTTACGCCAACTCAACATAAAGCCGGAGAAATTGACGTGGCGACGGTGCGGCTGGACGACGTGATTCCACCCTTCCAGCGCCCGGTGCGCTTCGTCAAGATCGATGTGGAAGGCGCCGAGGGCTGGGTGCTGGAAGGCATGGCGGACATCCTGGCCCGCGACCGACCGATTCTGCTGGTCGAGATTCATCCACTCGCGGGCGGCGAAAACCCGACGGTACGGCTGCTGCAGGCCGCCGGCTATGTCGCTCAGCCTCTCGATCGCCCCGCATCGGGAGCCGCTATCGCTCCAGACTACATCGGGCACGCCCTGGCCCGCCCTAAACTTGACGATAACACGGGTAATCCCAAAGTATTAGCCTCGAATCAAGGGCCAACCAGGGGCTAAGCTCGCTTTTTCACCCCAACAGGTGATGACAGAAGGGTGAAGTCGTGATAGGATAGAGTGCAAGCAGTCACTGTCAACGCACTCAGGAGGTTTTCTACATGCGCAAACTCATGGTTGGCCTGGTCATTGCCCTCATGGTGATGGGTCTGGTGAACGTAGCCGCGCACGCTCAGGGCAACTTGCGCGAGTACACCGGCTATCAGGTCATGAACCTGGCGACGGCCCCCGGCGCGGTCGCCCACGTCCGCGTGGACTATTATGGTCCCAACGGTGGCGCGCCCGTCTTCAGCCGCCAGCTCCCCGACATCGCCCCGAAGGCGTCTTACAACGTCCAGCAGAAGATTGAAGAAGGTCTGCCGGATGGCGTCTATTCGGCGGTGCTCAGCTCCGACCAGCCCATCGCGGCGGTCGTGGCTCAGGTTGAGGCGGACCCGGCCAGCCCTGGCACCTCGGGCTTCCAGGCGCCGTTCTCGAACTACACCGGCGCCAGCGCCGGCTCCCGCACCGTCGTTCTGCCGTCCGTCATGCACAACTGGTACGGCCTGGACACGCTGATGCGCGTTCAGAACGTCGGTGATGCCCCGGCGAACATCTCGATCCAGTACTTTGCCTCCACGGTCGCCGGCGCCACCGCGGGTCGCACCAGCATCGCCCCTATCACCCAGACCGTGGCCCGCTACGCGGCGGCGACGATTGACCAGTCCACGATGGCCTCCATCCTGGCGGCCACCGATGGCACATTCCGCGGCCGCTTCTTCGGCTCGGCGGTCATCACCTCCGACCAGCCCCTGGTCGCCATCGTCAACGAGACCGACCCCAATATCCGCCGCAAGTACACCTACAACGGCTTCGGCACCGATGCGGCGGGGACGGAATTGGTCGTCCCGGCTATCTACTCCCGCTGGTTCGGTACCTACACCACCCTGTCGGTCCAGAACACCAGCCTGACCAACCCCGTGGATGTGACCATCACCTACAAGGGCGGCCGCTTCAGCCAGCTCGTGGGTGGCGCCGATGGTAACAACCAGACCAAGACGGTCACGTTCCGACTGCAGCCGGGCGAGGCCAGCAACCGCAACGAGGCCTTCGCCAACCAGAGCGACCTCCAGGACACCTTCAACCGCTTCGGTGGCAACGCCCGCATCACCGCGACCGGCGCTGTCGTGGCGAAGATCAACCAGCAGCAGACCGCCGCCGCCGGCAACGGCAGCAACCCCGCTGGCGCTTACAACGCAACGCCCGTCACTAAGGCGACAGCGCGCGTGGCCGCCCCGCTCATCCAGGCCCAGTACTACGGCCTGTACACCACCCTGGCCTGCGCCAATGCGTCGGCGACCCAGGACGCCCAGATCTCCGTCGAGTACACTTCGGACAACAACAGCCTCCGCCCCAACGTCTCGCAGGTCTACACGCACACCATCCCTGCCAACGGTGGTATCCGCATGTACGAAGCGATCCGCAACGGACCTGAGGCCGACATCAACACCAACACCAGCCCGTGGTATGATGCGGGTCGCGACAGCGTCCGCTTCAACGGCGCGGCCTACCTGACCTCCACCAACGGTGTCGGTGTGGTGTGCGTCGTCAACGAGCAGACGGACACCCTGCCGTTCGACAACATGAACACCTACGATACGGTGAACCTGTCGCAGTAAACCGCCGTCGAAGTTAAGCTCTATCACCCGTGGGCCGGCGCCGGCCCACGGGTGATTTATTCTATTGAGGATGGGTTGTATGCGAGTGATTGCAGGACGCGCGAGGGGGCGACGGTTATTGCCTGTGCCCGGTGAGGGCACGCGGCCCATTACCGATCGGGCCAAGGAGGCGCTGTTTAGCATTCTCGGTTCACGGATTGTCCGCGCGCGGGTGCTAGACCTGTTTGCCGGTACGGGCGGCGTGGGGATCGAGGCGCTGAGTCGAGGGGCGGCGGGAGTCGTCTTTGTCGAACGGGCGGGCAAGGCGGTCGAGACGCTGCGCCAGAACCTGGAGACGACAGGGTTGACGGCAGGGGCAGAGGTGGTGCGGGGCGATGTGTTTCGGTTCCTGGAGACCCCCCCGCGTCAGTCCTTCGACGTGGTCTTCATCGCGCCGCCTCAGTATCAGGGCCTCTGGCTCAAGACGTTGGAAGCAGTGGATGCTCAGCCCGTGCTTCTGGCCGAGGGGGGCGAGGCCATTGTCCAGATTTTCCCCAAGGAGTACACCGAGCCCACGCTGACCAACCTGGCGTTGACCGACGAACGGCGCTATGGGAGCGTGCTGCTGCTGTTTTACAGTCGGGTGGAGGATGTGGAGGAGGAAGAAGAGGGAGAAGAGGGAGAAGAGGGGGAGGGGTCGGAAGAGGGGGCAGAATAGGAAGGATAGGAAGGCATCCTTCCTACCCTTCCTACCCCTTCCTACTTCTTCCTACTCCACCGGGACGATGCCCAGGATGGCGTTGGGGCCAGTGAGGACGCGCAGAATCGTCTGCGCGTTACTGCGACCGATGATCGTTTGCATCTCGCTCGGCGTCAGCGGCGAGTTGGCGCGTGCCACGAGCGCGCGGAAGAGGGCGGTCGCCAGCGGAAGCTCCGGGGAGTAGTAGTCGGGGTGCTGGCTGCACGTCTCGATGACGCACTGCCAGAGACTGTTGAGACGGCGCACCTCGGCCGTATGCGGGTCAATAAAGTCAATCTGGCTCAGAGCCCCATCCAGTGGATAGCGCTTCTGACAGTCGCCGCAGGCAGCCTCACGGAGATGCGACATAAAATCCTGGCGGGTACGCTGCCACCAGTCGAGACTGATGTGGAAGGGCGTGTTGACCGTCGGACGGGCGAGACGGGCGCTCATACGGCCACTCCTTCCCGCAACGCCCAACGCGGCGCGGCGGGCGTACCGACATTGACGAAGCGGCGTTCGGCGTCCTGAGCCAGCGCGACATTGAGGGCGAAGGCGCGAATGGCCGAGTCGGTCCCCGGCAACTCTACATCCTTGAGCAGGGCGTTGGTGGACTGTGCCTCACCCGCGACGTCTATGACGGCTTCGGCGATGATGAGATGGCTAATGTTGACATCGGGAAGTAGGTCGCGGCGGAACCACAGGTCGCCAAACGCGACATAGTCCGCGGACTGCGCCAGCCGCTGGGCCAGAACGCGGGCGACGTGATTGACATATGTCAGGGCATTGGTCGTGCCGCTGGAGGCGGCATCGGCATTCAGTGGATGGTCAGCCGTGTAGTTGACGGCGAACTCACGCTCGCCGCCCCGGTCCATACGTACACGCATCACGTCAAACTGGCCCACGGTCGGATTCTCGCCAGACCGCGTTCCCACGACAACGCCCAACGCGTTATTCAGCGCGCTGAAGCGGAGATGCTGCCCGACTTCGTAGCTGTACTTGGGCTGGTACAACCGAATCTCCGCGTCATTGGCCGGGCGTTCAGCGGCGCTGTCATCCAGCCGGCCGCGGATGATCAACTCGGCCAGGTCGGTGATGGCCTGGGGGACGCCCGCCTCCAGCAGGCGGTCTTCGACGCGATCCACATCGCGCCCTGAAACAGTAAACGATTGCCAGTACTCTGGCGAGTCGACGGTATATGGCACGGCGAAATTCGCCTCCCTGTCATTGAAAATGATTTCACCCTTAATTATAGGCGGAGTCAGCCGGCGCGGCAAAAGCTGTGGATAGGAATTCGTGGTCAGATGGGTGCTTATGCTATAATTGGGCCACTTTCTCACCACGGATACCCTGCATGCGCTTCTCGCTCTTCGACTTTGTCTGGATCGCCCGCGAGCAGCGGCACATCCAGCGCAATCCCCTCGCCCGGCTGTTCTACACCCTCTTCGGCGGCCTCAGCACCCATGCTCGCATCCGCATCGGCAGTGTCCTGCGCGCCATCGAGGAGCTGCGCCTGCCTGACACCGCCCGTGTCCTCGAAGCCGGCTCCGGCTTTGGCTACGCCATCCTCAACCTGGCCCGCCGCCATCCCACCTGGGACTGCACAGGCGTCGAAATCAACCCGCAGGACGTGGACAACAGCCGCCGTATCGCCCAGGCCGAAGGGTTAGCTCATACCCACTTCGTCTGTGCCAGCCTCGTCACGCATGAGGAGCCAGCCGACAGTTACGATCTCATCCTGAGTGGTGACGTGCTAGAGCACATTGTCGAGGATGATCTCGTCGCCGCCAATCTATATCGCTGGCTCAAGCCGGGCGGCTGGCTGGTGCTGCACCTGCCCAAGCGGGGCCGCCTGGCCTGGCGCTTCTTCCCCATGTTCAAGGGTTATACGGTTCACGACCACGTGCGGGAAGAGTACACCGACAGCGAAATCCGCCTCCTGCTGGGTCACGCGGGCTTCGCGATCCAGCGGATGGATTACACCTTTGGACCGCTGGGCGAAGTGTCGTTTGAACTCAACCAACTCTTCTGGACGCGCCCGCCCTTACGCTTCCTGGTCGCCTTGCTGACCTTCCCGCTGGCCCTTGTCCTGGCCGGCCTGGACTTCCTGCTCCCCAAGTCGCGTGGCAACGCCTTTCTGGTCGTCGCCTACAAACCCCGCCCCTTCGGTAACTAACCGCCGTCTACGGGCTAACGCGCAGCGTGGGTCCGAGGATGCGGCGCTGGGCGGGGTCGGCCTGCGCGCCGGCGGTGGGCAGGCGTTCCCCCCTGACATCGTACATGCCAATCTCAAGCTGATAGTCGCCCGGCGGCAGGTCGGCGGGCAGTTCGAGCGGGTGGCGGTCGCGCAGGCCGACGCCCGACGTCCACCAGGACGTCGGGTACAGGCCGTTGGCGGGCGGGCTATCATGGCCGGCCCACACCGGCCCGCCGCTCGCCGAATTAAATTGATTCCCTAACAGGTGGACAAAGACGGTGTAATCGGCCGGCAGCGCGGCGTCGGCCTGCCAGAACAGGTCGGCGTAAACTGTGGTCTCTGGCCGCAGTTGCTGGACAATCTGCCCGCGCTCATCCAGCAGGCTCAGCCCCAACAGCCGCACCCCCTCGCCCAGTCGGGCCTCCAGCGGCGTAGCGGGCGTGGAGGGTCCCGAAGCAGGCGTTCCTCGCACCGTGAACCGACCAAAGGTCGTGCCTCCCTCCCCCGTCACCAGTTCAAACCGGTAGTCGCCCGCCGCCATAAAGGGCACGATCGGCAACTCAACCTGCGCCCGGCTTGGTCCGGCGGGCAATGCAGCAGGACGGCTGACCCGCGTGAGCCTGTTATCTGGGCCGTTGCCGAGGGGTGCGAGACGCACGACCCCCTGTGCTGCCGGCCCATTCCAATACAGACCCAGCCGTAGGGTGTCACCTGGACTGTACTCATGGGTTGGCAAGTCATAGCCCTGGATAAAGGTCTGCCCGCTCACGCTGGCGTGGATGTCCCTCGCGGTGGGGCCTTGAGTGAGTACGGGCGGCGCGCCATCAGGGGTAAACAGGGTCAGGCTATTGTGGGCGAAGCCGTAGCTGAGGGAGGTTTTGTAATGCTGCTTCAGCCAGTCGGGGGCAAGTTCCTGGGGGTCTTGCAAGGGACCGTTGACCCAGGCCAGCCAGACGCGGTCCTGGTCGCGGGTGACGCGGCGCAACTCGCGGTCCACATTGTCGGGCGCGAGCTTGGCGGCGCTGTGGGGGACTTGCTCGACGGCGGGGCGGTCGTTGGGCATGAGGCGGTCGTAGTAGTACAAGAAAATGGGATAGCGGTCGCCGGAGACGAGAATGACCCGATCCGTCGGGCGGGCATAGGCGCGTAGGGCCTGGACCATGCCCTGGAGGTCGTCATGCAGGGTGCGGTCGGCGTACTGCTGGGGCAGGCTCCAGGCAAAGGCGGCCAGGACGCAGCCAAGGGCCGCCACGCCCACAAGCCGCCGCCAGCGGGCCAGGGCGAGCAACCCCCACGCGAAGAGCAGGTAGACGGGGGGGGCGAAGGGCAGGAAGTAGCGCGCCTCGACACGCGGGTTGTAGAACAGGCCGCGCGGCAGGGCCAGGGCGAAGATGACCAGGCTGGGCAGGGCCAGGACGAGGAGTAGAAGGGCCACATACGGCCGCGCCGCCCGCTGTCGCGTCAGGACGACGCCGCCCGCGCCGAGCAGTAGTGTCAGGCCGACGACGAGGGGCAGGACAGTGTCCAGGTTGGTGGAGATGCCGAGGGTCAGCAGCGTGGCCTGGAGTTGCAGGACGAAGGAGTAGTTGACCGGCTCGGCCACAGACCAGCTTGACATACACCCGGCGGCGAAGCCGAACCAGGGGATGAACAGGGCCAGGATGACGAGTTGGGCGAGAATCCAGGGGAATAAAGGACTAAAGATTGACAATTGACGATTGACGGTTGACGATTGGCGATTTCTCCACCACCCCACCACCCACTGCCCACCCACCCACAGGTTGCAGACGACGAGAATGACGGCGGAGAGGTAGATGGTGTAGAGGCCGCCGGTCGTCGCCAGAACGTAGGCCAGCCAGGCGCGGCGGCTCCGTGTCTCCCACCAGCGCGTGAGGGCCAGCAGGGCGGCGACGTGGAGCAGCGCGGCCAGGGCGTACATCCGCATCTCTTGCGACCACCAGACGTGGAAGCGCGCGACGGCCAGCAACCCCGCCGCCAGCAGGCCGAGCTGCCAGCCGCCGAGGCGCTTGCCCAGCGGGACGAGCAGGGCGACGGTCAGCAGCCCGACCATAACGGTGATGAAGCGGGCGCCGAACTCGCCGTAGCCTACCAGGCGGGTCCAGGGCCAGAGGGTCCAGAAGTAGAGCGGCGGGTGGACATCACAGGCCGTCCAGCGCGTCGTCTCCCAAAACGACTTGCGGACCGCCCACATCGCCAGCCCCTCGTCCCACCACACGTTCGCGTCCCCTAGCCGAAAGACGCGCAGGGCGAAGGCCGCCAACAGGATCCCCGCCCCGGCCCAATACCCCAGGTTTCTCCGCCCCCAACCTTCCGTCTTCAATCCTTAATCCTCAATCGTCAATCCTCAATCTCTAATCCTTAATCCCTACTGCCTATTCCCTCACCTCCATCATCACAATCCGGTCCAGACGGAAGGTCCGCCGTTCCCCGCGTAGGTGGCAGTAGGCGACGAGATAGAGGGAACGGTCGCGCGTCTCCACGGCCAGCGGCTCGACGAGGCGCTCGGTCAAGCCCTCGGCCGAACGGTAGCACAGGAAGAGACGCCGCCGCTCACGGAGCGCCTGCTGGATGGACGGGGGGACAGGGATATGCGTCGGCAGGTTGGCGAGGGTCGGGCGCAGATCGGCCAGTGTGTGCGCGGGCAGGTCGCGGATGAGGCAGTTGAGCAGGCCCTGGGTGATCAGGACATCGGCCAGGGCGCGGTGGTGGACGCCGTTCGCCAGCCCAAGGCGGTGGGCGAGGCGTTCGAGGCTGTAGCTGGGCAGGCGGTGGTAGCAGCCGCGAGCCAGTTGGAGCGTGTCCACGCACAGGTTCTCAAGCGTCGGGTAGCCCAGGCGCATAAACTCGTGGTCGAGGAAACTCAGGTCAAAGGGCGCATTGTGCGCCACTAAGACGGTCCCGGCCAACAGAGCGGCGACCGCTGCGGCGACCGCCGCGAACGACGGCTGGCCGCGCAGTTCGGCGTCGCTCAGGCCATTGACCTCGGCGGCGCGGCGTGACAGCGGGCGGGCAGGATCCACCAGGGTCACGAAGCGGTCTATCTCTTCGCCCCCTCGGCTGCGCACGACCGCCACCTCGCACACGCGGTCACCCGTGTGGGGGTTGAGGCCCGTCGTTTCAACGTCCACAATGGCGAAGGTCGTTTCAGACAGAGGCGTGTGCATGAGGTCCTTATTCTACCCATTTCTCGCACGAAGGGCGAGGCCCAGGCCAGCGACCGCGATGAGGCTGCTCAAAACGAGGACAATCCGCCGCCACCAGCCGTCATAGCTGTAGGCGATACCTACCCCCTCAAGAATGACGGGGCTACGCTCGACGCGCAGGGTGATCGTATGATCCCTCAACAGCAGCCCATCTGCCAGGGGAATGCTCACCGCCTCGTCCATTAGGCCGGCCAGGTCTAACGTGCGAGCCGTCCCGCCGTCCACGCTCACCGTCAGGCGCCCCATCTCAGGCCCGCGCCGGGCCGCCAGGGCCGCGCCGCTGCCCGTGAAGGTGAAGCTCGCTGTCGCGCCGTCGCCGCCCCGTGTCCACGTCTTGAGTAAGGCGGCGGGCGATGGTTCGACCTGCCAGGGGCCGGACCACTGGAAGGCGGGGTGGCTGATGTGCTGGAAGCCCGTCGGCAGGCGCGGCGGCGCGGTCGCCTCGGCCTGGAGGGCGGTATAGGCCGGCAGCGGCGTCCAGTCGGGCGTCACGAGGCGGAAGTAGCCTTCGGGCCGCTGGAGCCACTCCGGGTTGGGGCGGCGGAAGAACCACAGACAGCCCACGCCGGCCCACGGATACTCCGTCTCGATGCGGCGGTACGCGCCGACGGTGTAGCGCGCCTGCTGCTCGTCGGTGACACGGCCAAAAGGGGCGGGCATGTTTTCGGGGACGGCGCTCCAGCCCATCTCCAGAATCCAGGCTGGCT
>JAHCIP010000241.1 GCA_026129165.1 Anaerolineae bacterium
ACGCCGGGCGACGAGGTTCTGGCCCTGATGTGCCAGCGCTACCTGGAATACGTCTGACTAGACCTATTCACCGCAGAGGACGCAGAGGGATTATTACGTTTCCCTCTGTGTCCTTCGCGTCTTCTGCGGTTAAGATGCTTGTGTTCTAGTCGCCTGTGGTCGTCGGTGGGATGGATGGCGGCGTCATGGGTGGGGTCGTGGGCGGCGGGGGTGGCGCAGTATAGTTGCGGGCCGAGCGGCGCATGTCCTCCAGCACCCGCGCGGCCTCCTCGCGGCCGCCCAGGCCAAACGCCAGCGCGGCGGCGACGGCAATCGCGCCGAGCAGGAGGCCAAATGCCAGGTTGATGATCTCGTTTGCCAGCCCCATCTGGCGCAGCGCCATCGCGCCGGCCAGGTAGAGAATAGCGGCGCGAGCGACCTGCCCGAGCAGACCGGCGCGCTCCATGCCGCTCTGGTAAATGGCGCGGTAGGCCCCGTTGGCGATGTACAGGCCGACGGCGAAGATAATCAGGCCGAGGACAATCTGACCCGCCAGGACCAGGAAATCGGCCAGCAGCGTCGCCAGCGTCGCGAAGCCCAGCAGGCGGGCGGCTTCGATGCCGGCGAAGAGCATGATCGTCACCATGACGCCCATGGCGACGATGTCGGCCAGCGAGCGCGTGCCGGTCATGGCCCGGCTGCCCAGGCCGAGCGCAGCGGGTAGGCGGTTCAGGCCTAGCGTAGTCAGCAGATTGGCGAGGACGCTCGAAATCAGGCGGCCCGCCACATAGGCCAGCCCCAGGAGCAGCGCCGCACCGAAGATGTTGGGCAGCGCGTTCAGGAACGTGGACAGCATGTTGCTAATGGGCTGGGTGATGGCGGGCAGGCCGAGCGCATCCATGGCCGCCGTGACGGCGGGAATCAGAATCAGCACGTACACCAGCAGCCCGATCAGGTCCGACAACTGGGTGCCGCCAGCGGACAGGCCGAGGCGGTTGCCGAGCGTATCGGCGCCGGCGACGGATAGCAGGTCAGTCACCAGGCGCCGCACGATGCGCGCCACGAGGACGCCGACCACCAGGATCAGCGCCGCGCCGAGCAGGTTCGGTAGGAAGGCCAGGAGACGGTTGATCATGGTCTGGACGGGCGTCAACAGGCCGCCCAGTTGGAGCGCGTCCAGAATGGCGGGCAGGAACAGAAGCAGGACGAGGTAGTAGCCGAGGTCAGCGACAGTGTTGGTCAGCAGCCCTCGGCTCAGGACACGCCGTTCGATCTGCGTGACTTCCATCAAACGCCGCAGCCCCGCGCGCACCAGGCGGGCCACCACCAGGGCCACGACAATGAGGACCAGGGCGCCCAAGAGACGGGGCAAATAGCCCCCAAACGCCGTCGAGAATTGAGTTGAAATCGTATCCATGTGGAGGGTCTCCTTGTATTGGGAGGATGGTTGAATGGACACGGCGTACCAAACAGCCTGAAGGGCTTCTCTCAGGCTGTACGAGTCGCTCGTTTATATTATACTTCAGTTTGAAGCCCGTTGCTGGACGCAGCCGCCATTTCGAAGCCCGCGAAGCGATAGCCTCGCCCACGCTGGGTCAAAATATAGCGCGGCTCATCCGGGTTTGGCTCGATCTTCTGGCGCAAGCGTCGGATATAGAGCTTGACGTATTCCATCTGGCGGTCCTCATTGTTGGCCCATACCGTAGACAGCAAGTGATCCACCGAGCGGGTCTGACCCCGCCCCATGACCAGATCAAGCAACAGGTGTCGCTCCACGGCTGTGAGGTCAATCACGTGACCCTCACAGGTGACGCGCCACCCCCAGGCATCAATCACCAAATACGGGTCGCGGTACATCAGACCCGTCGGCGCTGGTCCCGACTGCGCGCGCCGCAGGACGGACTCGATGCGGGCTTCCAACTCGCGGAGGCTGAACGGCTTGGAGACATAGTCATCGGCGCCCAACCGCAGCCCGGTGACGCGGTCGGTATCCTGGCCGCGCGCCGAGAGGAAGATAATCGGGACATTCGACACGTCGCGCAGCCGGCGGCACACTTCATATCCGTTAAGTTTGGGTAGCATCACGTCCAGGAGAATGAGGTTCGGCTGACCAGCGTTAAAGCAGGCCAGGCCCTCTTCGCCATCGGCCGCCGTGACCACTCTATACCCCTTGCGTTCAAGGTACAGGCGGATCACATCGGTTAAATGGAGGTCATCATCAACAATCAGGATTGTGCGTGGGGTAGCGGCTAGAGGTAGCGCGGGGCTGGTATTGGGGCGAGCAAGGGTAGTCATGACCTTTTCTCCATGGACGGGCTATCAAGAAACCGGTCGCGTCTCCCTGCAGTATAGCCGTGAAAGATTTCTTCACGAATTACGAACTATGGAAGGTGACATAAAAGGTCGAGCCTCGTCCTACCTCACTATCCAGCCAGAGCTGGCCGCCGTGCAATTCGACCAGCAGCCGAGAGATGTACAGGCCGAGACCCGCGCCTGTGGCGCCTGTGTGACTGGCGGTAGAGGCTCGGTAGAAGCGAGTGAACAGGTTGGGCTGGTCCGCAAGCGGAATACCTACCCCCTGGTCTGCCACCGCTACCTGGACGAAACCCTCCTGCGCCCTGTGTGACAAACGAATCTCGATTTCGCCGCCTGGGTAGGAATACTTAATCGCATTGCTCAGCAGGTTGCTGAGAATCTGCGGCGCGCGTGCCACGTCGCACAGGGTCGGGGGCAGGTCGGGCGGGGCCTGAATAGTCAGCTTCAACCCGCGCTCCACCAGGGTGGGCCGCAGTTCCTCCACCACCCAGGCTACCATCTCGGCCAGGTTATAGGGCCGCAGCGCTAGTTCGATACGGCCCGCCTCGATGCGGGTCAGGTCCAGCAGATTGTTGATGATGGTTAGCAGGCGTGTGATGCCCCGCTCGATGATATGGAGATACTCGCGCTGTTCGGCTGTCAGCGGGTCGCTCTGTTCATCGGTAAGAAGCTCAAGGTAACCGGTGATGGCGGTCAGGGGGCTGCGCAGTTCGTGGGCAGCGATGGAGACGAAGCGCGATTTTAGCTCGTCAAGTTGACGTAATTCCGCGTTGGCGGCGGCAAGCTGGCTATTTTGTTGGGCCAGGCGGTCGCGCAGCAGCCGCAGTTCGTTGCGATGCTGGGTCAGGGCCTGCTGCAGCAGCCCGCTGGCGGTGACATCTTCGACCAGGTGGATGAGACCATTGGGCTGGCCGTTGGCGGCTCCGTTGAGGTGGAAGGGCAGGAGGATCAGGTGGACATATATCGTCTCGCCACTTGGCGTCTCGCGGTTGACCCAGTCGAGCGTAAAGCGGGGGCGCTGGCCGGCCAGCACGGCCTCGATATCCGGCTCCAGTCCGATGAGTTCCGGGGCTAGGTCGAACAAGGAGCGGCCCAGACTGTCCGGGGGCAGCAGGTCAGCCGGCCCCTGGACGGCGACGACGCGGAGGCGCGCATCGAGGAGAGCGTAGGCCAGGTGGCGGTCGGCCAGGATGGTCTGCGATAGCGAGGCGTCCACCATCACCCGCCTTCTCCTACCAGCATTTGTCCAAAGTGGCGGAACAGGGTCTCGACTTCGTCGCCCGTGCGCGCGCTGGTCAGGTACAGTGGAGCGTTCAGGCGGGTCGCGACCCGTTCCAGTTCGTCCTGGCTGATGCGGCGCTGGTCGGTCAAGTCCAGCTTGTTGGCGGCGACAATGAGGCGGGTGGCCTGGGGGCTGACGCGCAGCAGGTCGTCGGCGTAGGTCAGGAGGCTAGTCAGCGTCTCCGGCCGCGTCAGGTCGCAGACGAGGACTGCCCCCGACGCGCCGCGCAGATAGCTGGCGCGAACCTGGTCAAACTCCTCACTGCCAGCCAGGTCCCACAACATGAGGGTCAGTTCTATCAGGTCGCCTGGACCGGGGGTGACAACGGTTTTGCGGCTGACCTTGACACCAATGGTGCTGAGGTAGCGGTCCTCAAAAATATTGAGGACAAACCGCCGTACCAGGCTTGTCTTACCCACCGCGAAGTCGCCCAGCAGACACACCTTCTTGCTAATCTCTTTCACATAGTCCTCGATACTAGGGATGCTCCGCTATGGCGGCGGTGTGATCAGGCCGGGTGGGAGGGGCGACGTCGCGCCGACCCATTCGGCGGGCACCCAGCCCAGGACCTCGGCCTCGCCCGGCGGCGACCAGCGCACGCGATACCAGGTCCCGGCGCGGGCCAGGATGACCACCGACTGGCCTCGGTCAATGTAGACGGGCAGCCGCTGCGACTGTAATGACGGGCCGCTGTAGACCCAGGCGGCCCCTGTCATGACGCCTATGATGGGCGCTGGCGTTGGGGTGGCCGAGGCGGTGGCGGTCGGCGTTGTGGTGGGCAGTCGGGTCGGCGTCGCGGACGGCGTCGCCGTCGACGTTACCGTCGGTGAGACGGTCGGCGTCAGGGTAGCGGTCAGGCTGGCCGTCGGGGAACTCGTTGGCGTCGGAGAGGGCGAGGGCGTCAGTGTCGCTGGTGGGGCCGCCAGGCCCTGGACGGTGCGCCAGCCCCACACTCCCAGCCCACACGTCAGTAGCATACAGCCGCCCAGGATGCCGGCGGTCCAGAGCAACAGCCGGCGTTGCCCCTGGCTCAAGCCGGTCCGCGTCGCTGTGGGGGCGGTGATGAGACCGCGTAGCACAGGTTCGACTGAAGCCAGCGGCGTCGGGTCGCCGTCGTACTCGCTCAGCACGGCCTCGTGGGCCAAGTCTATCTCGTGGACGCGGTCCCGTAAGGTCGCCCGAAAGCCGGATGGCTCCACGCCATCCACCACGACGGACAGGTAGGCGTGTGGAGCGGTCTCAATGAGAATTCGCTGCGCGCCGTACTGGATTTCATCCAGTTGTCCCTGCCGGCCGCTGCGACCGAACGCATCCCGCGCGAAGTCGCGGATGGCCGTCAACATGCCGCTGACCAGGTCGGAGTCGTCGGACGCGTCGGGGAGGCGCGAGACGTGCCACAGCAGCAGGCCCGACTCGCGGTGGACCAGGAAGACCTCGCTGACCGCGAAAGGCAACGCCTCGCGCAGGGCGATCTCCGCGCTGGACACGCCGCGCAGCCGCAGCCAAAGCCGCCGCGCCAGCGCGCCCAGGTCGAACGACGAACGCATCTGCGCGTCCACCGAGCGCGCCAGGTCGCGCATCGCCTCGGTGACGGCGCGCACGACGAGTTCGCCCAGGATGGGATACAGCGCCTCGATCATCTCCTCGCGAGCGTCCCGAATGTTGCGGCGAATCGCGTCGCTGAGGATGGGCGTGATAATCGCCGTCAGCGCGTCCTTGTCCTCGACGCGCCGTTCTAACTCGTCGAGCTTCGCCTGAAGCTCTCGCGCTTGCTGGCGGTCGCTGTCTAGGAGGATGGAGCGAATGTCGTCGAGGGCCGAATCGAGGGCCGCCGGGTCGTCCGCAAGACCATCGGACAACCGCTGACCTTCTTCCAGCACGGGGGGTTATCCCAGGTCGCTCAGGTTCTTCAGGACGTTGCTGATCGTCCCACCCGCTTTGAGGTGGTTGCCGAGTTCGATAAATAACTCACCCAGGGCGAGGCGGTCTACCTTCTCGTCCATGAGCTTCTCGGCGGTGTCGCGCAGCTCGGTCCGCAGGTCGTCGTCGCCCTGGCGGGCGTCACGCCGCAACGCCTGGAGCTTCTTGTCAAAATCGCGGCCCTGGTCGGTCATCTCCTCGGTGAGTCGGTCTAGCTCCGACTGCAACCGTTCCATGTCGCGCTGGACCGTCTGGAAGCGCTGGGCGTACTCGCGCATCTGGCCGCCGAAGATGATGTCGCGCAGGCGGTCCACATCTTTCGGCGCTTCGGGGGCGAGGGTTCGATTTCCGTCGTCGGGCATTGTCTCCTCCCGGAACTCTAGGGGCTGCAACTTTACAGAGAAACCTGGCGAACGGTTTCAGGCGTACGCAGGGTGGGAAACTTGTAGCCAACGCCACGCTCGGTGAGCACATAGCGCGGCTGGCTGGGGACTGGCTCAATCTTGTGCCGCAGGCGATGGACATGCACCCGTAGCGCGTCCTCAAACACTTCCTCCAGCGGCCAGAGACGGCGCAGCAGGAAATCGGTGGTGACAATGCGCCCGGCATTGCGCATGAGGATGTAGAGGAGTTTGGTTTCGGTGGGCGTGAGAGCCACTTCCTGCCCACCTACCACAGCCTGCTGGTGGACAAAGTCAATCCCCAGATCGTCGTCAATCTGGGTCAGAGGGGCGAGGGTATAGGCAAAGTCGCCAATACGACGCAGGACACGCTGGACACGGGCGACCAATTCGCGGGCGCGAAAAGGCTTTGTGACATAATCCTCGGCGTAGCGTTCGATGCCCTGGATGACCGTTTCTTCTTCATCTACAGCAGTCAGGAAAATAATGGGCAGGTCGGAGTATTGCTGAACCAGGCGACTAAACTCAAACCCATCCATGCCCGGCATGCGGATATCCACAATCGCCAGATGGGGTAGGCCATGCCGCTGGATGACGTCCAGGGCTTGCTGGCCTGAACTGGCGGTCAGCACTTCATAGCCTGCCTGGTCAAGCCGCAGGCTCACCAGACGAACTACTTCAGGGTCGTCATCCAAGACAAGGATACGCTGCATGAGGAGGCCGGTTTCTTTCTGTTACCAGACCAGGAGCCTGTTTGTAACCCATTATAGCACAGCTGACGCGAAAGTAAAGGCTTGTAGTCTAACTTTTCGTCTCCGAATACCAGGGGGCGTTGGGCTGACGGTGGTATGCCTTCTCGACTAGCTCGGTGTAGCGGCGGCGGCGTTCGGCCCACTGGATGAGAGCAATGGCCTTGCGCGGGCGCGAGTCGCCAGGCAGATCGTCGTACGCCAGGCCCAGGTCGAAGTAGAGCGCGACCAAGTCGTCGCCGCCAAAATGGTTGACCAGGATGTCGCGCAGGGCAGTGCGGTCAATATGGGCGGGGGCGGGCCGGAGGGGCGTCGGAGACATGGGATGATCCAATGCCTGGAGTTGGCTTTCGAGGTCAGCCATTTGCCGTTCGAGGTCGGTCAGGGTGCGCTGGAGGCGCAGCCGTTCGACGTCGCCGAGCGTGCGCCCTAACTGGCTGGTGGCGGCTTGATACTCTTCCCTCAGATCGGCCAGACGTTGTAGCAGGGCGGCGTGGCGGAAAGTTGGCAGCGTGTCGGGCATGGAGCGGCTCCTAACCGTGGCAACGTGGTCAGGATTGTAGCACCCTTTGGGGTTTGTGTACAGCCTACGCCCGTACGGCCTTGCTTGCGCCGCACGTCGCTCTCGGCTACAATGGGGCCACTGTAGCCAGGAGAGGAAATCATGCACGATGTCATTGTCATCGGCGGCGGCGTCCTCGGCCATGCCGTCGCCTACTATCTGACGCGGGCCGGGGCTAAGACGCTCCTGCTGGACCGCAACGATACGGGGAAGGCGACGGCGGCCGGCGCCGGCATTCTATCGCCCGAAACCAACACACGCGACCCGGAAGCCTGGTTCGAGTTCGCCCACCAGTCCGTCGCGCTCTACCCTGACCTAGTCCCCGTCCTCGAAGAGGACGCGCCGGGTTGCACTGGCTATGCCCAGTGCGGGCTACTGCTCGTGGCAGCGACGGAGGACGAGGTGGAGCCGTTCGAGCGGGCGGCCGAGCGTATCTTTGAACGGCAGCGCCGCCGGAGCGAGCCTTCCCCCTCCGATTTGCGCGCAGTCTCGCCCGCCGAGGCGCGGCGGCTGTTCCCCCCACTGGCCGCCGTGCAGCGGGCTATTCACCACACGGGCGCGGCGCGGGTGGATGGACGCGGGCTGGCGCAGGCCCTGCAGAGTGTGAGCCAGCGCCAGGGCCTGCGGGTTCGTCAGGCCAGCGTCGAACGTCTGGTCGTGGAGGGCGACCGGGTCACAGGCGTGGTGGTTGGTGGAGAGACGCACAGCGCCGGCGCAGTGGTCATCGCGGGTGGGGCGTGGTCGCCGGCCTTTGGGGCACAAATCGGACTCGACCTGCCGGTGGCGCCGCAGCGCGGCCAGATTGCCCACCTGCGATTGCGCGGTCAGGCCACCGAGGGCTGGCCGGTTGTCAACGCCTTCCACGGACACTATATGGTCGCCTGGCCGGACGGTCGGGTTGTCACGGGGGCCACGCGCGAGACCGGCTCCGGCTTCGCCCCATACCTGACAGCGCGAGGCGTGGGCGAAGTGATGCGGGAGGCGCTGCGCGTCGCGCCAGGGCTGGCCGAGGCGGAGGTGCTGGAGGTGCGCGTGGGGCTGCGGCCGCTGTCGGCGGATGGCCTGCCGTTCCTGGGGCCAGTGCCCGGTGTGGCGGGGCTGTTCCTGGCAACGGGGCACGGCCCAACCGGGCTGACGCTCGGCCCCCTGAGCGGGAAGGTCGTGGCGGAGATGGCCCTGGGCCAGCCGGCCTCGGTGGACGTGAGCGCGTTCAGCGTCGGGCGGGGGCTGCGGAAATAGAGCCAGCCAGACATAACTTCTGGCCGCGTCGTCCGTAGAAAGAGGTATAATGGGCTAATTTGCCCTTGTCAACCTCTGCCTACTATGGTATAATCAATACCGGAGATGAAAAGACATAATCTGGCCCTGGACTGAAAGGAGGCCCTATCGAGAGACATGGACTATGACCGGCTGATCGTGTTCCTGTTCGAGGGTCGGAGCACTCAATGGTGGTTGCCCGCTGCCTCAGAAGGAGGAATCAATGAATGCGTTGGTTGCTCTCATCGGGACCATGATCATCGTCGTCCTCGGCTATCGCTATTACGCTAGTCGAGTCAATGCGACGATTATCCGAGCGGACCCCAATCGTTCGACACCGGCAACGATGTACAACGATGGCGTGGACTTTATGCCCGCCAGCAGTTCGGTCCTGTTCGGCTACCAGTTCAAGAGTATCGCGGCGCTCGGTCCGATTGTCGGTCCCATTACCGCCGCCCAGTGGGGCTGGCTCCCCTCCATCCTCTGGCTCATCATCGGCGTCTTCTTCATTGGGTGGGTCCAGGACTATGCCGCCACGATGCTCGCTGTCCGCTCCGACGGCCTGACTATGGGCGGCCTGTCCTACAAGCTCATCTCTCCCCGCGCCCGCAGTATTCTCCTCGCCTTCCTCTATTTCTATCTATTGCTCATCATGGCCGCGTTTGGCGGTATTGTGGCCGCCTTGATGGCGCGGCCCGTCGTGCCCGTCGGCTTCATCATCCTGGTGCTGGCTGGCGTCCTGGCGGGCCAGATGACCTACCGCTGGCGCGTGGACCTGCTGGTGACAACCGTGGTCTCGGTCGGCCTCGCCATCCTTGGCGTCTGGATTGGACAGACGGCCTTCGCCAGCCCGCTGGTGGGCGCCATCAACAACATCGGCGGCACGCTGGGCCAGAACAATGTCGTCAATCCGATGGTGATGTGGAACATCGGCTACGGCAACTACACTTGGCCGCTGTTCATCTGGGGCATTATCATGCTCCTGTTCTGCTATCT
>JAHCIP010000242.1 GCA_026129165.1 Anaerolineae bacterium
AGCGCGTCGGCGCTCCCCCGCTGGTCGCCGAGCGCGACGCACACCGCCTGCCCGGCCTCCCACAAGCGGCGCGCCTCGGCATACCCCCCTTGCAGATAGGCCATCACCCCCGCGCCTTGCAGCGCCCGCGCTCGGCGTTGGCTCGCCGCCTGGGTGTCGAGGCGGGTTAGCACATCGGCGAGTTGGCGCTGACCTTCACTGAGGTGCCCGCGAATATGCCAGAACTTCCACAGCGCGCAGCCCAACCGCAGCGCGGTCTCGCCCCGCGCCCCTGGTGTCTCGCGGGTCCACTCGAATACCGCCCGCAGGTTGTCGTGCTCGGCTTCGAGACGCTTCAGCCATGTCTCCCCGTCCGCGCCGCGTAGTTGCGGCTCCGCCTCCTCGGCCAGGGCCAGGAACATGGCAGCGTGCCGTGCCTTGAGCGCGTCGGCCTCCCCGCTCTCAGCGAGCCGCTCCAGCGCGTACTCGCGGATGGTCTCCAGCATCCAGAACCGCGCTTCCCCGTCCGGCGGCTCGTCCAGCCGCAGCAGGCTGCTGTCCACCAGCATCTCTAGCCCGTCCAGAACCTCAAAGGGACGGAGGACGGTGGACGGTGGACCGACGGAGGACAGATGGAGGTCGTCTTCTCCCGTTCCGTCTTCCGTCTTCCGTCCTCCGTCGGCCCTTCGTCCTCCGTCGCCTCCGGCGGAATGCCCCAGAAGTCGTAGCGGGCGCAGCCGCGCGCCTTGGCCCAACGGATGGCGGCCCACTGGAGCGCGTGGTTGGGCATGAGGTTGCGGTAGGCGTTGCCCGACGCGCCGTACATATAGATAGCCTCGGGACCGAAGGCGAAAATCATCACCCCGCCCAGCATCTCGCCCGCGAACTCGGCGATGAGCAGGACCCCTCGCTGGCCGTCGCAGAAGAGGCGGAAGGCGTCGGTGTAGTAGTCGGCGGCGTGGATACCGAATCCATCGCGGACGCCGGTGACTTCCATGAGCGCGTACCAGGCAGGCAGGTCGGCCTCAGTCGCCTCGCGCACGACAACGCCCTTCTTGGCGGCCAGCCGGATATTGTAGCGCCACTTCTGCTTCATGGTGGCCAGCAATTGCTCCTCCGTTTGGGTCAGGTCGAGGACAATGGTGCTGGGTGGCTGGACGGTTTGAGCCACGTTAAAGCCCTGAGCACGCCACACGTCGCTGTGGTCGCCCTCCCAGGCTGGCTCGACCTTGAGAAAGACCGCTCCGGCGCGGCGGGCGGCGGCGTGGACGTGGGGCAGCAGCACGCCGAGGTCGGCGGGGCGGGCGACAGGGCCGCGCGGGCAGTAGGCGACGGTCGCCAGGGGCATCTGGCGCAGCAGGAGTTGCGCCCCGGCCATGGGCTGGCCCGTCTCGTCGGCCAGGGCGACGCGCAGGGGACGCCAGCCATGGCGGGCCTTGAAGGCGCCCCAGGCCGAAGATTGGAGCACATGGCCGTGGGGATGACCCGCGACAAACTGGTCCCACTGGGCGTCAGAGAAGTTTGACAGCTTTAAGGGCATAAGATACAATAGCCTCGCTCGCACGGGGGAGTACTCGTATACGCCATGATTATACCCGACGCCGGGTATGGGGAACAAATCGGAAGGGGTCTGCGCCTATGTTGGCTGAGTGGTCATTTGTCGGTGTCTTTCTCGTCATCGCCCTCGCCTTTCCCCCGCTGGGCCTGGTGACGGCCTGGCTGCTGCGCCCCAAGCGCCCCGGTCCCATCAAGAAGTCAACCTACGAATGTGGCCTGGAGACAGTGGGCGACACCTGGGTGCAGTTCAAGGTCCAGTACTACATCTACGCCCTGATTTTTGTCATCTTCGATATTGAGATCGCCTTCCTGCTGCCGTGGGCCGTCGCGCACATGGGGTTGAGCGCCGCTCAGGGAATCCTGCCGCTGATCGAAGTCGTGATCTTTGTGGGCATCCTGGTGGCGGGTCTGATGTACGCCTGGCGCAAGGGCGCGTTGGAGTGGATTTAGGAAGGACTAACGATTAAGGATTAAACTATGGCAGATTTCCTGTCTCAGTTTATGCCTGCGTGGCTCGCTCTTATCATTCAGCATGTGGTCGTCGGCGCGGTGCTGGTGGTCTTCGCGCTGACGAATATGCTCGGTATCACCTGGATCGAGCGCAAGGTCATTGGCCGCTTGCAGGACCGTATCGGCGCCAACCGCGCCGGTCCGTTTGGCCTGTTACAGCCCCTGGCCGATATGGTCAAGATTCTAACGAAAGAAGACATCACGCCGACGGCGGCCAGCCGCGTCATCTACAACCTTGGCCCGCTCCTGGTCGTGCCGCCCGCGCTGCTCGTCTTCGCCGTCCTGCCCTTCGGGGCCGGGGTCAGCGGCAGCGACCTGAACATCGGCCTGTTGTACATCTTCGCCGTCGCCTCCACGTCCACCCTCGGTATCCTGATTGCGGGCTGGGGGTCGAACAACAAGTACTCGCTGCTGGGCGCGATGCGAGCCGTGGCGCAGATGGTCAGCTACGAGGTGCCGCAGGCGCTCAGTATCATCGGCATCGTTATGCTGTCGGGGTCGCTGTCGCTGCAGCAGATCGTCCAGCGTCAGTCGGAGATTGGCTGGTTTGTCCTGCTGCAACCGCTGGCCTTCGTCATCTTCCTCATCGCGGCGATGGCCGAGGTCAACCGCACGCCGTTCGACCTGCCGGAAGCCGAGTCGGAGATTATCGCCGGGCATCATACCGAGTATAGCGGCCTCAAGTTCGGCATGTTCTACCTGGCCGAGTATATCAACGTATTCTTCATCTCGGCCCTGGCCGCCACGCTCTTCCTGGGCGGCTACCAGATTCCCTTTGTGCCGGCCAACAATCCTGTCCACACCATCCTGGGGCCGTTCGTCCTCATCGGTAAGACCTTCGCCTTCGTTTTCCTGACCATCTGGCTGCGCGGTACGCTGCCGCGCGTGCGGGTCGATCACCTGATGGGCTTCGCGTGGAAGGCTCTCGTGCCGCTGTGCCTGCTGAACATCTTCATGACGGCGGTGTTGATGCCGCTGGTGGGGCTGTGGAGTGCGAATCTGGGCATCAGCGAGGCCTACATCGCCATTCCCGTCATGCTGCTGGCGAACGCGGTTCTGGCTGGTCTGGTGTTGTGGTGGGCGGGGCGCTCGACGCGGCGGCGCGAGACTCGTCTGGCAGAACAGGTGGTGCCGGCGCAATGAACGTCTTCCTCACCTCCATCTTTGTCATTGTCTCGGTCATCACCCTCGTCGGCGCGTTGGGGGTTGTCATGGCGCGCACGGTTTTTGCCAGTGGCTTATGGCTGATCCTGTCCTTCGCGGGCGTGGCGGGGCTGTATGTCTTGCTCGAAGCGCCGTTCCTGGCCGCCGCGCAGATTCTCATCTACGTGGGTGCGGTGGCGGTGCTGATTCTGTTCGCGGTGATGTTGACACGGCGGGTTATGGGTGACCCTGGCGTGAGCCAGAACAATAGCCAGTGGGGCGCGGCAGCAGTAGTCGCCGCGCTCATGTTTATCGTGCTAAGTCTGACCAGCGTGCAGAACTGGCGTCCGTCCACCGAATCCCCGCCCCTGCTGGCGGTCAATGCCCTGGGGGAAGCGTTCCTGGGGCCATACCTGTTGCCCTTTGAGATTGTGTCGGTGGTGCTGCTCGTCGCCCTCGTCGGGGCTATCATCCTGGCGCGGGAGTGAGGTCGTATGGTTGAATCGGTTCCTCTGGGCGCGTACCTCGTGGTCGCCGCCGCCCTGTTTGCCATCGGGCTATACGGCGCGCTGGCTCGCCGCCATGCGATCGCCATTTTGATGGGCGTCGAGTTGATGCTGAATGCTGTCAATGTCAATCTGGTCGCGTTCTGGCGCTACCTTAGCCCCGCTAACATGAGTGGTCAGGTATTCGCCACCTTCATCATCGCCCTGGCCGCGGCTGAAGCTGCCATCGGCCTGGCCCTCTTCATCGCCATCTATCGCAGCCGCGACACGGTCAGCGTTGAAGAGGTCAACCTCATGAAGTGGTGAGGCTCGTATGTCCTTCGCCCAGTACGCGTTTCTAGTTCCGCTGTTCCCGCTCCTGGCCTTCGTTGTCATTGTCCTGCTCACCAATCGCAGCAAGCGGCTAAGCTCTAACATCGCCATTGGGGCGATGATTCTGTCGGGTATCCTTAGCTACCTCATCTTCTTCCAGGCTATCGGCGAAGGCTCCGAGCACGTGCTGGCGGCGGCCCACGCCGGTGAAGCGCCGTGGTCGATGATGTGGGACTGGGCGCCCGTTGGCCTCTCCACGATCCAGGTCGGGACCTACCTCGACCCGCTGTCCATCATCATGATCGTGATGGTGACGACGGTTGGCCTGATGATCTTCTGGTACTCGCAAGGGTACATGAACATCCAGGACGCCGCCCATACCGACCCTCTCTACGCGCGCTTCTTCGCCTATCTGTCCCTGTTCGCGGCCGGTATGCTCGGCTATGTCATCTCGCCCAATCTCGTCCAGGCTATTGTGTTCTGGGAGGTGATGGGCCTGTGTTCCTTCCTGCTCATCGGTTTCTGGTTTGGCAAGAAGACGGGGGTGTACCGCAATGGGCGGTGGGTCGCCGAGGGTGATGCTAACTCCAACGCCGCCAAGAAGGCCTTTCTTACGACGCGCGTCGGCGACGTAGGTTTCTTCCTGGGCATCATCGCCCTGGGCGCTGTGGCCGGCACGACCAACTACAGCGAGGTGTTCACGATGGGGACGCTGGACCGACTGAAGGAAACCTTCATCGGGTTCGGCACGCCTACCTTTGCCTTCGGCGGGATGGAGATTCCGGCCGTCGGCATCGCCATTCCGGCCTTGACGGTTATCTCCCTGCTGCTGTTCATGGGCGCGGTCGGTAAGTCGGCCCAGTTCCCGCTGCACGTGTGGCTTCCCGACGCTATGGCTGGCCCGACGCCGGTCTCGGCCATGATTCATGCTGCGACGATGGTGGCGGCGGGCGTGTTCCTCATCGCTCGCATGTACCCGGTGTTCGCGGCCGCCAGCGAGGCTAGCCACGGCGTTAACCCGCTCAACGTGGTAGCAGCCATCGGGCTGTTCACCGCTCTGTTCGCCGCTACCATCGGCATCGCCCAAAATGACATCAAGCGTATCCTGGCTTTCTCGACCATCTCGCAGCTGGGCTTCATGGTGGCCGCCATTGGTAGCGGGGCGTGGGTGGCGGGCGTGTTCCACATGTTGACCCATGCCTTTTTCAAGGCGCTGCTCTTCCTCGGCTCCGGCTCGGTGATTCATGGCATGGAACACCTGCACATGAGTCACGACAGCCCTGGCCACGCCGATTCCCCCCAGGAGCACGGCAGCGAGCTGCCCCACGCCCCTGACCATCGCGCCACGCCCTCGCTGGTGGTTGACGCGAATGCTGCTGCGCCGGTATGGGCGGTGCGGAGCGTCGCGAATCCGGACGACCCTCAGGACATTTGGAACATGGGCGGCCTGCGCCACAAGATGCCCATCACGTTCTGGACGTATCTGATGGGTACACTGGCCCTGACGGGCATTCCTATCTGGGCGGGCTTCTGGAGCAAGGACGAGATTCTCGCCCACACGTACGAAACGCACCAGACCTTCGTCTGGATCGTGCTGACGTTGACGGCAGGGCTGACGGCGTTCTACATGGCTCGCCAGTTGATTCTTGTCTTCTTCGGCCAGCCGCGTACTGCGATGGCGCGGGAGGCGAAGGAAAGCCCGTGGACGATGACGATGCCGCTGGTCGTGCTGGCGATTGCGGCGACGCTCGTTGGCCTGCTGGGCATCCCCGACCGTATCGGCAACTTTGTCTTCGGCAGCTGGTTCCACCACTGGATCGCGCTGGTCCCCACGACGGGCCTGGGGCCGGAGGCGGTCATCGAAGCCGAGGCTCCGACTGAGATGAACTTTCTGGTGGCGGGCCTGTCGGTCCTGACGGCCCTCGTGGGCTGGGCGCTTGGCTATTGGGTCTACGGCCGACGCCAGTTTACCGCCACGGAGCGCGACCCGCTGGCCCGCGTGCGCTTCGCCTGGAATACACTGCAGAACGGCTACTACATGGATGCTCTGTACCGGAATACCTTTATCCGGGGCAGCGTGGCCCTGTCCAACGGGCTGGCCCGCTTTGACCAGCGTATTATCGACGGCATCGTCAACGGCGTGGCGAGGATCACGGTGGCTGTCAGCGCCGTGGGCCGCTGGATTGACACGTATATTGTGGATGGCTTCGTCAACGGTGTCGGCGTGGTCACCGAGGAATATGGCCGTATCATGCGGCTGATCCAGACTGGCTTCGTGCAAAACTATCTGCTCGTCGTGTTCGTCAGCATCCTGGTTCTGTCGGGTATTTATCTCGCACTGCGCTAGAATCGCGCCCCGTCCACATTGGGAGGGGAGGACATCATCGCTATGCCCATCCTGGATCAGATCCCCTGGCTCTCCATCCTGGTCTTTTGGCCGCTGGTGGGGATGATTATCATTCTGTTCATGCGGAATGAGAGCGCCATCAAGAGTTTCGCCGTGTGGTGGAGCGTCGTGCCGTGTATTATCACGACGTATCTGTGGTTCGCCTATGTGGCGGGGGGCGGCAGCGGCTTCCAGTTCGTCGAGCGAGCGCCCTGGATTCCTCAACTGGGCATCACCTACAACCTGGGCGTCGATGGTATCTCGCTGCCGCTGTTGTGGATGTCCACGATTATGACCACGGTGGCGCTGGCCTACTCGCGTAACGTGATCAACACGCGGGTCAAAGAGTACTTCGCTCTGTTCCTGCTGCTCGAAATGGGCATGTTGGGGGTGTTCGTGTCCCTGGACATGTTCCTGTTCTACGTGTTCTGGGAGATCGGCCTGGTGCCGATGTACTTCCTGATCGGCGTGTGGGGGGGCGCGCGGCGCGAGTACGCGGCCATCAAGTTCTTCCTGTATACCCTGGCGGGCAGCGTGTTCATGTTGCTGGCCATCATCGCTGTCTACTTCCGGACCGGCACGTTCAACATTCTGGACGCTGCGGCTTTAGCGCCCTTTGCTGGCGAGCCGGTGCTGCAAATCCTGGTGTTTCTCGGCTTCTTCCTGGCCTTCGCCATCAAGGTCCCCATGTTCCCCTTCCACACCTGGCTGCCCGACGCCCACGTGGAAGCGCCGACGGCGGGGTCGGTGGTGCTGGCGGCGGTTCTGCTGAAACTGGGCACGTATGGTTTCGTGCGCATCTCGCTGCCGATGTTCCCGGAGGCGTTCAACCTGCTGGCGATTCCTATCGCCCTGCTGGCCCTCATCGGTATCATCTATGGCGCGCTGGTCGCTATGGCCCAGTGGGACTTCAAGAAGCTCATCGCCTACTCGTCGGTGAACCATATGGGTTATGTCATGCTCGGCCTGGCCGCGTCGGCTTATCTGTTGCCCTACATTGGTGAGGGTGGCCTGGGCGGCGAGAATCGCGCCGCGTACGCCAATACGGCCGCGGCTGGTGTCAACGGGGCGGTGTATGAGATGCTGGCCCACGGCTTCATCACGGGGGCGTTGTTCCTCATGGTCGGCCTGCTCTATGACCAGCGCACCCACACCCGCGATCTGAAGCGCTATGGCGGCCTGTTCGGCCTGGTCCCGAAATACGCCGGGTTTCTCATCCTGTTTGCGATGGCGTCGCTGGGCCTGCCGGGGCTGATGGGCTTCGTCGCGGAGTTTCTCATCTTCCGAGGCGCGTTCCCGGCCGGTAGTTGGATCACTGTCTTTGCCCTACTAGGCGTGCTGGGCATCATCTTCACGGCGGCCCTGTTCCTGTGGAAGGTCATCCAGCTGATTCTGCTTGGCCCGCCCGCCCCAGAGTGGGCTGAGGGGGAGCACAAGCTGCTCGACCTGACTCGCCGGGAGGTGTGGATTCTAGCGCCCATGATGCTGGCGACGGTGATCTTCGGCATCTTTCCGGGGCTGCTGCTGAACCTCATCAATCCATCGACGCTCGATATCCTGGCCTCAGCCAGTAACGTCGCCGTCGCTCTCGCGCCGTTCCTGCGCTAGGAGGCGGCGGTGCTTGATCTGACACTCTTCCTGCCTGAGTTGGTCTTGCTGGTCGGCGGCATCGTCGTCCTGGTCATCGACGCACTGCTGCGGGACCGGGGCAAGGGTGAGGCGCGCCTGGGCTGGCTGGCGTTGGCCTTTCTGGCTGTGGCCCTGGTCGTCGCCGTCCTACAGTGGGGGACCAACTTCGCCCTGTTCCGCCAGACGCCCGCGTTGACCTCGCCGGGGATGTATGCGGTCGACGGTTTCACCTCGTTCTTCCGCATCACCGCCATCGTCACCACCGGCCTGATTATCCTGATGTCGATGGACTTTATCCGCCACCGCACTGCGTTTCGTGGCGAGTTTTTCGCCCTGATGCTGTTCTCGGCGCTGGCGATGATTCTCATGGCTGGCTCGACCGACATGGTGATGGTCATCCTGTCGCTGGAGTTTCTGAGCATCACGTCCTACATCCTGACGGGCTATCTGCGGGGTAACGCGCGGTCGAACGAAGGCGCGGTCAAGTATTTCCTGTTCGGCTCGGTGACGACTGCTATCACGTTCTACGGCGCGTCCCTGCTGTTCGGCCTGACGGGCACGACCAACCTCTACGAGATGGCGCGTGGGCTGAGCAATCCCACCACGCTCCAGAGCGGCGATGGGTTAGGGCTGATTCTACCGGCGATTGTCTTCCTTATTGCGGGGTTTGGCTTCAAGATCGCCCTGGTCCCCTTCCATCAGTGGTCGCCGGATGCCTACGAAGGTGCGCCGGTCCCCGTCACGGCCTTCCTGTCGGTGGGGCCAAAGGCGGCGGGCCTGGCGATGCTGCTGCGCATGATGGTGATCGGTATGCCGGGGTTTATTCCCAGTTGGGCGGCGTTGGTTCTCGGCATCGCTATTGTCACCATGACCCTCGGCAACCTGGTCGCGCTTAGCCAGAGCAACGTCAAACGGCTGATGGCCTACTCCAGTATCGCCCAGGCGGGCTACATGGCGATCGGCGTGGCGGCTATCTCCTTCGTGGATATTGCCCGCGCGGGGGGGCCGGCCGATGCGGCGCTGGCGTCCGCCGGTACGCTGGCCCAGACGGCGGGGCTGGGGTCGTCTATCGACGGGACGGCGGGGGTCCTCATCTATATCCTGGCTTACCTGTTTACGAACCTCGGTCTGTTCACGGGCATCATTGCTGTCGATCACCTGACGGGCGCGGAGCATATCGGGGGCTACGCGGGTCTTATCAAGCGCGCGCCGTTCCTGACGGTCGCCATGACGATCTTCTTCCTGTCCCTGGTGGGCATCCCACCTACGGCGGGTTTCATTGGCAAGTTTTGGGTATTCGGGGCGGCGCTGAATCAGGGGCTGCTCCTGCTGGCGGTGGTGGGCGCGATCAACGGGGTCATCTCCGT
>JAHCIP010000243.1 GCA_026129165.1 Anaerolineae bacterium
CAGGAGACGGCGCACCTGCCCCGCGAGGTCACCAAACTCAACCAGGGCTTGACCCAGGTGGCAGGCGGCCTGCAGCAGGTTGATACTCATCTGGTGAACACGATCCAGGCGGTCGTGCGCCAGGAAGGAGCGCGCTGATGGATGTACCTGCCATCGTTTACTGGCTCTGGGGCCTCACGCTCGCCATTGCCGTGCTGGTCATCCTGCCCGCGACCGTGTATCTCCTCCAGCGCACGCTCAATGCCGCGCGCAGCATCGAGCGTTATTTTGCCGATATGCGTGATGCCGGAGTCGGTATCGCCGGTAACACGGCGCACGTCAAAGACCTGGACACGACCATCGCCGTCGCCACCCAGATTCTGGGTGTCGCTGGCGCGATCAACGAGCATGCCGCCACCATCGAGACCACCCTGGCCGCCAGGGCAGCCGAGACCGGCGAGCGCGCCGCCTAGGGGGACCTATGGGAACCACCTTGATGTATCTGAGCCTGGCCGTCGTCCTGATTGTGGTCGTCGTCCTGGTCATCTACCTCGTGGGCATTATCGTGGCGCTCCGCAAGGCGAACCGCAATCTGGGTCAGTTAGCGGGTGGTCTACAGCAAATCGCCGCCGATACCCAGCCTCTCACCGAGAAAATGACCACCATCAACGGCGCATTACGCCAACTTCACACTGGTCTAGTGTCTGCGGATGGACACCTGGCCGCCGTTGTCCGCGTCCTGGGCCGCTAAGGAGCGTCACATGTGCTTCAAGAATCTGCCCATCGAATTCGATGAGAATGGCAAGGCATATCTCAAGGCAGGGGTGCGCGACCCCTACGCCTATCAAACGCGCTCCCTGGACGACCAGGCCGACCGCATCCAGGAACTCCTGGCCCGCAATGGCTTTATCAAGAGTGTTGACTTTGACCCTGTCACCCGCGTCGCCGGCGCGCTTGCCTTCCATAGCGTCGTGGACCTCAAAGCGGGCCGCGTCCTGGAGACGAACTCCATGGCGACGCTCTTTCGTGGCTACGAGGTCATCCTGAAGGGCCGCGACCCCCGCGACGCCGCCTTTATCAGCAGCCGCGCCTGCGGCGTATGCGGGGGTGTCCACGCCACTACCTCCGCCCTGACCCTAGAAATGGCGTTCCCGGTCAAACCACCGCCGCTTGGTATCGTCGTGCGCAACCTGATGCTCGCCTTAGAGTTCTGGTACGACAATCCGCTGCACCTGTTCCTGTTGGCGGGGCCGGACTACTCCCAGTCTATCGTCCAGACCACCAATCCGAAGCTCTGGGAGCGGGCCCGCACGACACCCGCTCCCCATTCCGACCTGCACGGCTATCGGACCATCGGCGACATCATGGTGGACCTCAACCCGCTGACCGGCTCGCTCTACCTGGCCGGGTTGCAGATGACACGCACGGCGCGAGAAGCGTATGTCCTGATCGGCGCCAAGTACCCTCACCCGGAGACAGTCATCCCCGGTGGCGTGACGACGACGGTCAGCCTCACGACGTTTAACGAAATTTTTGCCCGTTTGCGCCAACTCTTCGACTACGCCAAGAAGACATGCTATATTTGGGACGACCTGGTCGAATTCTTCTACGATGCAGACCCGCGCTATAAGCAAGTTGGCGCCCGCCCGGCCAACCTGATTGACACGGGTATCTGGGACGACCCGGAGGCGTATGATGCCTCGTACGCCAATTGTGATGCGTGGGGCGAGCGACGTTGGGCGACGCCGGGCGTGGTGGTCAATGGCGAGGTGGTTACGACCAAGCTGTCAGCCTTGAACATCGGGGTCGAGGAGTTCATCGAACACTCCTACTACGAGCCGTGGGACACGACGCCGCGCTATGCTACTGACCCGAACGGTAACCCCCTCAGCCCCTACCACATGTGGAATAAAGAGACCAAGCCGCTGCCGACGGGCCAGAACTGGCGGGAGAGGTACTCCTGGTCGACCGCGCCGCGCTGGGACCGCCTGGCGATGGAGGCAGAGTGCGTGGCCCGCCTGTGGATCACAGCGGCCGCCCAGGTCTTGCCGCACCGCCGCTTCCTCGAACCCACGGGCCGCAGCCTCAAGATTCACCTGCCGGAAAGTACACTCCCGGCGATGGATCTGGAGTGGAAGATACCCGATGCCTGGAATGCCTTCGAGCGTAACCGGGGGCGCGCCTATCACCTGGCCTACATCTGCGCCATCGCCTTTGACAACTGGCTGCTGGGTCTGGACCTGATTCGCAAGGGCGAGAGCCGGGTGCAAACGCCGTTCGAGATTCCACGCAAAGGCACGCACATCGGCGCGGGCTTCTGGGGCGCGGGGCGCGGCTATCTGACGCACCATGCCGAGATCGAAGGCGGTGTCTTAAGGAATTACCAGATTTTAACGCCTTCGACATGGAACGCCAGCCCGCGCGACCCCTGGGGCAATCCAGGCCCGTATGAGGAGGCTGTCCTCAACACGCCTATTCTGGAGGAATTCGCCAGCCCCGACAAGTACAAGGGGGTTGACATTCTGCGCGCTATTCGCAGCTTCGACCCGTGTATGCCCTGCACGACCCACGTCCACGTCCAGGGCACCGACTATGTCGTGACCCGCGAGGTCAACACCTGCGCGTGCGGCCTCGACGACGGTAACCTTCTCTAGAGCGATGCGCGTTCTAATCGCCGGCGTTGGCTATCGTTTCCTGCGCGATCGGTCTATCGGTCCCGCGCTGCTGCCAAAGCTGGAGCGGATGGACTGGCCGGACGGAGTAGAGGTTCTTGATCTTCACTTTGGCCCCGTCCACATGGTTCATTGGCTGGAAGAACAGCGCTATGACCGCCTCGTTTTCCTGGCTGGGCACGGCCGAGGCCGAGAGCCAGGTAAGGTCTATTGTTACCCCTGGAATCATGAACTGCCCGACGCCGAGGAGATCCAGCAGCGCGTGGCCGAGGGTGTGACCGGCGTCATAGACCTCGACCATCTGCTCATCGTCGGCCAGTATTTCGGAGTGTTGCCTGAGGATGTCATCGTGGTTGAGGTTGAGCCAGTCGATGGGGGGTGGGGTGAAGGCTTCTCGCCGGCCGTTGAGTTGATACTGGATGAAGTCATCGAGACGGTGCGGCGGGCGGCGCTGGATGGACTACATGAGCGATCCACTGGACGCCCTCTACTGGCGTGACGAGATTCTACAAATTATGTACTGGTTTCGCGGGGAGGGCTTCGGCGAGGCTGTCACCCCGCGCGACCTGGTGACGTTCCTGAGGGTGGACGAGACCGTGGTCTGGGGTCATCTGAATCAGATGGCGCGGGATGGCTATGTGACGCAGTTTGAAGAGGACCCGCCTCGCTATCAACTGACCCAGTTAGGGCTGCGTGAAGGGGGGCGTCGCTTTGCCGATGAGTTCTCTGGTCTGACGGGTCAGGCGCACATGGAGTGTAACGACCCCAACTGCGCCTGCAAGACCCAGGGGCCAGGCGCGTGCAAACCGAAGCTGCCGTGGACATATCAATAAGGCATGAGGCAAGGGTGTGATTGAGACAGAAGATTGGCTGACGGAAGTCCAATTTAATGCCACGGTCCAGCGCCTGGACCAGATGGTTCAGGAATTCGAGGCATTGCCTTACCCCCAGGTGCGGGAGAAGGTCTTTGAACTCCTCCAAACCGTGGATACTGTCCACCGCGAGGCGCTGACCCACCTCGTGGCCTTCGTGCAGGCGCAGGGACACGCCGACGTTCTGGACCAGGCTGCCGCCGATCCCATCATCCACACCCTCTTCAGCCTGTATGACCTCATCCCCACCGACGACCGCGAACAGGTTGAAACCGCGCTAGAGACGGTGCGGCCTTATATCCACTCCCACGGCGGCGCGGTCGAGGTGCTGGATGTCGTAGAAGGCATTGTCCACCTGCGGCTATCGGGCGCGTGCCAGGGCTGCGTTGGCTCGGCCATCACCCTCCAGCGCGGTATCGAGGCCGCCCTGCGCGACGGCTATCCCGCATTCAAGGGGGTTCAGGTCCACGACCTGGGGCCTGTAACCCACGCCATTCCAGGTGGGGCGCCCGCTACGAGAGGCAGCGTTATCGGACTGGAGCAGCTTGAAGTGGCTCCCAGTCGTTCGCCACGCCGCCCGGTGTTTCAGGCGGTCGCCGCGCTGGACGAGCTACCGTCAGGGACGTTGAAGCATGTCGATGTGGATGGCGTGGCGGTTCTGCTCGCCAACGTCGGCGGCGAGGTCTATGCTGTGCGTGACCAATGTCCGCAGAGCATTGTCCGCCTCAGTCTCGGCTCCTTCTCGCCCCCCATTATCATCTGCCCCTGGCACAACGAAGCTTTCGACGTCCGAACCGGCAAACGCACCGATGGGGAGAGTGGGCCGGGTCTGGACGTGTTCCCCATCGCCCTCGCAGATGGCATAGTCAAGCTGGCGGTCAACACCGTGGCATCTCCCGTGAAGCGCCCATGAAGCGTATCCTGGTCGCGGGCATGGGCAATGTGCTGCGGCGCGACGATGGCTTCGGCGTCGAGGTGGCCCGCCAACTGGCCCGACGGGATGGCTTGCCCCCCCACGTCAAGGTGATCGAGGTGGGCATTGGCGGCATCCATCTCGTGCAAGAGTTGATGGATGGCTACGCCGCCTTAGTCATTGTAGATGCGATGGAACGCGGTAGCCCGCCCGGCACGGTCCACCTGCTGGCAGCCGACGTGCCCGATTTGGCCGACTGGCCGGAGGCGAAGCGGCAGGATTTTTTGGCCGATATGCACTATACGACGCCTTCTAAGGCCCTCGTCCTGGCTAAAGCGTTGGGTGTTCTGCCCCATCAGGTCTATATTCTCGGCTGCCAGCCGACAGACGCGGACGCCATCGGTATTGGGTTGAGTGATGCTGTGGTGGGGGCGACAACAGCCGCGCTACGGGAACTTGATCACCTGCTCCACCGCTTGCAGGTCGAGAGCTAAGAGGACCAACGTTATGTGTGTCATTTTACCGGGGCGCGTCATGGCCGTCAGCGAGTTAAGGGCTGACGTGGAGATGAACGACGGCCAGCGAACGAAGGTCAACTGCATCCACTTTCCAGACCTAGCCGTTGGGCAGTACGTCCTGGTGGATCGCGGGCTGGTGGTTGAGGTGATTGAGGCGGCGGAAGCCGAGGCGATTATGAGTATGTACGCTGACATTGAGCAGATGTTGGAGGCGGCTGGGAGCGCGCTCGCCGAGCCTCAGGAGGCCGCGCATGATTGAGACTCCAGCCGCGCCGTCCGTCCTCACCCCCGTGCGGCGCCCGACCGATGGCATGTTGCGCTTTATCCGCTACGGCTTCATGCCCAACCGGCTGCGCTACTGTGGCGGCGACGATAACCGCACTCTGTTCGAGTACGGCGTGGCTCATGTGGTGGACGGCGGTCTGACGCCGCTGCTAAAGCGTTTCACTGGGGCGCTGCCCTATCTGCAACTCATCGCCCGCGCCAATGGGATCGCCGACCCCTTCGATGACCGCGTGGTAGAAGCCTACTGGATTGGTAATGAGTTGTTGGAAGGTGTCGAAGTGCGCCAGATGTATGACTCCCTGCTGGCCCGCTTTGGTAAGCAGTTGCAGAGCCGTACCCGCGACCTGGTGCTGGGCAAGGCCCCGGCCGGCGCCCGACCGCATCACAGCTTCCACGTCTTCGATGTCCACAGCCGCGTCGGCGAATTGGAACATAGCCTGGACACCCTCGATAATTGCCGCGTCAGTTGGGCGCGCGTGGTGCGGCTGGAAGGGGCGGCAGCCGTGGTTGAACGCCAGCCGCTGCGCCTGGTGGACGGGAAACTCATGCTGGCCCCAGTCCAGATCGAGCGCGTGACTCGTCAGGTCGGCGGGCAGGGCTTTGCCGACGACGCGCAGCCAGGCGATTGGGTCACGCTCCACTGGGGCTGGGTGTGCGAACGGCTCGATGACCGCCAGCGCCGCGCCCTGGAACGCTATACCCTCCACCATGTGCGGCTCGCCAATCAAACCCTCTAGAAAGTTCCATTCGTAGTCTCATGTCAGTTTACCTTAGCCGTCGCGCTTTCTTGCGGGCCGCCGGGATGGTAGCCTTGACCCCGGTACTTGCCGCCTGTGGTCAAGCGGTTCCGAGTGTGTCCAGGCCAGGCCCAAGCGGTCGCCTCGTTGTCGCGTTGGGCGCGGACCCTGCCAGCCTCGACCCGCTGCTTCAGACGGGGCTGGTCGAGGCCAGCGTCTACAGCAATATCTTCGACGGTCTGCTGAGCCTGGATGACAAGGGCCAGCTTCAGCCCGCCCTGGCCGAGTCCTATCGAGCGGTAGACGACCGGACCTGGGAGTTCAAGCTGCGCCGGGGTGTGACGTTCCACAACGGGGAAGCCTTTGACGCGGCGAGCGTCCGCGCCACGGTGGAACGCATGCTTAATCCCGATAGCAAGTCGCCCATCCGTGCTCAACTCGGCGCCATCGAGCGCGTCGAGACGCCGGATCAATATACGGCGCTTCTTGTCACTCGCCAGCCCTTTGCCCCTCTGTTGGCCGAATTGACCGGGCTGATGATGCTCCCGCCGCGTGCCCTGGCGCAGACCGGCGCCGAGGGCGTCGCTCGCCAGCCGGTGGGAACAGGGCCGTTCCGCTTTGTCGAGTGGATAAAAGGCGAACGCATCACGCTAGAGGCGCATACGGCTCACTGGCGTGGCAGCCCAGGCGTAGGTCGGCTCGAATTTCGGCCTATCCTGGACAGCTTCAGCCGGGTGGCTGCGCTACGGACCAACGAGGTCCAGCTTATCACCAACCTCTCGGCCCGCGATATGCCTGACCTCCAGAAGCAAGGGCTACGTAGCGTGACACAACCCGGTATCCAGACGCTCTATGTCCGTCTGAACGCCAAATTGCCGCCTCTAGATGACGTGCGGGTCCGGCGGGCGCTGTCGCTCGCGGTCAATGTTGATGAGCTAATCCAGACTGTCTACGGCGGCCACGCCCGCCGCGTCAATGGTCCGTATCCGCCCGAAGTCTTCGGCTATGCTACCAGCGCGCTGCTCACGCCGTATGATCCAGACCAGGCGCGTGCCCTGTTGCGGGACGCGGGTCTCTCAGGGGGGGTTAGTCTGACGTTCTGGACGCCACGTGGGCGCTATCCTGGCGATGACGAGGCGCCGCAACTGCTGGCCGCCTACCTGGCCCGTGTGGGGGTGCGGCTGGAAATCCAGACGATTGAGTGGGGTACCTATCTATCACGCCTCCAGGGCGGTGAAGGGCCTCACCTCTTCCTACTCGCTGGCACCAACCGCACCTTTGACCCGCATTTTACCCTTACGCGGTTGTACTCTAGTATGGGGGCCTTTGGTCTCTACTACTATGATGCGAAACGAATCGATCCTCTGGTGAGCGAAGCCGCCGCGACCCTGGACCCGAAGCGCCGGCAGGGCCTCTATAGCCAGATGCTAAGTATTTTGCGCGATGACGTCCCCGCAATCTGGCTGGCCCAACTGGACGATCTCTACGGTACACAGCCATCCGTCACATGGACGCCACGCGCCGACAGTCTGCTGTGGATGGCCGGCGCCCGAGTAGCGTGATTTGCACCCTTCCCCATCTGTAGTATAATCGTGCCCCACATGATGTACGTTTGACCCCGTCTGTCACCCCCACGCCATGGGTGTTGATTTTTATCTCTGAAATATTAGCCTGCTCATATAGGAGGCTGGGATGCGCGTTGCCGTCTCAGGGAAGGGGGGATCAGGCAAGACCACGATTGCTGGGCTGCTAGCGCGGACCCTCGCCCGTACGGGCCGGCGTGTTCTTGCCATTGATGCCGACCCAAACCCCAACCTTTCGATTGTCTTAGGACTACCCCGCGATCATGCCTTTGACTTACAGCCCATTCCCCGTGACATGGCAGGTGGCGACGGGACGAGGGCGGCCGCGCCTACGTCCATCTCCACCTCCCCATCGCTGAAATCGAGCGCCGCTACGGCATCGCCACCCCCGACCACATCCCGCTCCTGGTGACAGGCCGGATCGAAGCGGCGGGTGTGGGCTGCATGTGCGACCCGCACGCCATCGCCCGTGGCCTCATCATGCGGGCGCACTCTGAAGCGGATGATGTGGTGACGGACATGGAGGCGGGGCTGGAGCATCTCAGCCGAGGCACGGTGGAGTACGTAGACGTACTGCTCATTGTGCTAGAGCCTTACTACCGCTCGCTCGAGACGGGTAGCCGCGCTCAAAAGCTAGCGGCCCAGCTTGGCGTCCCGCGTATCTACGCCGTCGGCAGCAAAGTGCGGACTGATGCGGAACGGCAAGCCATTGCCGATTTTTGCGCCCGCCACGACCTGGACCTCATCGCGCATATCCCCTACGACGAGACGGTCCCGAAGGCAGACCTTCTGGGTATCTCACCGCTGGACCTCAATCCCCAGTCGCTCGCCGTTCAAGCGATTCAAGACCTGGCCCAGACCCTCGATCACCGCGTGAGGGCTGACCACGATGGACATTGACGTCGGATGTGACAGGAGGAAGGCATGGATCATGTGACGTTGAGCCTCTACTGTCCTGGTTGAATGCCGGGCTATCATCTGCCGTATTTTGCGGCAGTCGACAGCGGAATCTTCCGCGAGCACGGATTGGATGTGGAGTTACTCGCGCCTGCGCCGGGGCCAGCCAATCCGTTGCGTGTGGCGGCAGGCGGCGCCGATTTTTGCCTCACTAGTGTGGCCTACTATCTCCAGGCCTGGGCCGCGCAGCCTGGGCTAGACGCTCGCTTTGTCATGGCAATTGCCCAGCGCGGCCATATGGCCGCCTATGTAATCGACGGACGACCCACGGCGGCCGGCACGATCCCCCATCATCCCCGCGACCTGGCCGGGGCGACGATAGGCGGGGCACCCGACGCCAAATTCGTCATGGCTTATCGTACCTTCCTTCAACAAGTCTGGGATGTGGCCGATACTCCCACTGTTCCCATGACTTATGAAGCGGCCATGACGGGCCTCGGTCAAGGCCGTTGTGATGTTTTCGCCGACTATATCGATCTTCGTCCCCGTGTCGAGCGCCGTAACCCAGGTCTTCCCGTACGCGCTTTCCATTTTGCCCACTATGGGCTGACCATCTATGGCAGCGGGTTGGTAGCGAATGGGCGGCTTATTCAAGAGCGGCCCGATGTCCTGGTCCGAGTTATCCATGCAATCCGTGCGGCGTTCCAGGCAACCCGCGAGAATCCGAAGGCTGGACTAGAGGGCTTGCTGCGCTGCTACCCAGACACCGAGCCGGACTATGCTCTGGACGGTTGGCGTGAGTCGGCACGTCTGATCTTTGGCTGGGAGGCTGAGGCCCTTGGCCCCGGCTGGCTCGATGCGGACCAA
>JAHCIP010000244.1 GCA_026129165.1 Anaerolineae bacterium
CCAGCCACTGAAGGCGCTAACCACACTAAGGAGGAATCTCTCATGCGCCTATTCCGTGTTGGCCGGGGACCTGCGGCGATGCTGAGTGTTCTTGTGCTTGGCCTGGCCCTGTCTGCGGCCGTGTCCAGCCCTGCCGCTGGTCAAACCTCACCCTCAACCTCTTACACCGTCTTTCTCCCTCATATCCAGGTGGCCTACCGCACCCTGCCCGACGCGCTGCCCCCCGTCGGTATCGGCTCGTCGTTCCGCGCCTTTTCGCCCGATGAAGCCGAGCCGGGCCAGGCCCTCGTTAAGTGGCGCGACGGTGTGAACCTGGACAGTATCGCCCGTATCAACGCCACCTACGGCGTTCAGGTCGTCGGCTCCATTCAGGGGCTGGGCGTCCAGATTCTCCAGGTCGCCCCCAATGCGACAACCGACCTCCTCAACGTGTACAACAGTCTGCCCGAAGTCGAGTACGCTGAACCGAACTTCGTCGCCTGGGCCTCGCCCGACTCCCCAGCCGGTCCCGTGCTGACGGCCGAGATGCTGCGGCCCGAAGCCCTGACGACCAACGACCCCATGGCGAACCAGCAGTACAGCCTGAGCCGCATGAGCGTCAATCAGGCCTGGGACGTGACGCGGGGCGACAACGTGGTCGTGGCCGTGCTGGATACGGGCGTGGACTTCACTCACCCCGACCTGATGGGCAAGTTCGTGGACGCGGGGCGGGACTTCGTCAATAACGACAATGACGCCACCGACGACCACGGCCACGGTACCCATGTCTCCGGTATCATCGGCGCCTCGACCAACAACGGCGTGGGCATCGCCGGCGTTGGCTACAACGTGAAGATTCTGCCGGGCAAGGTGCTGGCCGCCAACGGGTCTGGCAACCACGGCCAGATCGCCAGCGCCATCACCTGGGCCGCCGACCGAGGCGTCAAGGTCATCAACATGAGCCTGGGCGGGTCGAGCGGCTCGGCGACACTGGAGCAGGCCATCAACTACGCCTGGAGCAAGGGCGTGGTGGTCATCGCGGCGGCCGGGAACGAGGGGACGAGTACGCCCACCTACCCGGCCTCCTACACCAACGTCATTGGTATCTGCGCCACCGACGCAAACGACAAGAAGGCCAGCTTCTCCAACTACGGCGTCAACGTGGACCTGTGCGCGCCCGGCGCGGGTATCCTGAGTACGGTGCGCGGGGCACGCTACGAGTCGTGGAACGGGACGAGCATGGCCGCCCCCAACGCCTCGGGCGTGGCCGCGCTGGTAGCATCGGCGCACCCGGACTGGAACAATGTCCAGATTCGCCAGGCCCTGGAGAACACCGCTGATGTTCTGGGCGATGCCAACACCTATGGTCACGGCCGCATCAACGCGGCGCGGGCCGTGGGCAGCGCGCCCCCGCCCCCCAACCCACAGCCGACGAATACGCCGACGCGGACCCCGACGCCCAGCAGCCCCTTCCCGCAACCCACGCGGACGGCGACGCCTTCGACGCCAGGCGGCGACTACGCCCAGCAAATCGTGACCCTCATCAACCAGGCGCGCGCCCAGAACGGCCTGCCCGCGCTGCGCTACGACAGCCGGCTGCAGGACGCGGCCGACTTCCACAACCGTTGGATGCGCGACAACAACTGCTTCTCCCACAACTGCCCTGGCGAGCCGGACGTGATGACGCGCATGCGCAACGCCACCTACCCGGTCATCAGCGGCGGCGAGAACATTGGCAAGGGCTACCAGACGCCGCAGAATATGATGGACGGCTGGATGGGATCGTCGGGCCACCGCGCCGCCATCCTGAACACCTACTGGCCCGATATTGGCTGCGGCTATCTGCGCGGGCCATCGGGCTATGCCTGGGATAGTTATTGGAGCTGCGAGTTCGCCAGCGGCGGCAGCGCGCAGCCGGCCCCCACCCGCACCCCCGTCCCCACGGCGACGCGGACCCCCATCAGCAACCCGCTGCCGTCGCCCACTCCAACGCGCACGTCCGTCCCGACCAGTACGGTGCCCGCGCCGGGTGGCGGTCAGACGATTATCGTGACGCCGCCGAGTAACCTGGTGGGCTGGGTCAACAGCTCGACCATTAAGGGCTGGGGCGACGACGACCTGTATTCCGGCTGGTATGCCAACTCGCTCTATGTCGCTGGCATCCAGTTCCCCCTCTACGATGTGCCGGCCAATGCCAACATCGTGGGTGTGCAGTTGCAGTTAATCGGGCAGACAACGGACTATGTCACGCAGGGCGCGTCCGGCGCGTGGACGGTGCGCTGGTTGGACCCGAACTTCGACGGCCTGTTCCCGAACTCGGCCTTCAGCAGCCTGGCCTACGCGCCGGTGCGCTACTCGCTCCAACCCTCGTTGGGGACGGCGAACATGTGCGCTCGCTGTACCTATGTCTGGACGTTCACCGCGCAACAGGTGGCGGACTTCAAGCAGCAAAAGGCGCTCTCAAACCGCATCTCGTTCCGCATTGACGGCCCGACGACCGGCCCCAGCCTCAACACCATGAGCTGGGACTCGGGTTGGGGAACCGACAGCCTCGGCGCCGCCTATCGGCCGAAGCTGATTATCCAGACCGCGCCGTAAGCTAGACAAAGGCCCTAAGGGTTTCCAAAACCCTTAGGGCCTTTCTCGTTAGGAGGTGTCGTTGGGCCGAGTTACACGCGGACGGCTGTCCCGGACGCGCTGACCATCAGCATCGTCCCGCCGTTGTTGATCTGAATCGTCTCGTAATCAATGTCCACGCCGACGACGGCATTCGCGCCGACGCTGGCGGCGTAGTCCGTCATCTCCTGGATGGCGATCTCGCGCGCCTTGCGTAGTTCGGCCTCATACGCGCCGGAGCGGCCGCCCACAATGTCGCGGACACCGGCGAAAAAGTCGCGGAAAATGTTGGCGCCCAGAATCGCCTCGCCCGTCACAATCCCCAGGTACTGCTGAATCGGCCGCCCGTCCACATGGGGTGTCGTCGTCACCAAAATATTCGCCATCTCGTTTGCCCTCGCTTGCTCATCGCTTGTTATTCGTTGCCCAATTGATAGGCTATCTCGCCCATCGTCATGCTATACGCAGCCAGCGGCGAGGAGTTGCATCGCGCCTGAAGGTCCTAGCCCCAACTTCAATCGCCTGAACGTCGCTGGGCGCTGAAGACAGCTCCCGGTTGAACCAGAACGGCCTCGACCACGCGGCCGGTGTCGTCGCGCTTGAATTCGAGACTGAAGCCGGGCATGTCCTTGAGTTGGAATTCGGCGCCTTGATAGGGAATGAGGCTATACTCACGCTGGCCCTGGATAGTGGCCGTGAGGGTGTCGCCTTTGAGGGCCACCAACAGGATGGAGCCGAGCAGGTCATACAGGCCTTCGAATTGAGCCAGGAAGGTGTGGTCCTTGAGCCGTTTGTCGGGCATGCGGTCGAAGACGATGGGCTTGACGCCCGGCTGCATCTGAGTGACCAGTTGGACGATGTTGCCCTTTAGGTCCGTCAGAAACGATAGGTTGAACTTCTCGTCGAACTCCTCAAAGTAGGCTTCAAAGTAGTCATAATGATAGTGTTCAAGTGGGAAGGTAAACTTGTCGTTCAGGACCATCTGTAGGCCATGGTCCACTGGCTGAATAGAGATGACGCCGTAGCCAGGGTGTTCGTAGTCGCCGAGATAGGCGGCCAGCGGATGCGAAGGCTGGGTATCGGTCCGCCGATCACTCGCCAGCTTATCTTTGCTCTTTTGCTGCGCCGCCTTGATCTCCGTGTAGAGAGGTCTAAACTGGGCGCTCCAGTCGGTGAGCGTCAATCCCAGCAGGCGCTCGTAGAGGGCGAAGCTGAGGATAAAGGTGGTGAAGGTGGCATTCAGGTTGGTGAGGACGACCACACCCACGTTTTCCTCGGGCAGGAGCGAGGTCAGCGCCGAGAAGCCATTGATATTGCCGCCATGATGCACCAGGGTGCGCCCCTGGAACGAGTGGATCATCCAGCCCATGCCATACAGACCCAGTTTCAGGCCGACCCGCCCTAGCCCGCCGAAGTCACCCATGACCATTTGCGGGCTGTGCATCTGAACCAGGCTGGCCTCAGAGATAAATTGGCCCTCGCCTACCTTCCCGTGGTTGACATGGACTTTTAGCCACTTGACCATATCCGCCACACACGAGTTGATGGAGCCAGCCGGCCCAATGGCGTCATTCTCCCCCACCTGGTAATAGGGAATCGCCTTGATCTCGTCCTGGCGCTCCAGATAGGGCTGCGCGATATTCGACATTTGCAGGGTTTGCGCCGTGGATAGGTTGCTGCGTCCCATATCCAGGGTGTTGAAGATGCGGGTCTGGACGAACTCTTCCCAGGTCATCCCGGTGACTTCACTTACCAGCAGCCCGGCTACCGCATACATGATGTTCTGGTACTGGAATGCGACGCGGAGGTCCCGCGTCGGCTCCAGGTAGCGCAGGCGGTCGAACAGTTGCCGTCGGTTGAAGCGGGAGGCATACCACATGAGATCGTGACGCGGGAGGCCGGAGCGATGGGTGAGCAGGTCGCGCGGGGTCATGCGGTCCGTGGCAAACGAGTCGTAGAGCCTGAACGCGGGCAGATAGTCCTTGACCGGGCGGTCCCAGTCGAGCTTGCCCTCGTCTACCAGCAGGCCCACCGACATGGCGGTGAAGGCTTTGGTACACGAGCCGATGGGGAAGACTGTCTCGGCGGTGACCGGCTCGTTCTGGGCCACGTCGCGCTGGCCGAAGCCGTCGCACACGATCACCTCACCCTCTTTGACGATACCGACAGCCGCCCCTGGTACCTTCCACTCGTGGAGCGTCGCTTCGATAAACGCGCGCAGGTCATCCATGCGTACAAGCCTCCTGGCCTGGGTTGTTCGCAGCCTTGCCCTCTGGCCTCAGCTAGGCTTCGACAGGGGTCTGGGTCAAAGCCTGGCTGGTCGCTTGCGTCTGCTCCAACTGGGCGATGATGGCGTCGGCGTAGGCCACAGTGGAGGCGGTTCCCCCCAGGTCACGGGTGCGGTATTCGCCCGCGCCCAGAACAGCATACACCGCCTGCTCGATGCGGTCGGCCACGTCCAGCTTGCCCAGGTGACGCAGCATCATGACGCCACTCAGCATGACCGCCGTCGGGTTGGCGACGCCCTTGCCGGCGATGTCGGGCGCGGAGCCGTGAACGGCCTCGAAGACGGCGGCGTGTTCACCAATGTTGCCGCTGCCCGTCAGGCCCAGACCCCCGACCAGCCCAGACGCCAGGTCAGACAGGATGTCGCCGTAGAGGTTCTCCATGACCAGGACGTCGAACTGCTCCGGCCGCTGGACCAGGTGCATGGACATGGCATCCACGATCACCTCGTCGTACTTGATTTCGGGGTAGCCCTGGCTCACCTTGCGGCAGCATTCCAGGAACAGGCCGTCGCTCAGCTTCATGATATTGGCCTTGTGGACGGCGGTGACGCGCTTGCGGCCCTCGCGGCGGGCCATCTCGAAGGCATAGCGGGCGATGCGGGTGGACGCCTTCTCGGTGATAATCTTCAGGCTCTCCACCACACCGGGCACGACGACATGCTCGATGCCGGAATACAACCCTTCGGTGTTCTCGCGGATGACAATGAGATTGACATTCTCAAAGCGGGTATGCACGCCGGGCAGGCTGTGGACCGGGCGCACGTTGGCATAGAGGTCCAGCGCCTGGCGCAACTGAACATTGGCCGACTTGAACCCCTTGCCGATAGGCGTGCCGATGGGGCCTTTGAGGGCGATTTTATTCTTCTCAATCGAGTACAGCGTCGAGGGGGGGATGACGAGGCCATACTTCTCGATGACATCGCCGCCCGCTTCGTGGACGTGCCATTCCAGGTCGGCGCCAGCCGCGTCCAGCACGCGCCGCGCGGCCTCGGTCACTTCTGGGCCAATCCCATCGCCAGGGATGAGGGTCACCGGGGTGGGCATAGTGCCTCCTACGCACACGGACAGACTATAGAATGAAGGTGAAAGGTGAGGGTCAAAAGATAGCTGAATCGGGCGCGAGAGGCAAACCGCTCAGCCACTTTAGCCCCCTCAGTAAGCGTGTTCCATGCCAGGCGAATAGCGATCCGTCCACCATCTGTAGACGACGACGCCAGACGGCGGGGTCGGGGGACGCGGCGGCCAGGGCGTCGGCGTGGCGGGCGGCGAAGGGGAAGGGTTCGTCGGGCAGGAAGACGAGGTCGGGGGCGCGGGCGAAGAGGTCACTGGGCGTGAGCGTCGGGTAGCGTGGGGCCGCGTCGGCGTAGACGTTGACGCCGCCGGCCTGGGCCAGCACGTCGCTGACGAAGGTATCCGCGCCCACCGCCATCCACGGCTCGCGCCAGATCAGGTAGGCGAAGCGGAAGGGGCGCGCCTGGGCCTGGAGCGCGGCGAGGGCGGCCCGCCCCTCTTCCGCGAGAGCGATCCCCGCCGCCCAGCGCCCCACAAGCCCGCCGAGCGTGACCAGGTCGGCCAGGGCGTGTTCGACACGGCGCGGCGCGAAGGAGGCGACCGGCGCGAGGCGCAGCAGCCGGGCCATGTCTTCGGCGCGGTTCTCCTCGGCGTTGGTCAGGATGAGGTCGGGGCGGAGGGCAGCGATGCGCTGCAGGTTGGGCGTCTTGGTCCCGCCCACCTGAGGGACCGCGGCGGCTTCGGGTGGGTGGACGCAAAATGCCGTCCGCCCGACGACGGACGCACCGACGCCGAGATCGAACAGCGTCTCAGTCGTGCTAGGAACGAGAGAAACGATGCGCAGGTGCTACTTGCCCTTGACCTGCGACTCCAGGTCGAGCTTGAGGACTTTGGCGGCCTGGCGGACAGGGTCGTAGTCGCTGTCCTTGGCGGGCGCGAGGCCGTTGGTGCCAATGGCCTTCTTGAGGGCGATCTTGCCTTCCTCCGTCGAGGTCACTTTGAGCAACCCGTCGCGCACCCGTTGGACGACCTCCGGCGGCAGCCCTTTGCGGACGGCCACGTTATCGTTGGGGATGTTGGCGCTGGTGGCGATGACGCGCGTCTTGGTCATCACGTCCGGCAGCGTCTTCTCGACGGTCTGCCGCGCGCCTTCGTAGGTGGCCGCGCCGTCCACCTGCTCGTTGTAGAGGGCGATGACGGCCTTGTCGTGACCGCCAGCGAAAATCTGCTGGCTGAAGAAGGTGTCGGGGTCGCCCACCTGGGCGATGAGGGCGCGGGGGTAGAGGTAGCCCGACGCGGAGGCCGGGTCCACCCAGGCGAACTTTTTGCCCTTGAGGTCGGCAATGGTCTTGATGGGGCTATCGGCGCGGACGAGGATCTCGCTGCGGTAGCTGGTGGCGTTCTGGCTGTTGACCGACACGGCAATGACCTGCGCGCCATACTTCTGATTCGCCAGGACGTAGGCCAATGGCCCGTACCAGCCCACGTCCACTCGATCCGCGCCCATGCTCTCGATGAGGACGGCGTAGCTCGTCGGCGCGTCGAAGGTGTACTTGTAGCCCGTCTCCTTTTCAAGCAGGACCAGGAAGGGCTGCATATTGGCGACCATCTGCTGGGTTTCGATGAAGGGGACGATGCCCATCTTGATGGGGTTCTCGGCCGAGCCGAGGGCCGGCTGTGCCGCAGTGCGGCAGCCGGTCAACAGGAAAAGAACGAGAATCACGGTCAGTCGTAGTGCTTTCATCCTATACTCCGGGGGTCAGACCCCCTCCTCCTTAGGCGCTGTATTCGGGCCGTCAGGGACGGCCGGTTCGGTGGACGACTCGGGCGGTTTCGCGGCGGGCGCGGGACGTACATGGGGCGGATGCTGCCACTCATGCACGACGAGCAGCAGGCCCTCTTGTAGCGTCACTTCCGCTTGCGCCTCGCGCAGTTGGTTGCTAATACCCAACGTCGGACCAAAGTGGAGCACGCCGTCTTCGAGCGGATACTCCAGCCCATGCGTGTAGACGCCGGTGACGCGCGGGGTTAGCGGTATGAGCGAGACGATGTCACCTACCTCGCCGCTGATGACGGCGCGCTCGCGGGCGATGAAGGCTTCCTCGGTGGCCGTCACGGTACGCATGGGGATGGCCTGGTACAAGGGCAGGGTCATCAAGAACAGGTTGCCGAGGGTCTGGTCCAGCCGGGCACCCACCGACGCGATAATCGTAACCTCACTTGCGCCCTGCTTGACCGCCTCGGCCAGGGCCAACTCCAGGTCGGTTTCGTTCTTGTGGATGGGGAACTTGAGGATGCGGACCTCCGCCGCGCGCAACTCATCCAGCAGCGCCGGCGTCACCGAGTCCAGGTCCCCAATGACCACATCAGGGTAGAGGCCAGCGGCCAGGGCGTGGGCGGCCCCACCATCGGCGGCGATGACCAGGTCGGCCTTGTCGGCGGCGAAGCGGAGTTGGTCAGGCGCGGGCGCGGGGCCGTTGGCGACGATCAAGCAGTGCATGTGATTTTCCAGGGTGGGGGCAAGGCGAGGCTTGCCGTGGGTGGGCGAACATAATCATCGACGTCCTTCTACATTGTAGAGAGAATTCCCGCTGTGTCCAGACTTGAGCTAGACCCCTCCCCCGTCCCCTCCCCTACCACCAGCGCCATGTGGTTCATCGGTCCGTGCGTCCCTTGGCCGAGATGCAGGCCGGCTGAGGTGCGGAGGACCCGCGTCAGATAATCCTTAGCCTGGGCCACGGCCTGGGGGACGGGTAAACCCCGCGCCAGGCCGGCGGCGATGGCCGAGGCGAAGGTGCAGCCCGTGCCGTGGTTGTTGCGCGTCTGCACCCGATCAGCATGGAAAGGCGTCACCGTCTGGCCGTCGAACAGGAGGTCAATACTCTCGGCGTCGTTCAGATGGCCGCCCTTGACGACCACGTTCCGCGCCCCTTGCGCATAGATGGCCCGCGCGGCGCGTTCCATGTCGGCCAGATCGCGCACCGGGAAGCCCACCAGGGTTTCGGCTTCGGGCAGGTTGGGTGTTACCACATAGGCGAGGGGGATGATGTCGCGGATGAGGGAGTCGCGGGCGTCGGTACGGAGCAGCGGGTCGCCCCCCTTCGCCATCATGACCGGGTCCACCACCAGCCGTTCGACCCGGTACTGCCTCAGCCGATGGGCCACGACTTCGATAATCGGCGCGCTGGATAACATGCCGAGCTTGACGGCGTCGGCGCCCAGGTCGCCCAGCACGGCCTCCATCTGGAGGCCCACGAAGTCAGGCGGGAGTTCGTGGACGCCCAGGACGCCGTGCGTGTTCTGGGCGGTAATCGCCGTCAGGACGCTCATGCCGAACACACCCAGCGCGGCGAAGGTCTTCAAATCCGCCTGGATACCCGCCCCACCGCCCGAATCCGAGCCGGCGATGGTCAAGGCG
>JAHCIP010000245.1 GCA_026129165.1 Anaerolineae bacterium
CAGCCGCCGCTGGCAGGGCGGTTAGGACGGTCAGGACGAGCAAGGAGACGAATAAGACGATACGCTTTGCCATAAGAATGCCCCACTGAGATGATAAGTGGATACGAGTTGACTATCCGAGGCAGGATAAGGATGGGTCATTCGTGGACGTACACCCAGGTGCCCAGGTTGGTGGGCGAGGACTTGACGGTGGTTTCGCCCGGCGGGACCACAGGGCCGGACCAGACAAACAAAAAGCGAGCGTCATCGGGGGTCAGGTTGACACAGCCGTGGCTGCGCACCTCACCGTATTCGTCGTGCCAGTACGCGCCGTGGAGGGCGTAGCGCTGCGTGAAGTACATCGTCCACGGCACCTCTTCGAGGATGTAGGGGTCATGGTCGGCCCAACCGCCGGCCATGAACTCACTCAGCTTCTTCTCGTAGATATAGAATACGCCGGTGATGGTGGGCGTCGGGTCTTTGCCCGTCGAGGTCAGCGTGGCGAAGATCATCTTGTCGCCTTCGTAGGCGGCGACGGTCTGCGCCTTGAGGTTGACCTCGATCCAGCGATCCTCCGGGCCGACCTCGGCTGGCCGGGCCACCGGTGTCACCAGGCGTACCTGGCTCGGCGCGACCCACTGGCCGGGCGCGATACGCAGGTAGCCATTGTCGCGGCCCAGCACACCAACCGGGGTGTAGCGGGCCAGGGTATGGGTCGGGCGGGCCGCGTAGTTTGGCTGCGGCAGGACGGCCGTGTCGTCTTCTATAATGAAGCCTAACTGCCCCTGTTCATTACCCTTGAACAGGTAGCCGTGGAGCGCCGAAGGCTCCCACATACTCGTATCATCGGCGTAGACCCAGCGGCCGCTGGCCGTCTGATACCACAGGTCGCCGTCCACGACTTTGCGATCCCGCACGCTGAACCACGTCCCTTGCGGGTACATGAGTTGGAGCCGTCGGCCGTTCGGCGCATCCTGGGTATAGGTCCGCACGTCGAGGCTGACCCAGTCCACAAAGGCGCCCTTGAGGTTGGCGGCGTTGGGCGCCTGGCCAGCAGCCACCTTCATGGCGGTCTCGGCGTTGACGCACGGCGTGTCGGGCGGGCATGGCTCCATGGCCCGCGCGGGTTGAACCAGGAGCAGTAGCAGGAGGACCAAAATCAAAGGGCGTAGCCAGGTCATGGAATCGCTCGATGCCTTGTAGGATAAGGTGTTGTAATGGTGTAGTACAATGAGACGATGGTGAGAAGGACGCAAATACACGTGACCCCTCACCCATTATATGCAAAGTGTATGCCAAATGCGAATCCAATAGCTGCTTGACTTCCCCCCTGGCGTCGGCTAACATTCAAGTACGGAGATTAGACTGTATGAGCGCACCGGTTCTTTCGACGGGTCAACCCACCCCCACGACGGCCATCCGCCGCGTGGGCATCCTGCACCACCCCCGTATCCCCGATACCCGCGCCCTGGCTCAGACGCTGGCCGAGCGCGTCCGGGCCGTAGAGGGCAGCGCCTGGGTTGGCTCGGCCTGGGAATATAACGAAATCGTCCGCCACATGGCGAACCTGGACTTGATGGTGACGCTGGGGGGGGACGGTACCCTGCTGCGGGCGGCGCGTTCGGCGGCCCCTTTCCACGTCCCGGTGCTGGGGGTTAACTTTGGGCGGCTCGGCTTCCTGACCGAGTTGCGGCCGGCCGATGCGATGGAGGGGCTGGAGCGCGTGCTGGGAGGCGAGGGCTGGCTGGACGAGCGCGGCATGTTGCGCGTCGAAATTTGGCGCGATGGCGGCCGGCTCCTCCAGACTGACGGCCTCAACGACTGCTTTGTGGGTCGCGGGCCGGCGCCGCGCACGGTGCGGCTGACGACGCGCATCAATGGCAGCGTCCTGGCGACGATTGCTGGCGACGGCGTGATCGTCGCCACATCGACGGGCTCGACGGCCTACTCGGTCGCGGCAGGCGGTCCTATCCTGGCTCCGAACACGCCGGCCTTTGTCCTGACACCGGTGGCTGCGCACCTGCTGGCGATGCGCTCGCTCGTCCTGCCCACCACAACGACGGTGGAGATCGAGACGGTGGACGACCCGCCGTCCGTGTTATCCGTAGACGGACAGGTGAACCTGGACCTGGCGCCAGGTTACCGCGTCCTGGTCAGCGGCAGCCCGTACTCCGCGACGTTTATCCGGCTGCGGCCGGCGAACCACTTCTTTGGCACGTTATTAGAACGGTTGAGATGAGTAGGGGCGACCCCCTGTGTTCGCCCCAGGTAGGGAAGACGTATGATGCGTGAACAAGCGAGTCAAGATAGTTTGAAATTGGACCATCTATTGCGCCAGGGCGAGGCGGCGGCCCGCGTGGGCGACCGCGCCGAAGCCGAGGCGCTGTTACGTCGAGCCGTAGAAGCGTACCCCTATAGCGAGGATGCCTGGCTGGCCCTGGCCGGCGTGGTGGAGGACCTGGCGGAGAAGCGGACGCTGCTGCGGCGCGTCCTGGACATCAACCCGGCGAATGAGGAGGCGCGGCTCGGTCTGGAACGCATCGCGGCCAAGCTGGGGCCGTCGCCCGACGACACGAATGCCGAGGTCGAGGAAGTGCTGTGCGTGTGCGGCTCGGGACGGATGACGACGCTGCGCTGCGGCCGCTGTGGCAAGCCCATCTGTCCCAATTGCTTTGTCCGCCACCCGGTCGGGCTGCGCTGTAGGGAGTGCGCCCAGGTGCGTAAGTCGCCCGTCTACAATCTGGGGACGAGCGACTACCTGATTGCCGGTCTGGTTGGGCTGGGGCTGTCGGCGGTGATGGGGCTGGTGCTGCGTTTCCTGGGCGGCTTCGGCTTCTTCGCCATCTTTATCGGTCTGGCCGTCGGCGGCGGCATCGCGGACCTGATGAGCCGCGTGATCCGCTATAAGCGGGGGGTGGGGATGCAGGTGTTGGCGGGCGTCTGTCTCGTCGTCGGGGCGATGATTGGCGTCTTGATGACCTCTCCCCAACTGCTAACATTCCTCCTGCGCGGCGACATGCGGGTCATTGCCGCCCTGGTTGCCAGCCTCAACCCCTTCTTCCTCCTCGCCGCCATCGTCGGCGCGATTGGCCGCCTGCGCTAGAGATAGCGAAGACCAGACAGTTTTTGTAAACCTGTCTGGTCTTCCGCTCGGCCAAACTGGCTCAGGCTGTCTCTAGCGCGCCAATCTGCCGCATCAGCCCCAGGTTATCCACCGCCACCCACTGCTCGACAATCTTGCCCCCATCCAGGCGAAAAATCTCAATGGCTGTTATCTCAACGGCGCGACCCGATGGGGGGATCCCCATGAGGTCGCCTTGATGGGTCCCGCGCACATCCCACCGCGCGACGACCCTGTCACCCTCCGCCAGCAGATCATCGGCGGTCAAATGCAGGTCGGGCAGAGCGTTACGATACGCAGAGATGACGGCGCGTACCCCGTCTGGACCTCTTACTTCCATCGGCAGCCCTGGGTCATGGCGGACGTAGTCGGGCGCGATGAACTCTTCCACAGCCGTCAAGTCTCCCCCGTTCCACACCTGCTCCGCATAGCGACGGACCACCGCCTTGTTCGCTTCGGTCGACATCGAGCTACCTCCTGACACTAGACGAGTCTACGACGCATCAGCGCGCCGCTCAAAACGAGCATCACTCCCAGCCCCAGCATTAGCCACCCGTTCGGCGTCCCGCCGGAGGTCGGCATGGCCGCCTGCATGGGCACAATCACGCCGCAGGCGATACGCGCCCCGGAGTTGCCCGACGGGTCCGTCTTGTTGTCGTCCGTCGCGGCGTGGATCACCAGCGCGCTGCCGTCGGCGTCCATGAGCGAGTTCACGCCGGCGCTCAGCGTCACCATCGTCGTCGTAACGTTCAGGGTTGCCGTGCGGTCCGCGCCGACCGTGATGTTGGGTGGGTTGCCCAGGTCGCCCGCGTGCGGGCCGGCCGGGTTGTCGTAGCCGTGCTGTTTGCTGGTGGGGTTGAAGTGACCCCCGGCCGTCGCGAAGTCAGGCCCCTCACATTTGCCGACGGCGTGGAGGTGGATGCCATGCGCGCCTGGGTCCAGGTTGCTGATCTGAACACGCACCTGGACGCCGTTCGCCGCCTGGGTAAATGTCGCATTGCCGACCACCTGGCCGGCTCCGTTCTTGAGTTCCGCGCTTGCCTGTTGCCCTTGAGCGAGGACGCTGCCCGCCATCAGCGCCAGCGCCACGACAACCACCAACCCGCGCATGAGATAGCGCATCGTCATGTCTCCTTGGATAGATGAGGCTTCGTCGCGATGGAGACAGTATATCATACTTATGTCCTGTTGGGGGCGGCGAATGGGGCTATTATCTGGGCATGGTCAAAGCCTGACGTTCTCCACCAACCTAACCCCCCGGCCCCCTTCCCTACGAAGGAAGGGGGAGTCAGTCAGAGGAGCCTCCGCCTCTGGCGCCGCGAGCCGTCTCACTGGGTGGGCGACTGAGGCTGGCGGTACCAGCGCAGCCCCAGACGAAACAGGATGAAGCGAACGGTGTGCCACGCCTGCCCCAGCCGGCCCGGAGCGCCCGGCTCGCCGTCGTCGCCCCGCACGCGGTCCATCAAGCCGCGTAGCTCCTGGCGCTTGCCCCAGCCGGCCAGGTCGCTGTAACTGGCATAACGGGCCAGGTCAGCCGCCTCTTCGACTCGCTCCCGCCGCCACGCGCTGTAATCCTCGACTGACCAGTTGCTGCCTGTCATGCTATCCTCCCGCTATCTGCTGCGTCCTGGTTCTGCCATAGCCCCATTAAACCAGAATCGCCCTATTCACGTAATGCGATTTGTGATACAATGACTCACACAAAAAGAGTCATGTGAGTAGAGACGCGATATATCGCGTCTCTACCAGGTACGGTTCGACCCAGAAAAGAGGGGGGTGTGCCAGACAATCTCTCTTTTGGACAGTGGCTCAAGCGCCAGCGCCGCCTCCTGGACCTCACCCAGGAGGAACTCGCCACACGCCTCGGCTACGCTGTCACCACCGTTCGCCGCGTCGAAGCCGACGAATTGCGGCCCTCCAAGGCATTGGCCGAGAAACTGGCGGATGTCCTCGCCCTCCCCTCGGACGAGCGCGACGCCTTTGTCCGTTTCGCCCGTGGCGAGCGCGGCGCTCCCTTGCCCCTGCCCCAACGCCAGGCCGTCCCCACCCCGCCTGTCCCGTCTGCGCCGCCGGCCATCCGTCACAACCTGCCCATTCAGCTCTCCAGCTTCATCGGCCGGGAGCGCGAGATGGACAGAGTGCAGGCGCTTCTGGACAGCAGCCGTCTGGTGACGTTGACCGGCGTGGGTGGGACCGGCAAGACCCGCCTGGCGCTGGAGGTCGCGTCCCGCCTGGTGGACCGCTACCCCCACGGCGTGTGGCTGGTCGAGTTAGCGCCGCTGATGGACCCCGCGCTCGTCCCCCAGGCCATCGCCACGGCCTTGACCGTCCGCGACGAGGCGGGCCGTTCTCTGCTGGCCGCGCTGACCGACTATCTACGCGAGAAGCGCCTGCTGCTCATCCTGGACAACTGCGAGCACCTGATTGAAGCCTGCGCCCAGGTGGTGGAGAGCCTGCTGCGCGTGTGTCCCCAGTTGCAGGTGGTGGCGACGGGCCGCGAGGCGTTGGGGCTGGTCGGGGAAACCATCTTCCAGGCGCCCTCACTGTCCTTGCCCGAGCGGGAGACAGTCCTTCCGGAGCGCCTCGCCCAGTCCGAGGCCATCCGGCTCTTCGTGGCGCGCGCCGCCGCGGTTCAGCCAGGCTTTGTCGCTACGAGTGAGAACTTGCCCTCGATTGCCCACATCTGCCGCACCCTGGATGGCATCCCCCTGGCCCTGGAGTTGGCGGCGGCGCGGGTCCGCAGCCTGCCCGTGGCCCAGATCGCGGCGCGCATTGACGACCGTTTCCGTCTGCTCACCGGGGGAAGCCGCACAGCCCTGTCGCGCCAGCGCACGCTCCAGGGCCTGATGGATTGGAGTTATGGGCTGCTGACGGAGGCGGAACGGACGCTGCTGCAACGCCTGAGTGTGTTTGCCGGCGGCTGGGCCCTGGAGGCAGCGGAGGCGGTCTGCGCCGATGACGAAGGACGGGCGGATGTGCTCGACGTGCTGATGCGGCTGGTGGAGAAGTCGCTGGTTCAGGTGGAGAGCCAGGGGACCGAGGCGCGCTATCGGCTGCTGGAGACCATCCGCCAATACGCGTGGGAGAAGCTGGTGGAGGCGGGCGAAGGGGAGCGGGTGCGCGGGCGCCACCTGGACTACTACCTGAGACTGGCCCAGGCAGGCGGGCAGGGGCTACAGGGTGGACAGCAGCGTGCCTGGTTGCAGCGCATCGGCGCTGAGCTGGAGAACTTCCGCGCTGCCATCCACTGGTCCCTAGATGCCCCAGCTGAGAGCGCGCGGCCGGAGTCGGGAGTCCAGATAACGTGGGCTTTGTTCTGGTACTGGGCGCATACCGGTACCTATGTGGAAGCGAGCCGCTACCTCGATACCTTCCTGGCGCTCCCCATCGGTCTGCAACCCACCCCCACCCGCGCTCTGGCCCTGCTAGGCGCTCAGTGGCTCGGTTTTAGGGGCGGTGATTCAGGCTATATTGAGGAGAGCATCAGTCTGTTTCGCCGCGTGGGGGACAAACGCGGTCTGGGCTGGGCGCTTATCCGGTTAGCGGAGAATGAAAAGTCATACCGTCGCAACTTTTCGGAAGCAGCCAGACTGCTGGCTGAGAGCGCCGACCTTTTCCAAACTGTGGAGGATGCCTCAGGCTTGGCCTTCGTTCGCCTCCAACAGGGGCTCTTAGCGATGAGACAGGGCGATTACCCTGAGGCCCGCGACCGCCAGCAGGAAAGCGCTGCACTCTACAAGGCGTTGGGGGATCAAATCTACTACAGCGCGGCTGTCAGTCATATCGGTCTGACGCATATGTGGGAAGGGGACTATGCGGCAGCCGGGATTTGCTTCGCCGAGAGGCTAGCCATTGCCCGCGAAGGCGGAGGGGCATTCAATATCCGCGCGGGGCTTTTGTTTCTTGGGACGGCAGTTCTATTCCAGGGGGATTACGAGGCCGCCCTGGCCATCTTCAGCGAAAGCCAGGCGCTCGTGTCACACATGGGATTAGCCGCGCCTGGCATCGAAATCGTGAGCCGGGGAGAAACCTACCGGCTTATGGGCGATCCCTCGGAAGCGGTGCGGCTATTTCGGGAGGGACTGCGCCAGCCGGTCCGCATTGGCCTGGATCGCTGGGCTGTCCTTGTCGCCCTGCGCGGCCTGGCTGGGCTAGCCCTGGAGGCAGGCAACGCCGCGCGAGCCGCCCGACTGCTGGGCGCAGTCGAAGGTAATCTGTTGCTGAGCGGGAGCGGTCTCGAAATACCCGCCGGTGTTACCTACAAGCGGGACCGGGACATGGCCCGCGCTGTACTCGGTGATACAGCCTTCGAGGCGGCCTGGGCCTCCGGCCAGGCGATGACGCTGGAGCAGGCCATCGCCTATGCCCTGGCGGTGGACGACGCGGAGGGCCAATGAGCGGCGACCTCTCCTTTGGACAGTGGCTCAAGCGCCAACGCCGCCGCCTGGACCTCACCCAGGAGGAACTCGCCGCTCGGGTCGGCTACGCCACCACTACCATCCGCCGCGTGGAAGCCGATGAACTCAAGCCCTCCAAGGAACTGGCCGACAAGCTCGCCGTCGCCCTCGATCTACCGGCCCACGAGCAGGCCGCCTTTGTCCAGTTCGCGCGGGGTGTGGGCAGCGCGCCTCTGGCCTCTGTCCCCTCGGTTAGCCCGCCACCGCCCGCGCCGCGCTCCAACCTGCCCCACCCGGTGTCCAGCTTCATCGGTCGGGAACGCGAGTTGGCGGAGGTGCAGACCCTTCTCGCTCGCAGCCGCCTCGTCACCCTCACCGGCGTCGGCGGCACCGGCAAGACCCGCCTCGCCCTCCAGGTCGCCCATCATCTATCCAATGGCGCCCCATCCGACCATCTAAAATCGTCAATCCACACTCGTCAATTCTCAGACGGGGTTTGGTGGGTGGACCTGGCGCCCGTCGCCGACGCCGACCTGGTGGTCACGACCATGGCCCAGACCCTCGGCGCCCACGAACACGGGCAGCGCTCGCGGTTCGAGGTTCTCAAGGACACCCTGCGCGACAAACGCCTGCTGCTGATCCTGGACAACTTTGAGCAGGTCTTAGCCGCCGCCCCACGCCTGGCCGACCTGCTGGCCGTCGCGCCGGGCCTGACCTTCCTCGTCACCAGCCGCGCCGCTCTGCAACTGCGCGGGGAGAAGGAGTACCCGGTCCCACCTCTCGCCCTGCCCCAGGTGGATGGCGGGGTCGGCCAGGCGATGCCGTCGGAGGCGGTGCGGCTGTTTGTCGAGCGCGCCGCCGACATCAAACCCGGCTTTGCCCTGGACCAGACCAACGCCTCGGCCATCACGGCTATCTGTCGGCGGCTGGATGGGTTGCCCCTGGCGATTGAGTTAGCCGCTGCCCGCAGCCGCGTCTATTCGCCACCCGCTATGCTGCGCCAGTTGGCGGGGGCTACCCCGCTGGGCTTCCTCACCGGCGGCGCGCGCGACCTGCCCGCCCGCCAGCAGACCTTGCGCGACACCATCTCCTGGAGCTATCATCTCCTTTCTACTGAGGAGCAAACGCTATTTCGGCGGCTCGGCGTGTTCGCGGGTGGGTTCGGGCTGCCGGCAGCCGAGGCGGTGGTGGGGCCGCTCACAGGGCTGGCGGTGGTAGATGGGGTTGAAGCCCTGGCCGGCAAGAGCCTGGTCAAGCCGGTGGAGGGGGTGGACGGCGAACCGCGCTTTACGCTGCTAGAGACGCTGCGGGAGTACGCGCGGGAGCAGTTGACGGCGCAGGGCGAGACGGAGGAGACGCGGCAGCGGCACGCCGACTTCTATCTGGCCATGGGGGAGGAGGGGGAGTGGGGACTGCGTGGCCCGCAGCAGCGAACCTGGCTGGACCGGCTGGAGATGGAACACGACAACCTGCGCGCGGCGCTGAGTTGGCTGCTGGCTTCGCCGGACGGCGGGGTGGCGGCGCTGAGGCTGGCGGGGGCGATGGAGCAGTTCTGGTGGTATCATAGTCATCTTCAGGAAGGATGGAACTGGCTGACGCAGGCGCTGGCGCACCCCGGCGCGCAGGCGGGCACGGCCGCCCGCGCCAAAGCTCTGTATGTCGCCAACCACCTGGCCTCCGACGATCACGAACGATTGGGCAAGCGCTGGCTCGACGAGGGTATCGCCATATTTCGGGAAGTGGACGACAAGTTCGGTCTTGCGCTGGCCCTGCGCGCCAAAGCCCAGACTCTCTATAGCAGAGGTG
>JAHCIP010000246.1 GCA_026129165.1 Anaerolineae bacterium
TCCGTCTCAGCGCCGCCGCGTGCGCCGTCAGCCCCTCGGCATTCGCCAACTCGATGGCAGCCGGCGCGAGGGCATTGTGAACCGCGAGACCCGCGCCGAACACCGAGATGACCTTCAAGAAGTCGCGCACGTGGATGGGCGAGGCGAAGCGGGCCGTGCCGCTGGTCGGCATGATGTGGCTGGGGCCGAAGATATAGTCGCCGAGCGCCTCGGAGGAGGCTTCGCCCACAAAGACACCGCCCGCGTGGCGCACCCGACCCACCAGGTCCCAGGCGTCGCGGGTCAGCAGGCACAGGTGTTCAGGGGCGAACTCGTTGGCGAGCGCCAGCGCCTCGTCTACATCCTGGACCAGCACAATCCCGCCGTTGGCGGCCAGGGACTGCTGGATGCCGTCCCGCCAGCGCAAGCCTTCCACCTGGACCGCCACATCTCGCTGCACCGCCTCAGCCAATGTAGCCGAGGGCGTGAGTAGGATGGCCGTGCCCATGACATGCTCCGACTGGGCGAGCAAATCAGAGGCCACCCAGGCCGGGTTTGCGCTGTCGTCGGCAATGAGCAGTGTCTCGGTCGGCCCTGGCAGGCTGGCGATGCCGACGCTGCCAAAGACGGCCTTTTGGGCCAGGACGACAAAGGGGTTCCCCGGCCCGACAATCTTATCCACGCGCGGCACGCTGGCCGTGCCATAGGCCATGGCGCCGACCGCCTGCGCCCCACCCAGCTTAAACACCCGCCGCACGCCGAGCAGCCGTGCGGCGGCCAGGGTCGTCGCGTCGGCCTCGCCTTCGTGATTCGGCGGCGTGCATACGATAATCTCGTCCACGCCCGCCACCCGCGCCGGCACCGCCGCCATGATAAGCGACGACGGCAGGGGCGCGCCGCCGGCCGGCACATAGATGCCCACGCGCTCAATCGGGCGGATAATCTGCCCCCACGCTTCGCCAGGCCGCCAGTCCATCCACGACCCCTGCGGCTCGCGCTCGTGGAAGGCGTGGACGCGGTCAATCGCCAACTGGACCGCGTCGCGCAGGGCGACCGGCGTCGCCTCCCAGGCCGCGTCCATCTCGGTCTCGCTCACCGCCAGGCTCTCCAGTTCGACGCCGTCAATGCGGCGGGTGTAGTCGAACAGGGCGGTGTCGCCCTGAGCGCGCACCTGGGCCAGGATGCGCTCGACGACCTGAGCCGGGGTCAGGTCCGTCCCAAAGACACGCCGGATACCCTCCTGCATACGCGGTGACACCTCGATGTCGTCCACCGGCTGACGCTTGAGGATGGTCGCCCGCGCCTCGGCCGCGTCCAGAATACGAATCACGCTCGTTGTTTCAACCACCATACCTTCTCTCGATGAAGACCTGACAGGTTTTGGAACCCTCTCAGGTCTCCCCGCCTATTTTAGGAACCTATCCGACTGTAGCTGGTCGTTCCCTCGACCTCACCGAGGAACTCTTGCATCAGGCTGGGTACCGTGTGCGCATATTCCTCGCGGACGGGTCCGTTAAGCGCCTGCAACATGCGATGATAGTTCCCGGCGAGCTTGATAACACATACCAGGTAAGCCAGCCGCCGCGCCTCGTGTAACTCGGCCAGGGAGGCGTAGCGAGTCCAGGGTTTCAGGTAACTGGGTAGCGCCTGGGCAAAGGCTGTGGCCGCTTCCTCCTCGCCAATGCTGTTCTCCAGGCTTACCAGAACAGTGCGCAAGGAGAAGAACGGATGCCCGATGGCGCTATCCCCCCAGTCAAAGAAAATCGGGCGGCCACCTGGGAAGAAGACATTGGCGTCGTGGAAGTCGCCATGATCGAGTGTCGCGGGTAGCCCGAAACTCGCCAACGCCTGGCACATCTCGGCAAAGCGAGGCGCCACAGCCTCCAAACGACGGTGCTCGTCCGCCGTTATCCCCGGCGTCTGCCCAATCCGTAGACTGTCCGTCGCTCCCAACAAGGTTTCATACAGCGCGGGTAGCTGGTCGAGGCGGCGATCCGGGACCCCCAGCGCCAACATCTCTTCCACGTGGTGGGCTAGCTCAAGCTGCAGGTCGGCGTAGACGGGCAAGACCGTAAGCCAGCGGCTCGTATCCTTGTCGGCTCGGATGAAGCTGCGAAGGGTCGGGCCGCCTTCGGGCAGCAACATCCAACCTCGGTCTATGTCTGAAGCCAGGACAGGTAGGGTACAATCGGGCCGCCACTGGGCTAGCGCCAGATTGAGAGGCACTTCGTGTGGGTCAAGCCCTGACACCGCCTTAAAGTAGACTTTGCCCTGATCTGTCGGCACATGTAACACGGTGGACCAGGGATAGCTATGGGGTTGCTCAAGCGGGCCTGTCACGTGGCCGCCAAGCTGCTCCACACGCTGGTGAATCCAGGCGCGCGCCTCATCCAGCCAGCCCGCTTGGGACCAGGGGATAGCTGGCCTCACCGTGTCACCTCGCGGTGGACTACGCCAGGTCGGGGCGTCTTTGACCTAACAGTCGAGGACAGGTATAACTCTACCAAATCGGCTAGACCTTCCTTCTGTCTGAATATCCCAATTATACTTGAAAACGGGAGGAAGGCGTGATATAGTCAAGTCATCTACGTTATCCTTTACTATCCTAAAAGGCATATACCATGACAACTATGAGCCTCGTGCGCCGGGGCCAGCGGGAGCCAGGCCCAGAGGGTCATCTGGTAGGCGTCAGCCCCACCGACGCCGGTTGGCAGTATATTCACTTCGACGCTTATCGCTTGCCGGCCAGCGGGACGCTGCGCCGTGCGACCGGCGACCACGAAACCGCGCTGGTGGTGCTGAGCGGGCAGTGTACTGTCCACGCCCCGCCTCACACTTATGAAAACATCGGGCGTCGCTCCAGTGTCTGGGAGCGCATCCCACCTTATGTAGTCCTGCTGCCGCCGGGGACTGAGTGGCGCGTGGAGGCGAAGAGCCAGCTTCATCTCGCCGTCGCCAGCGCCCCCGCCGACCCTGTGCCTCCCCTGCCACCCCGTCTCATTACACCAGAGGAGATTGTGGCGGAACACCGAGGGGAGGGGCAGACGTACCGCTTCATCCAGCACCTCCTCCCACCCAGCGCCACGGCCGCCCGGCTCATCCTGGTCGAGGTGTATACACCAGCCGGCCACTGGTCAAGCTTCCCGCCCCACAAGCACGATACCGAGGCGCCGCCCGACGAGAGCTACCTGGAAGAGACTTACTACTATCAGATTCACCCACCCACGGGCTTTGCCTTCCAGCGCGTCTATACGCCTGAACGCGACCTGGATGTCGCGGTAGCCGCCGGCAACGGCGACCTGGTGGTCGTACCGCGCGGCTATCACCCGGTCGCGGCCTCGCCCGGCTACGACTGCTACTACCTCAACGTCATGGCCGGGCCGACTCGCGCCTGGAACTTCAAGGTAGACCCTGACTACGCCCACCTCATGAACTGGCAGAAGCCAGCCGTGGCTGAGATGAATAGCGGGGAAGCAGGGAGATAAGATGACCGATAAGTCCTACGATCTCGTCTCGATGGGGCGCTCCTCCATAGACCTGTACGCCAATGACGTCGGCGCGCCGTTCGTTGACATCACCAGCTTCGCCGCCTACGTGGGCGGCTGCCCCACCAACATTAGCGTCGGCGCGCGCCGTCTGGGTCTGAAACCCGTGCTACTCACCGCCGTCGGCCAGGACCCCGTCGGCGACTTTATCCTCCACTTTCTGGACCGCGAAGGAGTGGTGACGCGCTTCATCCCGCGCAAGCCGGGCCGGCGCTCCAGCGCGGTGATTCTAGGCATCGAGCCGCCTGACCGCTTTCCGCTCACCTTTTATCGCGACAACTGCGCCGACATCGAGCTAACCATTGACGACGTGCTAGCGACACCCATTGCTGACAGCCATGCCCTGCTGATTAGCGGCACCGGCCTGAGCAAAGAGCCGAGCCGCAGCGCGACCCTGTTCGCCGCCGAACTGGCGCGGCGGGCCGGCGCCACGGTGGTGCTGGACATTGACTTTCGCCCGGACCAGTGGCACGACCCGCGCGCCTTCGGCGTCACCCTGCGCTCCGCCTTGCGCCTGGTGGATATTGTGCTCGGCACCGAGGATGAAATCAACGCCGCCCTGCTCAGCGACACGAGCCAGGTCAGCCTGACGCACTCGCAGGTGTCGGACGCGCGGGTGAGTGGTGATATTGACGCCGCCATCCAGACCCTCCTCGCACTGGGGCCGCGTGCCCTGCTGCAGAAGCGGGGCGCGGCCGGCTCGCGCGTCCATCTGGCCCAGGCCGACGCCCCGCCCACCCAAATTGATGCGCCTGGCTTTCCCGTAGAAGTTTACAACATCTTGGGCGCCGGCGATGCCTACGCGGCGGGCTTTCTCTACGGCTACGTCAGAGGGTGGGATTGGTATCGGGCGGCGCGACTGGGCAATGCCTGCGGCGCGATTGTGGTGACACGCCACGGCTGCGCCAACTTTATGCCCACCTTCGATGAGGTCACGGCATTCGTCGAGGAACGCGGGGGTTGGTAAAGCTGAGTGCTGAGTGCTGAGTGCTGAGTACTGAGGGCTGAGGGCTGACGGCTAACGGCTGAGAGAAAAGGAGAGCCGAGATGGGTGAGCAAGCCACCAGACGCCTGACCACGGCGCAAGCGGTCCTGGCGTTTCTGACGCAACAATACGTAGCGCGTGACGGGCAAGAAGCCCCCTTTTTCGCGGGTTGTTTTGGCATCTTCGGCCACGGCAATGTGGCCGGCATCGGGCAGGCGCTCCAGCAAACGCCCGAGCTGCGCTACTACCAGTGCCGCAATGAGCAGGCGATGGTCCACACCGCGGCCGCCTACGCCAAAATGAAGAACCGCCTCCAAACACTGATCTGCACAACCTCCATCGGGCCAGGCGCGACGAATATGATCACCGGCGCGGCCACCGCCACCGTCAACCGCCTGCCCGTGCTGCTGCTGCCCGGCGACATCTTCGCCCGCCGCAACGTCGCGCCCGTCCTCCAACAGCTCGAATCCGAGCATAGCCAGGACTTCTCCGTCAATGACTGCTTCAAGCCGGTCAGCCGCTATTGGGACCGCATCAACCGCCCCGATCAAATCCTGACCGCGCTCCCCGAAGCCATGCGCGTGCTGACCGACCCGGCGGACACGGGGGCCGTCACCCTAGCCCTGCCCGAGGACGTGCAGACGGAGGCGTATGCCTACCCGAGTGAGTTCTTCCATAAGCGTGTTTGGCAGGTCCGCCGCAATCGTCCCGATGTCGCTGCCGTCGAGCAGGCGGCGGCGTGGATTCGCGCCAGCCGACGGCCGCTGATTGTCGCCGGCGGTGGCGTGATCTACTCCGAGGCGACGGAGAGCCTGGGCCGCTTTGTCGAGCAAACGGGCATTCCGGTGGGCGAGACGATGGCGGGCAAAGGCAGCCTATGCTATGACCATCCCCAGAGTTTGGGGGCCATCGGCGCGACGGGAACGCTGGCCGCCAACCGCGTCGCCCGCGAGGCCGACCTGGTGATTGGGATTGGGACGCGCTACAGCGATTTCACCACCGCTTCGAAGACCGCGTTTCAGCACCCAGAGGTCCGCTTCGTCAACATCAACGTCGCCGCGTTCGATGCGGCCAAGCACTTTGCGCTGGGCCTGGTCGGTGACGCGAGGGTGACGCTGGACGAACTGGCGAGCGTGCTGGAAGGCTACCACGTGGACGCGGCGTATGAGGCGGAGACACAGCGCCTGCACACCGCATGGGACGCCGAAGTCGAGCGCCTCTACGCTATACGCCACACGCCGCTGCCCAGTCAAGGCGAGTTGATTGGCGCCGTGAACGAGTTGAGTGACCCGCAAGGGGTTATGGTTTGTGCTGCCGGCAGCCTGCCGGGCGATCTCCACAAGCTGTGGCGAGCGCGCCATCCTAAGAACTACCATCTGGAGTATGGCTATAGCTGTATGGGCTACGAAATCGCCGGCGGCCTGGGGGTCAAGATGGCCGCGCCCGAACGGGATGTCTATGTCATGGTCGGCGATGGCAGTTACCTGATGTTGTCGGCCGAGATTATCACGTCCATCCAGGAAGGTTATAAGCTCATCATCGTCCTGCTGGACAATCACGGCTACAAGAGCATCGGGTCGCTGAGCCGTTCGCTCGGCCAGGAGGGCTTCGGCACCCGTTATGCCTACCGCCAGAATGGCGTCTTGCCGAGCGACGCAGCCGGGGCGGACGTGCAGACCGTGCCGGTCGATCTGGCGATGAACGCGCGCAGCCTGGGCGCCCACGTCATCGAATGCGCCGGCTACGACGACTTCACCCGCGCCCTGAAGGCTGCCCAGGCGACTGACCGCACCACCGTCGTCTATATCCAGAATGACCGCTTCGAAGGCGTGCCGGGGTACGAGAGCTGGTGGGACGTGCCGGTGGCCGAGGTGAGCGAGATGCCATCGGTGCAGGCGGCCCGAACCGAGTGGGAGGCGATGCGGGCGAAAGAGCGCTATTTTCTATAAGCCAATGGAACGGAGGTAGTCGCGGTTGCGCTGGGCGCTGTCTTTAGGCGTGCCCATGCCGGGCAACACGTCTTGCTCCACGACGATCCAGCCCCTATACCCAATCTCGTTGAGCGTCCGGGTCACGGCTGGGAAATCCACATCCCCGCGCCCCAGTTCGCAGAACACGCCGTGTCCCACGGACTCCACCCCATCCCACTCGTTCTGGCGGGACTGTGCGGCGACGCGTGGATCGTGATCTTTGAAGTGGACATGCCACACGCGGTCGGCATGACGGCGCAAGCCGGCCACGGGGTCGCCCCCGCCAAAGCGATAATGCCCGGTGTCAAAGCATAAGCCAACTACATCTGGGTCGGTCAGGCTCAGGAAGCGGGCAGTCTCAGCCGGCGTCTCCACCCATGTCCCGATGTGGTGATGAAACACGGTCCGCAGGCCCGTCTCGCGTTTGACAGCCTGAGCGATATGGTTCGCCCCGGCCGCGAAGGTCTGCCACTGGTCGTCGCTCATAGCGTGTTCTGGTTTGATGCGTCCGGCGTTCTTTGTACGCATCGGATTCCCATACGGGTCATTGCCGAGGACAATCAGCGCGTCTGGTCCGCCGACTTCCGCCAGCAGCCGCGCCGTGCGCACCGCCGCCGCTTCGCTGTCGGCCAGGCGGTCTGGGTCGTGGAGATAGACGCTGACCCAGGAGCCGAGCAGGGCGAGATGACGGGCCTGGAGTTCCTGCGCCAGGGCGGTGGGGTCGGTCGGCATAAACCCCCAATCGCCCAACTCAGTGCCCACATAGCCGGTCTCCTGCATTTCGTCGAGCATGGCGGCATAGCCGGAGCGGCCCCCGGCCACATTCTCGATGATGCCCCACGAACAGGGCGCATTGGCAATCTTAAGCATGGATCACCTCTAATCGCTGGCTTCGCTCAGCGCCGGTCGGCCGGCGTGACCGAGGCGGGCCAGTTCGTGGAAAACAAACGCGATCACTGCCATGCCCGCAAATATCGTCGTCATCGTTTCCAGGCCAAAGTTCTTACCAATCGTCCCGATCAGGCCGGGCAGAATGGCTGACCCAACTCCGACAAAGCTCATTTGCAGGCTGACCCCGTTTTCGGCATGTTCCATGCCGATGCGCTGGGGGGTAGTCGTCATCAACATCGGGAAGATTGGCGCTTCGGCGAAGCCGGTGAGTATCAGGCCGATGGAACCGATGAGGGGCAGCGGGTTCCAGGCGAACAGGAAGGCGCCAACAACGACCGCCAGCATACACCAGCGGAGCAAATTGGTTGACTCAAAGCGGTTGGCGATGAACCCGAAAAAGATACGTCCGCCGGTAAACACGCCCCAGTAAATGCTCACCCAGGCGCCCGCCGCTTCGGGGGCCACGCCGCGCGACTGCGTCAGCAACGTATAGGCCCATTGGCCAATGGCGATCTCCACGCCCACGTAGGCCAGGAACACGATCATGCTGAACCACAGCACCGGCAGGCGCAGCGATTGGCCCATGCTGGCCCGGCGTACCGGTGTGTTCTCCGCGCTCTGGAAGCCTTCATTCCGCCACAGGCTCCGGGTCGCGATGAGCAGCGCCAGGATGATGACCAGCACGCCGCCTGTCACGGCATACCCCATCTGCCACTTCAGATACAGCGCGCAGTAGGTCATGATCAGCGGACCAAGGGTAATCCCGATCCCGAAGCTGGCGTGCAGCCAGTTCATGGCCCGCGCTGAATGATAGGCAGTGACGTACATGTTTAGCCCGGCATCTATGACGCCGCTGCCAAACCCGGCGATAAGACCGAACAGGACGACCCAGGCCCAGGCCGACGAGAGCGCGATACCGAAAAAGCACAGCGCCAGAATCAGCATACCGCCCACCAGGCTCATGCCGCTTCCAAAACGCGCCATGATGCGGCCGATGAGAAAGCTCGCCAGCGTGTAGGTGAGGGTCTGAACCAGCAACAGCACATTCACCGCATCCAGCGCCAGCCCAAAGTCTTGCTGCATGAACGGCCAGGCCACACCGAGCAGTCCGGCGGACAGGCCCAGCCCGACAAAAGCCAAAAAGGCGATTAGAACGGTCGTCGTTTCCGTGTTTTTCGATGTCATTCGTAAACCTTAATTGACAGAGTCTATCTTGGTCTCACAGTGCTGGAACGCAACCCGCTCAAAACCGATCAGCTTTAGTTAAGTTTGTCAACCCTGAGTTTCGACTTGCTGTAACTCATTCTGCTTCTACTTCAACAGGACAATTATACTTGAAATATTGAGGGAGGGCGTGATATAGTCAGGCCAATCAACTCTTTCCAATGCCCCCGACAACCGTTGTAGCCAGTGGGGGGGGGGTGCTATTCCAATTTGACTAATTATCCGGTTGCGAGTATGCTCCGGTACCCCCAACTTAGCCTAGATCTAATCGTTTGGAGTAGAGATCATGCAGTCTATTACCCAGAACACGGCTCCAAAGCTGTTTGTCTTTGTTCTTATGCCTTTCAGAGATGATTTTGATGATATTTATCACGCTGGCATTAAGCAGGCGTGTAAAGATGTAGGTGCTTATTGTGAGCGCGTGGATGAGCAGACCTACGAGGGGACAATTACACAACGCATCTATAACCAGATTGCCAAGGCTGATATTATTGTTTCAGACATGACTGGTCGGAATCCCAATGTCTTCTATGAGACAGGATACGCGCATGCATTGAATAAGCGGGTTATCTTGCTTACGCAGAAGGCAGATGATATACCATTTGATCTGAAAGACTATCCGCATATCGTGTATGAGGGGAAAAGGTAAC
>JAHCIP010000247.1 GCA_026129165.1 Anaerolineae bacterium
GACAGCAGCCAGCCGACGAAGTAGGCCGTCGCCGCCCGGCCGGCGTGGCGCGGGTCGCGGACACGCAGGTACTCGACCACCAGCACGACGGCCAGCGGCAGCAGGATGACGCCGATGCCGGGGATGACGAAGAAGCCGATGATGCCGGCCACGGCGGCCAGGAGCGAGGACAGGCATCCCCCGCCGCTGCGCTGGGCGCTGGCCGGCGCCACCCACCACTCGGCGCTCGCCCCGACCACCATGAACAAAATCATGACCCCCACGGCAGTGAGCGCGGACAGGCTCCAGCCCGACGCGAAGGTGTAGTAGGCGACGGCGCACAGCACGATGATGGGCAGGCCCGGCACCAAGGGGACCAGCGTGCCGAGCAGGCCCAGCACCATGCCAAGCAGGGTCAAATCGAGCCAGTTGGGGGGCGAGACGTAAGGCATAGGGGGGAGTATATGTCTCTTGTAGTAGGTGTCAAGTGATACGTAATGCGTGATGCGTGATGCGTAACTGACTACCGACTACTGACTACTGACTACTGACTACTGATTACTGACTACTGATTACTACTGAGGTAACGGAGGCCAGGCATGGTGGCGCATGAGGCGGTCATTGAGGTGACGGAGGCGACGTTCGCGGAAGAGGTGCTGGAGCGGTCGTATACGACGCCCGTCGTGGTGGACTTCTGGGCCGAGTGGTGCGGGCCGTGCCGCTACCTGGGGCCGGTCCTGGAGAAGCTGGCGGCCGAGGGCCAGGGCGCCTGGACCCTGGCGAAGCTGAACGTAGACTACGCGCCCAACCTGTCGGCGCAGTTCGGTATCCAGGGCATCCCAGCTGTCAAGGCGTTCAAGAACGGCAAGGTCGTCGCCCAGTTTGTCGGCGCGCAGCCGGAGACCAACGTGCGCCGCTTCCTGAGCATGCTCGCGCCCACGCCCGTCGCGCGGAAGTTAGACCAGGCGCAGGAAGCCGAACGCGCCGGGCGCTGGGAAACTGCCGCCACGCTCTACCGCCAGGCGCTCGCCGAGACGCCCGACGACCCGCAAGCCACGCTGGGTCTGGGGCGCACGCTGCTCGGTCTGGATCAGTTGGACGAGGGCATTGAGTGGCTGGCCAAGGTGGCCGACCACGTGGAGGTGGGCGCGACGGCGCGGGGCCTGATGGCCCAGGCGCGGCTGACTCGCGAGGCCGAGGCGGTCGGCGGCCTGGAGGGGGCGCAGGCCCGCCTGGCGGCCAACCCGGGTGACCTGGAGGGGCAGTACGGGCTAGCGGCGGCCTACGCGACCGAGGGCGAGTACGCGCCGGCCTTTGACGCCCTGCTGACCATTGTGCGCCGCAACCGGGGCTGGCAGGACGGCCTGGCCCGCCAGACGATGATCCAACTCTTCGACCTGCTCGGCGACGAGGACCCGCTAACGCGCGAGTACAGGGGCAAGTTGTCGCAGGCGCTGTTTTAGTGGATCGTGGGTGGTGGGTAGTGAGCAGCATATCACTACCTATCACCCATGGGCGACTCGTTACTCACGGTACTTACGTGGTGGTCGTAGCGCGGGGCTAAAGCACCCGCGCTAGGCAGGCAAAGCCCCGGAGGGGCTGGGGTATTAGCCCGAAGGGCTTTGTTCGAGTAGCCAGGGGTCTTTAGCGCCTGGCGGGCGCTGCCCGCTACAGCCGGGTCTTGGCCGCCAGCAGGGCCAGCCACGCCCCGATGCTACCCGCCGCCACGGGCGCCTGCCCCACGCGGCCCCAGTCCCAGCCGAGCCACACCGCCCCCAGAGCGGCCACGGCAAAGCCAAGCCAGCCCGCCACCCAGTACCACAGCATCTGCCGCCAGGTGCGCCCGAACAGGAAGTGGGCTAACGCGGCGTAGAGGCTGGCAAGCACCAGGCACAGGACAACGGCGGGCAGCATTCTCTCCCTACTCCTTATTCCCTACTCGATAATCCCACCGCCGACGACCTCGTCGCCCTGGTAGAACACCGCGCCCTGGCCGGGCGTAATCGCCCGCTGCGCCTCGACAAAGCGCACCTCGGCGCGGCCGTCGGGCAGCGCCGCCACCGTCGCTGGCGAGCCTTCGGCTTTATACCGTATCTTGACCTGGACGTCTAGCGGCTCGGCCGGCGGAGCGTCCGCCGTCCAACTGACCTGGCGCACCCGTAATGTCTCGTGGTACAGGGCGCGGTCGTCGCCGACGACAACGGCATTGCGGGTTGGATCCGTCCCCAGGACATAGAGCGGCTGCGAGGCCGTGATACCCAGGCCCTTGCGCTGGCCGATGGTATAGAGCGGCAGCCCCTGGTGCTGGCCGAGCGTCTGACCGGCCGGGTCTACAATCGGGCCGGGGACCAGCGCATCGGCGGCGTGCTCCTGGAGGAAGCGGCGGTAGTTGTTATCGGCCAAAAAGCACAGCTCCATGCTATCGTGCTTGCTGGCGACCGGCAGGCCGCGCTCGGCCGCCATTAAGCGCACCTGCGGCTTGGTCAGCCCGCCCAGCGGGAACATGGTCCGCGCCAATTCCGGCTGGCCCAGCATGTGCAGCACATACGACTGATCCTTGGCCGCGTCCACGCCCTTGAGCAGCCGATAGCGGCCGCCCACGTGGTCCACGCGGGCGTAGTGGCCCGTCGCCATCGCCTCCGCGCCCAGGCTGAGGGCGTGCTGGAGCAGGAAGCGGAAGCGGATGTGGCGGTTGCAGGCCAGGCAGGGGTTCGGCGTCCGACCCGCCTTGTACTCCTGGGTAAAGAAGTCCACCACCCACTGCTTGAAGACCGACTCGAAGTTTAGCAGATAGAAGGGAATGCCCAACTGGGCCGCTATGGTGCGGGCGTCATCGACCGCCTCCACCGAGCAGCATTTATTCTCAGCGGTCGCGTTCGGCTCCGACCACAACCGCATCATAATGCCGATCACCTCATAGCCCTGCTCGACCAGCAAGGCCGCCGCGACCGAGCTATCGACTCCCCCACTCATCGCCACCACGACCCGCGCCGGCGGCTGGACCACCATCGTCATGCTCATCCCCTATCCAAACTCCCTATGCGAGTCCATTTGTCGAAACCAGCCCAATGACAGTAACATTTAGCGACTCGTCCCCTGGCTATCCTCGGACGCACCATTAAGACGCAACCCAGAGCTTACCCTTACACATCCGCTCGACGAGCCACAGCCCTGGCAGACCTGTTAGGGGAGTGATGCATGACCACATCGGAGTTGGATGCCCTCTTACAGGGCGATGACCTTGTGCGCATTTACATGCGCGACATTGGCCGCGTCGCCTTGCTCACCCCCGAAGAGGAAATCCACTATGGACGGCGGGTGCAGGCGGCGGTGGCCGCGCGCGCCCGTCTGGAGACGGTGGCCTCGCCAGAGGAAGAGGCGGCCATACTCGCCCTTCTCCGTGATGGGGAGCTAGCGCGGCAGCACCTGGTGATGGCGAACCTGCGGCTTGTCGTCAGCATCGCCAAGAAGTACGTCGGGCGCGGACTCACCCTCCAGGACCTGATCCAGGAGGGGACGCTAGGCCTGATGCGCGCTACGGAAACTTTCGACCCCGAGCGCGGTTTTCGCTTCGCCACCTTCGCCCATTGGTGGATCAAGCAGGCCGTCAGCCGCGCCATTGCCGATCAGGGCCGACTCATCCGGCTACCGGCCCACCAGGTCGAGGCGCTCAACGCGCTGCGCCGCGCGCGCGTCCGACTGATGGGCGAGTTGGGACGCGACCCGACGACGGAAGAGATGGCGCTCGCCATGCCGACCCTGACGGATGACGACCGGGCGGTTATTCTTGGCGGCCGCCAGCGCAACGAACGCTTGCCCATCGCCCTGAACCGCAAGCTGCGTGCAGCCGTGCGTGAAGTCGAGACGCTGTTGATTCTGGAGCAAGAGATTCAGCCGCTCGACCCGCCGTCTCCTGACGGCGAGGAAAGCGACCCCGACTCGCACCACGCCGATCCCAATGCGCTGGAGCCAGCCGAAGAGGTAACCCAGAAGCTCCTGAAGGACGAGATCGCCATTCTGCTGGAGGCGCTAGAGCCCCGCGAGCGGTCCGTCCTCGAACGGCGCTTTGGGCTGCTCGATGGCGACGAGGAGACGCTCGAACAGGTCGGCCAGGCGCTGCGGCTGACCCGCGAGCGCGTGCGCCAGATCGAGGTCAAGGCGCTCCGCAAGCTGCGCCGCCTGGTGATGCTGTACCGATTGTATGAGTACGTGTAGGGGAGACGACCAAGGACCAAAGACGAAAGACCAAGAACGTATTGGTCCTTGGTCCTTCGTCCTTGGTCCCCTTCACGGCCCGAACGGTTTGACCGAGATAATCGCCAGGAAGAGCAGGAACGAGCCAAACGCGACGCTGCGGCGTGCCCAGTCCAGTTCGGTGATGTCGTTCAAGGGGGCCGGGTGGCTCAGGCCGGTCAGGAACAGCATAAAGGCCCACACAAACCACCCCTGCCAATACTGCCAGCCCAAATAGAGTAAGAGGACGAACACCACCACCGCCAGCGGCCGCGACCAGCGCCCCAGCAGCGAGTAGGCGATATGGCCGCCGTCGAGTTGGCCGGCCGGCAGCAGGTTAATCGCCGTCACCAGCATCCCAAACCAGCCCACCGCCGTCAAGGGATTGCGGAACAGGTCGAAGCGCCCGATGCTGGGCAGCAGCAAGTTGACCAGGAACTCCACCAGCCACGACTCGAGCAACTGAATACGAATCACAGGCCGCGCTTGCTGGAGGAAGCGCGTCCACTCCGGCGGGAGCAGCAGCCCGAGCATGAAGATGGGCAGGGCGACAAAAAAGCCGGCCAGCGGCCCGGCCACAGCCATATCAAACAGGGCCTTGCGGTTGATGACCGGCGACTTCAGGCGGATAAACGCGCCCATCGTCCCCAGGGGGGGTAGCGGGAGGGGAATAAAGTACGGCAGGGTCACGGCCAGGCCGTGGATACGGGCGACGATGTAGTGGCCGAATTCGTGGCAGCCCAACACCAGGAGCAACCCCAGCATATAGACCAGTGCGCCGAGCGGGGAGAAGATTTGTAGCCCGACGACGAGAACGCTGATGACGGTGGCGATAAACAGCAAGGCATTGATGAGCCAGTTGGATCGACTTACGCCCACCAGGCCTTCCACGGCCACAATCTCATCCGTTCCCTGCGTCCGTCGCAATAGCGGTGTATAGCCCAGCGGGCTAAAGCGGCTCTCCAGGTAAGCAAACGACCGCTCGGCGTCATGCCGCAAACTTCCACTAAATGTCACGGCCCCGCGCCCCATCTGAACCGTCTCGACGGTCAGCACATCCTCGACAGCCGCGCGTAAGGCCCAGACTTGATCATCCACTGCCGGCGCGAAATACATTCTCTCTCCTGTCCCTCGTCACACTGCACTACTCCATATACTATACAGCCTGGCCGAATAAGCAAGCTAGGGCCAGCTATTTGACCCGGCCCTCGTTTGTCACTATAATCGCCGCCACGCCGTAATTTAGTGATGAGGTAACTATCTGTGCCGATACGGCCGCGCCGCCGAGGCTTGACCCTGTATGTGCAGGGAGCCGACGGAGACGAGCCAACGCCCATCCCCGGCTGGGCCATCTCACTCGTCAGCCTGCTCCTCCTGCTCAGTGTTCTAGGGCTGAGCGTCTTTGGCGCCTATCACTACCTGCGCGCCCAGCGCCTGGCCGCGCAGGTTGACACTCTTCAGCCCGACCCACGGACCCGCGAGCTCCAACGCGCCATCCTGGACCAGCAAGGGCGTATCCACAGCCTCGAAGATGACTACCAGGCTCTCACGCGGCAGGTGGCTGAGCATCAGACCCGCCTGGAGAGCCAGGTTGAGCAGGTGTTCCAGTCGCTGCGGGACCTCGACCACCTGGCCGACGAGGTGCGCGACTACCTGGCCTCCCCCCAGGCAACGCCCGCCGCCGCGCCTGTCAACCCTGCCGCCACTCCCCAGAGCCTGCGCCCGCCGACGAATGACGCCCTGTATCTCACCCGCCAGGGCGGCGGGACGGTTCTGAGGCCGCAGGACACCGCCTTTCCGGCCATTGACCCTGACCCTACCAACGTGGCCTTGCGCTTGAACCTGGTACGCGCCCAGATTACGCTGCGCCGCGCCATGCTTCAAGCGTTGGCGGCCGACCTGGCAGCCCGCCGCGCGGCGGACGCGGCGGCCCGGGCGCAGGCGTCCGCCGAAGCCGAAGCGGCCCGCGCTCAGGCCGAAGCGGCTCGTCAGGCGGCGGAAGCCGCGGCGCGCGCCAAAGCGGCGGCCGAAGCCGAAGTCGCCCGCGCCGCCGCCGAAGCCGCCGCGCGGCGAACGCGCTCGGCTGATCCGACCCTGGCCCAACTCGACGGCGAGGTGGAAGGCATCATCGCCCGCCTCCGCAACGGCGAGCCGGTGGCCCTGCAACCGCGCCAACTGCTGAGCGTCCCCTTGCCCCAGGATGGCCCCGGCGCGCCGCATGCCTGGCCGCTCAAGGGCGAAATCACCTCGCCCTTTGGCTATCGCACCTTCCGAGGCGAATTGGATTGGCACACAGGCCTGGACCTGGCGGTTGACCTGGGCACGCCTGTCCATGCCACCCAGGCGGGCGTCGTCGTCTATGCCGGCTGGCAGGCTGGCTATGGCTGGTGTGTCGAAGTCGGGCACGGGGACGGCTACTCGACCCTGTACGCCCACCTGTCGCAGATTCAAGTGGATGTAGGCGACCGGGTGGCGGCCGACGCTCTCCTGGCGCTCTCCGGCTCATCGGGCAATTCCACCGGCCCGCACCTGCACTACGAAGTACGGCTCAACGGCAAGGCTGTCAACCCCACCCCCTATTTGCCGTGAAAGGCGGCCGCCCTGTAACACGTATGCCTAGTGCACCGTTATCTACAAGAGAGCGGTGTCAGAGAGAGTAGGGGGGACTTCAGGCTGGCTGACCGAGGCCGAGCCGCTGAATTGGCCCGGTGTATGGAACATCAGCGCCAGCGCCATAAGGGAGGACGAAGGTGTTCGGACGAAAAGAAAAGCCGCCGACGCATACCGTCAGCGCCGAAAAAATCGAGACAGTCATCGGCCCTACGGCCGACTTCAACGGCCACCTCAAGTCAGACGGCGGCGTTCGCATTGACGGCGCGTTTGAGGGCCTCATCGAGACGGCCGGTAATGTTATTATTGGCGAGGGGGCCAAGGTTCTGGCTGATGTCACAGCGCGTAATGTGTCCGTCGCCGGTTCCGTTAAGGGTAATATCACGGCCAACGGCCGGCTGGAAATTCTAGCGACGGGCCGCGTCTGGGGCGACATCCAGGTCGCCTCGTTCCTGATTGACGAAGGCGGGGTGTTCCGAGGCCAGAGCCTGATGCAGGCCAGCGACGAGCCGTTGCTCATTGACGCGCCGCATATGGAAGCCATGCCTGCTCCTGAGACCGCCGAGAACAACAGCGGCCCGCGCGAGAGGTCCCGTCCCAACCGCTGAGTCTATCCCATATGTCATGCTGAGCGAAGCGACCTGTGCCCTGTACTCAGGGTAAGCATCGCAGCCTACGTAAAGCGAGACTCTTCGCTTCGCTCAGAGTGACAGTCCAAACTATCCTCGTCACGGAGCCACAGCCGGCTAGCTCTGGCTGCGCCGCGCGTAGCGGAAGAAGAGGATCAGCACCCCTCCCAACAGCACCACCATCCCCAGCAGCACGAGAATCCCTGGCGACAGCAGGTGGACGGCGTACCAGTTGAACCATACCAGGTCGAGCAGGACCACCAGCAAGAACAGGTTGGCGAGCCCCATTCCCCAACTCGACACGAGAATCCCCTGGCGCGGCTCCAGCCGCCAGCCCCCAAGCCGGCTCAGCCCGATGACGGGTTCCGTGCGCGCAATGAGCGCCGCCACACTCGGTATCACCGCCATGAGCAGGCCCAGCCCCAGGTACAGAATCGTAAACGACGTGCGGCTGCTCCAGCCGTTAGGTTCCCCGGCCGCGTCAAAATGTGTGACGAGTATCTCCGGTAAGCCAGGGTAGACCGCCAGGGTCACGACGGCCAGGAGCGCCCACGCGCCGACCGCCGGCGCGAACAAGGACCAGTCCAGGCGCAGCGGCGTCAGGCTGCGCGCGACGTCACTCCCCAGGGCCAGCCGCCGTGTATAAAAGAACAGCCAGCCCGTCATCCCTAGCAGTGTCGTCAGCATCACGCCGGTGAGAACCAGGATGGACGTGCCCAGGGGTGCGCTGACCAGGTGCAGCACGGCCGCCACCCCCAGCAGCAGCACGCCAATGCTCGTCATCGCCAGCCCGCCGACGCGGTTCGACTGATCCCACACCTGGCGGTTAGCGAAGCTGTAGCCCGTCCGCACGCCAAAGAACGGGTTGGGGCCAACCCGGGGCGCCCATAGGTAGGTCGCGATGCCAATGATGACGAGGAGCGCCCCCATTAGATAGCCAAACATTATCGTCATACACCACCTCCACTGGGAGTAGAGACGCGCTATAGCGCGTCTCTACTCCAACCAATATACCCCATTCCTTTGACGCCTGCCCCACGCGAATCTAACACTCATCCGACACACGACCAGCCCATATAAACCAACCTCCCGGCACGTCTATCGTGTCGGGAGGTTGAGCGCCCCACAGGGAATCATTTCAGCCGGCGAGACCTTCATCGCGGGGGACGAAGGTGGGATGGCCGATCAGGTCCGACAGGAAGGCGCAAATCGGGGTTGGGTCATAGTCCGGGTGAGCCAGGGCGCGCTCCACCACCCAGATTGGCACGCCCAGCGCCGCTGCTAGACTCTCCATCGTCGGGTAACGCGACGGGTAGTGGGTGCGCACGTCAGGCGGTACGAGCAGATAGGCGGCCAGGCAGTCGGCCTCCTCCTCTAGCTCATTGTACCCTGGGCGCTGAGCGGGATCAAGCAGCAGGGGTAGAACATGCCTGGGATGATCAGTGAGAGTACTGAGCAGGAAGTGGGCCAGTTCGTGGGCGACGACGGCCACGGAGTGCGGATCATCGTCCGCGGTCAGGGTGGGGTTGAGAAAGATACGGCCGCACCCATCTGGAAACTGACCCAGGTAGACCATGACCCCTTTCACCTCCTCTACCTGGGGCGGTAAGTCTACGACATCAATGCCCGCGCGGTCTAGCAAAGCCTCGAAGCGACGCATAAGCCTCCCTCCCTCTGGCTACAACGACGGTGACATCATCGTGCGCCGCCTTGGCGCGAGTGTAACAAGCAAAGCTTTTAGCCTTGCTATGACAAACG
>JAHCIP010000248.1 GCA_026129165.1 Anaerolineae bacterium
CGAGGAGAGCCTCAGTCTGTGGCGAGCGTCACGGGACAAGGCAAAGCTCGCCATACCGCTGGCCGAGCTCGGTCGAGTGGCGCTCGAAGACGGCAACTATACAACAGCACGCAGGCTGTTCGAGGAAGGTCTGGCAATCCATCGTGAGATGGGGCTCAAGTGGCAAACGGCCGAAGTACTCGACAATCTCGGGGATGTAGCGCGCTGCCTGGGTGAGTATGAGCAGGCGCGTCTCCTCTATGAAGAGAGCCTGGTCCTATGGCGCAATATGAGTAACACGGGCGGAGCAGCTCTGTCACTCAGCAATCTTGGCCACGTTGCGCTGGCTCAGCGTGATTATGAGCGGGCAGAGGCACTCTTCAAAGAGAGCCTAAGCCTCACTCCGACGCTAAGCAAGGGAGCAGTCGCGCGCTCTTTGGCAGGATTCGCCCGGCTAGCTGCAGGGCTGGAGCAGCCCCGGCGGGCGGCAAGGCTAATCGGGGCGGTAGATGCATTGCTTGCCACCACAGGCGGTCGATTGGATCCAGCCGACCGCCTAGTGTACGACCGAACTGTCTCAGGCGTTCGCGTCCCGCTGGACGCGAACGCCGGGCTAGCCGCAGTGGCCGAGGGAGGGGCCCTGACGCTGGAGCAGGTTATCGCTCTCGCTATGGAGCAACCAGAATGTACGTGAGGTCGCGGCGACGACGGGACTTAGGGGGTTTGAAACGCATCAAGTTGTTTAGTACGGCGCCGTCAACTCCACCTGAATGTTATCGGGATCGCGAAACGCCAGGACGTAGATTTGGAAGGGCCCCAAGTCCTTGATCTCGCCGCGTGGTATACCTTTCTCATCTAGCAGGCGTGCTGCTTGTTCGAGGTCGTCACGGCTCTGCACTGCAAAACTAAGATGATCTAGCCCGACATGGTTCTCATCGAAACGGTCACTTGAGCCAGCCCCTTCGAGCGCTGGCCCGACAGCGAGCATCATGCTGCCATTGTGAAGTAACGCGCGCGGTCCGTACTCTGCGATCTGTTGGAACCCCAACAAGCCCGTGTAGAACTCACGGGAGCGGGCGACATCTGTAACGGTAAGGGCGATATGGTGGACCGCTCCCGTCTGAATGTGGCTTGTCATACGCATCTCCTCCTATTCTTGGCTTTGTACACTTCCAAACCAGGAGAGGTGGGGACACTGCCGGACTATGGTCTATGACACTGCTGTCAAACAACTATTGACCTGCCGGAGCCTGTACCTCCCTACTTGCCCCCATTATAGCAGCATTGGTGACTGTTGGCTAGCCTTGACGACACCCATATTGACAACGAGCGGAGGGTTAGTGGTGAACGGCGGCCCCTAGATCGGCTAGGTGGTGGAAGTTATGGCGGATCTGTTTCCGTATCCTACGCAGCTAGGACATGCCATGTTTGCTCTCCATCGCCTCGATGGTATGCCGATAACGCTCTACCTGAAGTAAGACGTACTCCCGCGCCATCTCGGCGGCGGCGTTTTCAGGGCTGTCGAACAGCCCGCGCTGTACAAATGGCTGGTCGCCTGTGTTCAAGAGCACATCGTAATCGACAGGTCTGTCTCTCCTCACGCAATTCCCGGCCCAAACGCGCTGTCAACGGATTTTAGGTACGGATTGAACGGATTGTCTCTTCTTGCACCGACATAATCAGTTCAATCTGTTCCCCCAATGCGTTGACAGCGCGTGGCTCTCCTCAAGACATCGGACTTTGACACCGCTGTGTGAACGCTCAGCCCTTCTATTGCAGTAGACAGATGGAGCTAGGATAGGATGAGGATTAACTCCTCGACGGGGGCGCCACTCGAGTCGGGCAGGCCAGTCTCTTCGCGCACCACGCGGAAGCCGCATTTCTCCAGCACCCGCCGCGAGGCGATGTTGTGCTGGACGACGTGGGCATACAGGGGACGGGTCTGGACCTGGGCCAGGAGTTGCGCCAGCGCCTCGGTCGCCACGCCCTGGCCCCAATACTCCTTGCCCAGCCAGTAACCCACTTCCCGTTCCCCGTCCTGCTCGTAGCACACGATATTGCCCGCCACCTGCCCGTCCACCACAATCGTCTGCTCGATGCTGTCCGCGTTGGCGAGAATGCGCGCCCAGTGGGCCATGAAGGCGTCGCGCGGGCGGGATGGGAAGGCGGCCATCTGCACCGCGTCGGGGTCGAGTTGGTGCGCGTAGAAGATAGGGAGGTCATCCTCTACCACATCGCGGAGCCGGATACGCTTGGTCACGAGCATCCTCCACAGGGATCGCAGGCCTAGAACTTCATTTCAAGGGCAGACAGGCTGAATGCCGACTTGCGCTTTTTGCCAGTGTTTGACCTCACCCCCCTGCCCCCTCTCCTCAAAGGAGAGGGGGAGTCGGATTGGCCTGTCCGCCCTTGAACTTTACGGTTGCGCCTGCCGGATCAGCGGCAGGAAGAGACGCCAGGCTGTCTCCAAGGTGTTGGCCAGGGCGGGGCCGACACTGACATTGAAGAGGCCTTCCGACGCACTTGGGTCCTGGTGCTCGACCTCCACCAGGTAGCGCTCGCCCGCCTCCACCTCCAGCTTGGTGAAGAAATAGTCGTTGCCCCACGGCGTGAAGGTGTACTCGCCAATAAGGACGGCCGGGTCGCCGCGATAGACGCGCACCTTCGGCTGCATGCCGAGGGCCAGGTCGGTCACGCGGAGGACAAGTGTGTCGCTCGTCTCCGGGTAGAAGGTGAAGCTGTCCTTGTCACCGGCCATGTCAATACGCCCAGGGAAATCGCGGTTGTCCACGGTGAGCTGCGTCGGCGCGACCACGCCGCTGAAACCGGGACGGAAACCCGACACCATCAGTGCGACGCTGGCCGATTGATCGAAATCCTCCCCCACGGGCTTCGGACCCGGCTCGACGGTTTCGCCGTTGGGACCGGGCGAGAAGTGATAGTGGTCGTAGACAATCTCTGCCTGGAGCGAGGGGTTGGTGAAGTGAACCTCGACCTGGTGGGCGCCGGGCTGGGTGTAGGGCAGGAGGGCCGAGTACAGGCCGTCGTTGGCGCGAGCGTCGGGCGCGACGCCGTCATCGGTAAAGGTCAGCGTGGTTGTGGTGGCGTCAGGGTTGACCACGCTCGCGCTGACGTCTGCCTTGGTAATCAGACCGCCGGACTTGCCCACGCTGGCGACGAGCCGCCCAGCGGCCGGGTAGAGGATTGCATCGCCGTCGAGGGCGATGACACGCGGCAGGTAGGGATCCTCGGTCTGGGTCTGTTTGTTCGCCGTCGGCGGAACCCAGACGATGCGGAGCGCGGCCCGCGACTCGGAGTTGGGCAGTTCAATGGTGGGCCGATTGCTGCCCGTGGGCGCGACCGTCTTCAACTCCGGGTAGTAGGCCCGTGTGGTGAGGCTCTTGCGCGCGCCGTCCTTGGGGTCGTTCTTGGGGTCACGCACCAGCGTTTCCCAGCCGCTGACCCCGTAGACGCGCCGATTGGGGTTGCCGCTGGTCTGGTTGGCGGCGATGGAGAAGTTGAGCCAGGTGTAGTCGCCGTTCTTCGCATTCCACTGACTGGTCATGACCGACGGCTGGACCGACACGTCGCAGGCCCAAGGGTCTGTAATATCCGACTCGGTCGGGTTCCTGGGATCGCAGGTGCGGTTAGCGCGGTACTCGTCGTAGATACCGTAGTAGAAGTGGCCCCATTCATGGGCCAATGTGTAGCCCGCGCCGCGTTCCTGGCCCGCGTTTAAGGCGAAGTAGGGGCCTAAGGCGGTCGCTGGGCCAGTACCGTCGGGGTCGGGGCTGAAGAAGATGTCCGCGAAGTAGAGGTGGTCACCGGCGTGTCCTCGGCCAGCCACAGGGGCGTGCGGCCAATCCATATTGGTCCAGACGACATCCGCCGTCTCGTCTCGCACTCGGTTGGGATAGACGGTAATCGTGCCGACGCGGTGGGCGCCGTTGCTCATCTCGAAGATGGCATCCGCGAAGTATTCGAAGATCGTCGTGTAGCTTGCCTTGGCTCGGTCGGTCGGGTTCCACCACATCGAGATGGACACGTTGAGCGTCTGGGTGGTCACCGGATTATCGGTGCGGCCCCGCACAAAGGTGACCACGTCATCCTTGCCATCACCGTTAAAGTCCCCTACGCCGCAGATTTCTTGTAGCGTGCAGAAGTAGTCATGCCACTTCTGGCCGGGACCGAACTTCGTGCCATCGGAGAGAGCGACCCAGACATCGCTGTCGCCGACGCCGTTGTTGGTGCGGACGAAGGCAATCGCGTCGGCCTTGCCGTCGCCGTTGACATCGCCGAGGGCGCAAATCTCCTGGAGGGTGCAGAAGTAATCGTGCCACTTCTGACCGGCGCCAAACCGGGTTCCATCGGAGAGGGCGACCCACACATCGCTATCACCGACGCCGTTGTTGGTGCGGACAAAGGCCACCGCGTCGGCCTTCCCGTCGCCGTTGACATCCGCGACGGCGCAAATCTCCTGGAGGGTGCAGAAGTAGTCGTGCCACTTCTGGCCGGCGCCAAACTTCGTGCCGTCCGACAGTGCGACCCAGACATCGCTGTCCCCCACGCCATTGTTGGTGCGGACAAAGGCCAGGATGTCGACCTTGCCGTCGCCGTTGACGTCCCCTACCTTGCAGATTTCCTGGAGCGTGCAGAAGTAGTCGTGCCACTTCTGCCCAGCGCCGAAGCTGGTCCCAGTGGAGAGGGCGACGTAGACGTCGCTGTCATTCGCGCCGTTGTTGGTACGGACAAAGGCGAGAATGTCGGCCTTACCGTCGCCGTTGACGTCGCCCACCTCGCAGATTTCCTGGAGGGTGCAGAAGTAGTCGTGCCACTTGCGGAGGGGGCCAAAACTGGACCCTGTCGAGAGGGCGACATACACATCGCTGTCATCCGACAGGTGGGTGGTGCGGACGAAGGCGATCAGGTCGTCGCGCCCGTCGCCATTCACATCGCCGGTCTTGCAGATCTGGGCGCCCGTGCAGAAGTAATCGCTCCACTGAATGCCTGTCCCCACGAACTTGGTCCCATCGGACAGCGCGACGTAGACATCGTCCGAGTTCAGATGGGTCTCCGCCCGTACATTGGCTGTGGTGAACCAGGCCAACCCGACCAGTATGAGAACGATACAGACACGGTACAACGGCCTCGCGCCTCGCTTACCGAGGTTCTGCAGCATGGTGACCTTCACTTTCACTATGATGGGCGCATTTGGGGAGGGACTAGGGTGTGTCGGCAAACTGGGTGTGGGGCAGTCTTTCCAGACTGCCCGCACAGGCTAGAAAGCCTGCGCCACGACTTTGCAGACACGCCCTAGAACGGGTAGCTTACACCCAATTGGGCGCCAGACCAAATGCCCCCTTTTCTAGAGGCGTTCCCATGTTAGCAGGCAATTCACAGCGCCATTGTGAGATAATTCACATTGAGAGTGCGGGATTTATCACAGTGCGAGAGTAAGGCGACCCCTCGCGCCTGGCGATGACAAAAAAAGTCCGGCTGGAGAGCCGGACTGAGGGTGGTAGGACTCGATACTCGGAGAGCTATGGCGCAGCCGCCTCAAGAAAGCGGATTCCAAAGTAGCGAGAGTATGATAGCCAGCGCAGCGAGAACGCCAGCGAGGGTCGTAAAAATGAAGGTCAGTTCGGTCGTTTCATGTTTGACGATGAGGTTGGTCGGTAGGCTCTGGAAGACCTCTAGCAGTTGGTCCGCGCTTTCCGCCGCGTAGTATTTGCCGTCGGTCAGGGCGGCAACCTTCTTGAGCGTCTCCTCGTCAATGCCGCGTCGGAAGCCGCCAAAGCCGCCCCCGCCGCCGCCGAAGCCGCGACCACCGCCACCGGGCGGGCCTCCCCCACCAGGACCGCCAAAGAGTGGCTCGGTTCCCTGGAGATTGCCGCAGTTAGGGAACTCGGAGCCGCGTTCGGTGCCGAAGCCGATGGTGTAGACGCGGACGCCCCGATCCACAGCCTGCTGCGCCGCCTCAACGGGCGAAGGCCCGGCATTGCTCGCGCCGTCGGTCAGCAGGACAATGATGTCAGGCGCATAGGCCCCCTTGGGTACGGGCGTCGGTTTGACGGCGGTTGAGGTGCTGGTCACGCTCGGCGCGACGCTGGGGTCAATTTCAGCGATGGCGTCAATGGCCTTGAGGATACCACTGCCAATGGCCGTCCGCCGCCCGACCATCAGGCTGTCAATCGCCGCTTGCAGGGCTTCCGGATCGGTGGTCGGCGGCTGGATGAGTTCGGCATAGCCGGCGAAGGCGACCAGGCCAATGTGCGTGCCGGGCTTTTGGCGGCGAATAAAGTTGAGCGCGGCCTCCTTGGCGGCGGTGAGTCGGTTGGGCGTAATGTCTGTCGAGCACATGCTGCCCGATACATCCATTGAGAGAATGATGGTCGTCTGGTTGGTAGGGACAGTTACAATGGAGACGGGTCGCGTGGTCGCGCCGACCAGGCTCGTCATGCCGAGCAGGAATAGGGCGAAGGGGATGTGCCGGCGCCGGTTGGAGGGCGGCGCGGCCGCCCGAACCAGCGACAGGCTGGAGTAGCGCACGGTAAACCGTCGCCGTCGACGCAACATCCAAATGTAAAGCGCGATGAGCAAGGGGACGAGTCCCAATAAGAGTAGGAACCACGGCCATAAGACTGTCACGCGCTACCTCCCCTTCCCGCCCTCTCCCAGGGAGAGAGGGCCGGGGTGAGGGTCTTCCTGCCTTCGACGAACGTCAAAGACCCTCACCCTAACCCTCTCCCAGAGGGAGAGGGGACACTATAACGCTACGGTAAGCGGCTAAACCACAGGCTGGACAACAGGCCGCCGATGAGCAAGACGACCAGGCTGATACCGGCCACGACGGCTGTCACCTCGGTCTTTTCGGGCTTGATCACTAACTGCACGCCGATATTCTCGTAAATCTTCTTTAACTCGTCTTCGTTCTGGGCGTTGTAGTAGGAGCCATCCGTGAGATCGGAGATTTGCTTCAGGGTGGCCTCGTCCAGTTGAGTGTGAACGGTAAAACCTTCGACCTTGAGCGTCGCGCCCGTCGGGCTGCCAATGCCGATGGTGTGGATACGCACCCCTCGGTCGGCTGCCGTCTTCGCCGCCTCCAGCGGGTCCGGGCGAACGGTGTTCTCGCCGTCGGTGAGCAGAACGATGACGGCGGGGATGTGCGTGCCCGGCGGGACAGGCGTCGGGGTGGGCGTGACGGTCGGCGTGGCGCTGGTGTAGTAGCGGGTCTGCTCGCGGCCCATGTTGGCGATGGTGTTGAGGGCAACGGAGATACCGCTGGCTAGCGACGTACCGCGCGCTGGCGTCAGGCGGTTGATGGCGGCGAGAATCTCGCCCTGGTCGTTGGTGGGCGGCTGGACCGAAAAGCCACTCTCGCTGAACGAGACGACGCCGATGAGCACCGTCGACGGCTGGCGCTCGACAAAGGTCTTGGCAGCGGCCTTGGCCGCTTCCATACGGGTGGGCTTCATGTCGTCGGCGGCCATGCTGCCGGAGACGTCGAACGCCAGGATGACCGTGCCGACGACCTTGGGTAAGCTGACGACGGTTTGCGGGCGGGCCATCGCCACGCACAGCAAAGTCAGGCCGATGAGCGAGAAGGTGGGCGGGATGTGCCGCCGCCAGGCGAAGCGCCCCGTCGTCCCCTGCACCAGGCCCAGACTCCCGTATCGCTCGCGCATGAGCCGCCGCCGCCGTTGGATCCGCACATAGAGCACGACGACCAGCGGGATGAGCAACAGTGACACAAGCATCACCGGCCAGATAAACGACATAAAACAGATCCCTATTTGCGGCGTTGACGCCGCTGCCGCGCGAACCGCACAATCGTCCTCACCAGGTCTTCCTCGGTGGATAGGGGCAGCACGTCCACACCGGCGCGTTTGAACGCCGTGTTGAGGGCCGCCTCGCGCTCCTGAGCCGCCGCCTGGAACCGCTGGCGGAACTTCTTATCACTGGTATCCACCCAGATTTGCTCGCCCGTCTCGGCGTCTTCCATATAAATAGGGCCGATGTCGGGCAACTCAGTTTCCCGTGGATCCCAGAGCCGGATGGCGAGGACATCGTGGCGCTGGTTGAGGAAGCTCAGCGGACGTTCCCAGCCTGGCGCGCTGATAAAGTCCGAGACGACGAAGACGAGCGAGCGCCGCCGAATCGCGTTGAGGCCCGCCTGGAGGAGCGGCGTCAGATCGGTGAAGGCGGCCTGCGGCGCCTGGGGCTGCTTGAGGAGGTCGTTGACCAGGCGTAGCACCTGCTTGCGCCCACCGCCGACGGGGATCGTCCGTTCCACCCGGTTCCCATAGAAGATGGCCCCGACGCGGTTGCCGTGGCGTGTGAGCAGTCGGGCGATGGTAGTCACAAAATCAATTAGCACCGTCCGCTTCAGGCTCTGCCGCGCGCCGAAATCCATCGAGGGGCTCAGGTCGAGCAGGAACCAGGCGCTAATCTCGCGGTCTTCGTGGTATTGCCGCACGTAGGGCGTGTCCATGCGCGCCGTGACGTTCCAGTCGATGTAGCGCACATCGTCTTCCGGCTGGTACTCGCGCAGGTCGGCGAAGTCCACCCCGTAGCCGTAGAACAGGGTGCGGTAGTCGCCCTGGAGCAAGCCGTCCAGCCGACGCACCACGTGCCAGTCGAGGCGCTGCAGGATGCGCTCAGGGGTTGAGGCGGAAGTTGGCGTGTTCATGCAGCGGTACCACCGGCGTCGGAATGCGGTCAATAAATTTCTTCAGGATGTCGTCGCTGGCTACGTTATCGGATAGCGCCTCATAGGACAGGACGAGGCGATGCCGCATCACGTCGAGCGCCATGTCTAGCACATCCTGCGGCAGCACATAGTTGCGGCCGCGCACAAAGGCCAGGGCGCGGGCGGTCAGGATGAGGTTGATGGAGGCGCGGGGGCTGACACCGAAAGTGATGTAGCGCTCAAAGTCCTTGAGGCCGACCTCCTTCGGGTTGCGCGTCGCGTTGACCAGGCGGATGGCGTACTCGATGAGGGCCGGGTCCACATAGACCTGGTACGCCTTCCGTTGCAGGTCGAGCAACTGCTCCGTGGTCAGCACCTTGTGGACATCCTGCAAGAAGCCAGTCATGCGCTCGACGATGACAAATTCCTCGGTGGGCGTTGGGTAGCCGACCAGGACTTTGAGCATGAAGCGGTCGACCTGGGCTTCGGGTAGGGCATACGTGCCTTCGGTCTCGATGGGGTTCTGGGTCG